>NZ_JBDJAC010000018.1:0-62341 GCF_039652615.1 Fulvimarina fulva
AGGCAGGACGTGTTCGATTACATCGAGATGTTCTACAACCCGAAGCGCAAGCACGTCAGGAACGGGATGCTGTCACCCGTTCAGTTCGAACGGCAGCAGGAAACGTAACCCGAGGGCGTCCACGAAACTCGGGGCTATTCAGTGCCGTATTGTCGGAACGCTCGCTATCAGCTATATTTCAGCTCGACCTGAGCCATACTGTAAAGCCGGCCATGCGCCGCGAGAGACTTACGACCCTCCAGGTCACCTTCCTTCGCAATTTCGAGAAATGCTTTATTCACTGAATGGTCGGTTCCGATCTGTCGATGTTGGTCAATTCCGACCACAGCGCCTCGCGTAGGAGCGTCCGCCCTTCTCTGAACTTCGCGATCGAGACCTTTTGTTCGTAAGTGAGGCTCGAAGCCTCAAGTGAGGACAGAAACAGTTCGACAGCGGCATCGCTATGAACAAGGTCTTCGAGGAAGGCATTTACGACATCGACCGGGTGCGCGCCGATCGTGTTCAGAAATTCGGGTCCGAGTTCTGCCATTGTTGATTTCCGTTCGATTGATCAAGAAGCCCGTAGAGAGCGATTAACCTGCGTGACGCTACCAAGCGCCGTGGAACGCTGCCGATCGCTTCAGCGGCCTTTGAAAGGCCTTTAATTTTGATCCTGCGATTGCTTGCGCGCCGTCATCCGCTTCAGGGCGGTGATCGCCTTGCTCGCCGTGTCGCTATCGACGAACCGCAACGCGGTGACGCCGAACGACTTATCAAGCCAGTGGTTGAGGGAAACGTCGGGATCGGTCGCGTTGTCCGCCCATTCGGCGAACAACCCGCGTATCAGTCCGATCTGTGAGGGCGAGGCCATTCCCGGCCGCGCTCCGAAGTTTCGCTTCTTCCATGTCGATTTGAAGCCGAGCTTCCCGAAATGCTCCATGACATCATAGAAGCCGGGAAGGTTCAGGTCGGCAGCGCTTTCGACGCCGGCCTTCGCCTTGAGGATCGCTCGATAATTCTCGTCATCAAGCCCGAGCTGGCGCTTGGCGACATGAAGAACGGCCGTCTGGTTTCGGGTGAGCATGGCGCACCCTAAGCCGCTTCGTCGGGATAATGCTCGGCGATCTGGCGCTTCGCAGCTTCCGCGACGACTGCGATCTTCGCTTCGATCCGGGCGTTGATCTCGCCAGCCTTGATCCCTTGCGCCTTGAGTTCGTCGAACATGACGGCACGAAGAGCGTCTAGTGTAAGCTGCATTGGCGAGGGCAGTTCTTTGCCTGCGACACGACGGGACATCTGATGAGCCCTCTTCGTATCTGAAAGGATGATGTCGAACGCGACTTGAGAGAAATTCCAGAGCCATTCGTTGTCTTGGTCTGTCCGGAACTCCGAATTAGCAAGGACATCCATAGCCCAGTGAAGAAGCTTGATCCGGCGAACCAGCCACTCCAATTCGCCGGCGAAGTCGTCGCGAGCGGTACTCTTCTCAGACGAGAACAATCTTGTGCGTTCTGCCCATGTTTCAAAGTCGTTGCGCATGGTCCGTCTCATGCCTCCTCGTGATGTGCTTTCAGAAGTTTCACCGCCTCTTTCTTGCCGTGCTTCACCATGGCGGCATGGTGAACGGCGCTCTCATCGATCGATGGACCGGTCGCCATCTGGCGAGCGATCTCAAGGAGCGAGACGAGTTCGCGAAGATTGTGGGCGGCACCGTAGGCGACACATGCCCGGAAGGCCGGCATTCCTTCGACGCCGTGCTTCGAAGCGATCAGTTCGCAATCGCGCTTTGAGCAACCTTCGATTTTGATACGGATGGCGAGCCGGCTTGTGATCGGCTCAAGGTCTTCGGCCGGCCGGCCGCGCCCGCTCGCAAGGCCGCGCTCGTTTCCGGCAAGGATGAGAAGCGCGCCGGCCCGTTCGGCCGTCTGTAGGAGCTGGCGAAGGCAGGTCAGTTCGACCTGTTGAATTTCATCGACGACGAGGACGCTCGGAACCCAATCCCATTCGCCATTCTGGGCAAGCGTCTGTCGGGGGTGAAGCATCTGTTCCACTGCCGCGACCTTCTTCGCGCGCCATTTCGGAACGTCGTAGAGTTCCGTGCAATCCCGAAGGATCGAGGCATAAAGCCCTTCCACACTCTTCGAAGCATATTCGGCTTCGGTATAGTGGTAGCCGCGTTCCTTCGCGATCATCCGAAGCGCAGTCGATTTTCCGGTTCCGGCACGGCCGATCACATGAACCGGAGCCGGGGGCCGGATGCCGCTCGCAAGATCGACGCGCTCGATGATGTCATCCATAGCCGAGCTGCGGATCGTCATAGGCGGGAGCGGGTAGCGATCATGAAGCATTGCGCGCCCTCCGTTCACGAGCCTCACGAAGCAAGCTCGTCATCTCGTCGTTCTCTTCTCGGATCGACTGGCGACGGGCATTGGAAGCGCTTGCTGCGGACTTGTCCGGTGTGATCGCGAGAAGGTTTTCGTCGGCGTCCCGGCCTCGATATTGAACGATGCCGTTCGGATCGTTCGCGGCGATCGGCAACTGCCGGCTCGCGAAGGCAGCGAGATCGGACTTGCTGTCGATCGAGGGATAGGCGGTGTCGAGATCACGAACCGCCTTGCGCCGCTTCGTCTTGCGCATGCCGGCTTCCTTCGCACCGCGAAGATCGGTGAACGCGACTTCCTCTTGCGGCCTTGCGATGCCGAGCGGCTTGCCCTTCATGGTCTCGACGCGAAGCGCGTTGAAGCCGTGCCATGCCGGGATGCGAACGACGATCTTGGTTTCCGAGCCGACATCCGGCGCGTACCAGACGCGGCCGGCGCATCGGAACATGCCGCGATCGACGATGCGGGTTTCGGGTGTCGTGAAGACGCTCGTCAGGCTGGTTTCGTCCATGACGGTCGCGGCCCATCCGCCTTCGACATGACCGCGCAAGGCTTCGTGCGGCGATTGTCCCTTGAGGTCGCCTTGCTGCGGGACGTGCTCATAGGCCGTCAGAAGCGCCTGGAACTGCGCGGCGAACTGGTCGAACGTTCCGAAGGCAGCGGGAAGCCGTCCGGGCTTCTCCTGCATCGGTTTCATGCGATCGTCGCCGATGTAGCCCTGAAGGCTGAAAAGGTAGGTTTGTTCGAAGTGCCCGAACCACGCTTCGATCGGCTTCGCCGCCGCGTTGTAGGGCAATGCCCGGTGGACCCGGTGGGATGCATCCTCGCCGAACCCGCGAATGTTGAGGGCAAGTGCGTCCGCGACGTAATCGGCAAAGAGGTATTCCTTGCCGTTGTCAATCAGAAGGTGTTCGGGAAGCCCATAGAGCGGGTCGCAAGCCATTTCGACAAAGGCCGTGATGACATCGATGTTGCGAACCGCACCGCGCCCGTCGAACTGGATCAAATGACACCAGACGCGCCGTGTCGCCATGTCCATGAAAGCGATGATCTTTGGCGTCGTGGTCGTGCCGTCGTCGCGCTGGACAAGCACGTTGCAGTGGTGAACGTCCGCTACGACATACTGCATAGGCCGGAGCCCGACCGTCGTGCGCTTGATGCGGGGCTGTGCGTCGTCGAACCGCTTCCGGTCGCGCTTGAACTCATAGACCTGCCGAAGGTGGTAGAGGTCGCGATAGAGCCGAACCGGGATCTCGCACACGCGGTTGAAGAGTCGTTCGTCGGCTGGCCGGACGCCATGCAGCGCCGTCAGTTCCTTCAGCTTTTCCCGGCCGAGGAAGAGAACGATTTTGCGCTTCTCTCCGCCCTTGATGCATCCGCCTAGGTACTGCTTGATCCCGTCGCCGATCCGCTCCATCGCCTCGCGATCGATCCGGCCGGACACGAATTCATCCCAGCGCTTCGAGACGTGATAGCGCGTGGTGCCGACATCCGTCCGCCGGCCTCGCGCGAGCCCAGCCGCTCCTTTCGCCTCGTATTCGCGGAGCCATGTGTAGATCGTGTTTCGGGCGAACTTGATCGACCGGCCGCGCCAGTCCGTCGTTTCGACGCCGATCAGCTCGTCGATAGCCTGGGCTCTGGCCGCGCTATGGGGTTCGGTTGCCAGAACAGCGCCGAAGTTCTTGCGAAACCACTGCCATTTCAGGGCGAGGCCTGACGTTGAAAGAGGCTTCGAAGCGGGTTCGAGCGCCATTTGAGAGGCCTTCCAAGCGTCTTGAAGTTCGACCGGAAGGCTGTCGAGACGGACTTCGTATTGAAGGCCGGAACGCCCACCGCGCCCTTTGACGATACGGACTTCCAAGGACGCGCCACGCCATATGGATGAGGGCTGCGTCGCTGCTCTCTGTAGGAGCCGAGCAGCAGTTTCACGTCGCATTTCGGCAAGGCAAGCGAGAGAAGGCGAAGGCAGCCAATTGAGCTTCATTTGACTGCCTGAAACCCAAGCGAGGCAGAGATCAGCGTTTCAATGAGTTGCTGCGCTCGCCGCGAGTGCCGTTCGCCTTTCAGCGCCTTCTCTGCCGTCTGGCGGTTCACAGCATTGTCCCGGCACCACCTATTGAGCGAAGAGCCCTGATTGACGAAGCCGGCTCTAACGGCGACATAGAGCGAGGGCGAACCCGCCACCTGTGTCGTCAGTGAGAGCTTTATGGGCCGTGATTTTACGCTGTTTTGGTGCATCATGATTTTTTTAATTACGCAGTTTAGCGTAAAGCACAATGCCTGATCTCGATAAAAATATCATCCAAGCAGTTCGCGCCGGCTTGGCGAAGATGGGCTGGTCGGTCAAAGACCTCGGCGAAGCCACCGGAATTCCTTATCGATCCCTGCAAAATTACATGATGGGTCGCACGAGAATGCCCGCGAGTACGCTGGTAGCGATCTCTCGCTTGATCGATCTGGAGATACGCGACTTCGACGATCAGAAGCGCCGAATGCACAAATGGCATTTGTACGACGCCCTATGGACGATCTTCGGCGATCAGCTCCCCAATCTTCCAGTCAACGTTACGAACACGAACCCCTTCACCGAAGATAGTGAAGAGGCTTGGAAGCTTCACAATAGGAAGCAGGAAGCAGCAAGGGCTCTCGCAGAAGCGATCGACGAACAGTGTGAGTATTATCGCGGCCTTAGCCGCCTAACGACAGTTGGACTCCATCAACTGAACGATGGTGTTTGGGAGCGGACCAGTTCCGATGAGGGTCACCAATCAGCGTCACCAAAACTCGAACACCTACGTTCTAGGTCACCAAAGAAGGACGACTAAGCGACTGAAAAGAATGGCAAGTTCAATTTAATCGGTATTGGGCCTTTTGGTGACGTGCGCGGACAGGGATTGAGGACCCAATTTGAAGGCCAAAAAGTCCTCTAAACGACCGGAAATTATGGCTTGGTGTAACATCACCAATCCCGGATAGCGCGTTCCGATTTTACCTCGTCAATCCCGAATAGCGTTTGCGCCCACAATTCCCGATTCGTTCCGATTCGCCACTTGCGGAACACAATAAGAACATATAGGCTTGTTCAGGATTTGTTTTGGAGGCCCCGAGACGCATGCTGACGCGCAAGCAGCACGAACTTCTCACATTCATCGACGCCCGGCTGAACGAGACCGGTGTGCCACCATCCTTCGACGAGATGAAGGATGCGCTGGAGCTGAAGTCGAAATCGGGCATTCATCGTCTGATTACCGCGCTGGAAGAGCGCGGCTTCATTCGCCGCCTGCCAAATCGGGCGCGAGCGCTCGAAGTTCTCAAGCTGCCGGATGCCATGCGCCGGGGGGAAGTGGCTCGACCGCCTCAGCCCGCCCAGCGCGGCTTCACGCCGAGCGTTATTGAAGGCTCCAAGGGCCAGCCGGCGAAAGCGCGCGAGACGGTGCGAGACGGCGGGGCAAACGAGAACGTCTCGATCCCGGTCATGGGGCGGATCGCGGCCGGTGTTCCGATCTCGGCGATTCAGCACAACACCCATTCCATCTCGATCCCACCCGACATGATCATGGGCGGCGAGCACTACGCCCTCGAAGTGAAGGGTGATTCGATGATCGAGGCGGGCATTCTTGATGGCGATACGGTGGTGATCCGCCGGGGCGATACGGCAACGCCCGGCGAGATCGTCGTGGCGCTCGTCGATGATGAAGAGGCGACGCTGAAGCGTTTTCGCAAGAAGGGCGACACGATCGCGTTGGAAGCGGCGAACCCGGCCTACGAGACGCGGATCTTCGGCGCCGACCGGGTGCGCGTTCAGGGCAAGCTCGTCGGGCTCATCCGGCGCTACTGATCACAATCCGGGCTCCGGCCCACGTCCCGGGCCGCACAGGTCATTCAGCCACGTCCGGTTTGCGCCAGTATTCCGGCCAGGGCGCAAGGCGGTGGCGATTCCAGTCGGCAGGGAACTCGGAGATGGCACGTTGGACTTCGATCGCGCCGGTCGCCGGATCGCGGCTGATGGCGAGCGAGCCGCTTCGGCGCAGTGTCCTGAGGGTCACGAGGCGGGCACCCGACCGGCACGTTCGGATGCGGGCTGCCCGCGCGACGAAAGCGATATCGGCATTGTCGCAGGCTGCGCCTAGAAGCCGATAGTCGGTGGTGTAGGCAATGGTGATCCCGCTGCGTGTCGTGAACTGGCAGAGCTTCGTTTCGCAGTCTTCGAGGCCGGGAATGAGGCCGCGCTGGGTTCCCTCGGTCAGGTAGGCCCGGTCCCATTGCTCGGAGACGAAGCCGTTGGGTCGTGCTTTCGAATAGGCGATCGAGCCGCCCTCCAGAAGGGCAAAGGTCTTGCCATCCTCGAAGATCAACAGTTCGGGCGGGGTGGCACGCGCTGCCGCGAGCACCAGACCGATCGCGAGAACCGGTACGGCGAGCCATCTGAGCCGTCCCACGGGAAGGCAGAAGGCAAGTAGCGCGAGGGTCAGCGCGATCAATGCGGCGGGCTGGACAAGCCCGGTGCTCTGGTCCGGCAGGCGCGCACTGAGCTCTGAGGCGACCGCGATCAGGAGATCGAGCCCGGCGCCGACGATCGCGAATGGAAGATGGTCGAGGCCGAAGGGCATGAGGATGACGCCGAGAAGCGCCATCGGCATGATCAACAGGGCGAAGAGCGGCATCACGAGAAGATTTGCGACAAGCCCGAAGGGTGCGAAGCGCTGGAAATGGAAGATTGCGTAAGGCGCGGTCGCAAGACCGGCGATCAGCGCGGTTGCCGCCGTGCCGGTGAAGAAGACGACGAGGGCGCGCGCGGGCCCGTCCGCGAACCTGTCCGATCGCCGGCCCCGGTATCGGCTGTAGGCACCATAGACACCGACAAGACCGATCGTCGCGGCAAAGCTCATCTGGAAGCTCGCAGTCATCACGGCATGGGGCGTGAACCCCAAAATGAGGATCGCCGCGATCGAGACATTGCGCATGGTGATCGCCGGTCGGTCGAAGAGGACCGCGATCAGCATGACGAGAAGCATGAGATAGGCGCGCTCGGTGGCGACGCTGGAGCCCGAGAGGACGAGATAGAAGCTCGAGACGCAGATCGCGCCGATGGCGGCTATCTTCTTGACCGGCCAGACGAGGGCGAGCGCGCCTGCGAAGACGAGGGACCGGCGAATGGACACCATGGCGAAACCGGCGACAAGGGCGACATGGAGACCCGAGATGGCGAGAATGTGCGCAAGCCCCGTCGCGCGCAGGGCCTCGGTGGTCGCCTCGTCGATGCCGCCCCGCTGACCGGTCACCAGGGCCGCTGCGACAGCGCCTGGCTGGCCGGGAATGACAGAGCGGATGCGGTCGGTCACCCGCCCGCGCAGGCCGGAGATGGCGGTCTGAAGGCGCTCTGCGAGTGTAGGTCCGGCCCCGTCCGTGCCCAGATCCGATTGCCGCTTCGGGCTGCCGAGGGAAAAGCCGTAGGCGCCGAGACCCTCGAAATAGGGCGCGAAGGCAAAGTCGTAGCTTCCCGGAAACGCCGGCCCGGAGGGTGGACGAAGGCGCACGAGCCCTTCGTAACGGGTTCCCGGCCGCATGATGTCGTGATCGCCAGAGACGACGATCCGCGCGCGTTCGGGCGGCCGGGACAGGACGGGCCGTGTCGTCGACTGGATCTCGACGAGGTAGCGGGAGCGGTTCCGGTCGTCCATTTCATGGCTGACGACCCGTCCGGTCACGAAGACGGTCGCTTCGCCGGAAAAGATAGTCGTATCGGTACGCCAGAGTTCGAACTGGGACAGAAGAAGGCCGGCAAGGAAGCTCGACAGGAGGAGGATCGGCGTCGATCCGCTCGTCGCGCCCCCGATGCGTCTGGCGGCCATCGCGAGCGCCAGAAGACCTGACGTAAGGAGGGTCAGGGCGATGCCCGCCTGAAAGCCGAACACGGCAACGGCACCCGCTGCCATGGCGACGGGGATCAGGTGGAACGTCGTCCGGTACGCCTTTTCGCGCTCCCATTGCGAGGCGATCCATGATCCGATCGCCGAAACGGCTTTAAAGTTCCTGATGATCGCAAGCCATTTGAGACGCTTCCCGACACCGGACGAACGGGTCTCGGGACCAGCAAGCCAGCCTCTTGTGACGTCCTCGTCTGCCGGTTCGCTCAACTCCTGGCGGTCCGTTCCTTGTTTCACAGGCCGGCTATGGTACACACCCGCCGAAAAGACGCGACCGCAATATCGGGCGTTTTGTTATCTGACATGAATGGAGACAACATGACGGACGGCGTCGTCACTCGTTTCGCGCCCTCGCCCACCGGATTTCTTCACATCGGTGGTGCCCGGACAGCGCTGTTCAACTGGCTCTACGCCCGCGCCAAGGGCGGCAAGATGTTGTTGCGGATCGAGGACACCGATCGCGAACGCTCGACGCCGGAGGCTGTCGACGCGATCATCGAGGGCCTGAAATGGATGGGCCTCGAGGCCGACGAAGAGCCGGTGTCTCAGTTTGCCAATGGCGACCGCCATCGCCAGGTCGCCGAGGAGCTGCTCGCCAAGGGGCAGGCCTACAAGTGCTATGCCAGCCAGGAAGAGCTCGCCGAGATGCGCGAGAAGGCGAAAGCCGAGAAGCGCGCACCGCGCTATGACGGGCGCTGGCGCGATCGCGATCCTTCAGAGGCCCCGGCCGGCGTCGATCCGGTGATCCGGCTGAAAGCACCGCTCGACGGCGAGACGATCGTCGACGATCAGGTGCAGGGACGCGTGCGATTCAACAACAAGGAGCTCGACGATTTCGTGCTCCTGCGCTCGGACGGCTCGCCCACCTACATGCTCGCCGTCGTCGTCGACGATCACGACATGGGCGTCACCCACATCATTCGCGGCGACGATCACCTCACCAACGGCGCGCGGCAAACCCTGATCTACAAGGCGATGGGCTGGGATGTGCCGGTGATGGCGCATATTCCGCTCATTCACGGGGCGGACGGGGCGAAACTCTCCAAGCGGCACGGCGCGCTCGGCATCGAAGCCTATCGCGCGATGGGCTATCTGCCGGTGGCCCTGCGCAACTATCTCGTCCGGCTGGGCTGGGCCCATGGCGACGACGAGATCATCTCGACCGAGGACATGATCTCCTGGTTCGATGTGACCGACATCAACAAGGGTGCGTCGCGGTTCGACTTCAAGAAGCTCGAAGCGCTCAACGGCTGGTGGATCCGGCAATCCGGCGACGAGGCGCTGACCGATCAGCTGATGGCCGAGCGCGACGCCCTGCCGAACGGCGATATTCTGAAGGCCGGCCCTGACGCGGACGTCCGCGCCAAGCTTCTGGCGGCGATGTCCGGTCTCAAGGACCGCGCCAAGACCCTCGTCGAGCTGGCCGACAGCGCGACCTATCTCTTTGCGGCGCGTCCGCTTCCTCTTGAGGAGAAGGCCGAAGCGATCCTGGCGGATGGCGGACGCGAGACGATTGCCGAGATCACGCCGCGCCTCGAAGGGGTGTCCGATTGGGCCGTCGAGCCGCTGGAGGCCGAAGTGCGGGCCTTTGCCGAGGAGAAGGGACTGAAGCTCGGCAAGGCGGCGCAGCCCCTGCGTGCGGCGCTGACGGGGCGTTCGACCTCGCCCGGCGTGTTCGACGTTCTGGCGGTTCTCGGCCGGGAGGAGTCCCTGGCGCGCCTCAAGGACCAATATCCCAAAGGATGAGAGCGCCTTATTCTAAATGATGAGGGGCGTCGCCAATCCGGCCTCATGGATCATATCGCGGTGCAATGGATTAACTTGTTCTGTCCGCATGGATGAAGTACGCAAGGCCATTAAAACCTTGTGCGCTGCAAAAATCGCCGGATTGCACTAAAAATCCTCAGATTGCACCGCAGTTGCGAACGGAAGGGGAAAGAGATGACGGACCAATCCGCAAAGTTCACAATGGGATCTGAAGAGGCCGAGCTGCCGCGCCGGAGCGGAACGATCGGCCCGGACGTCGTCGACGTCACCCAGCTTTACAAGGATACGGGTCTTTTCACCTTCGATCCCGGCTTTTCCTCGACCGCGTCCTGCGAATCGAAGATCACCTATATCGATGGCGATAACGGCATCCTTCTCCACCGGGGCTATTCGATCGACGAACTGGCCGAGAAGGGCGACTATCTCGAGGCTTGCTATCTCTTGCTTTACGGCGAGCTGCCGACCGCCCGCGAAAAGGAAGACTTCGTCTATCGGGTGACGCGCCACACCATGGTGCATGAGCAGATGAACCGGTTCTTCACCGGCTTCCGCCGCGATGCCCATCCGATGGCTGTGATGGTCGCCTGCGTCGGCGCCCTGTCCGCATTCTATCACGATTCGACCGATATCGCCGATCCGCACCAGCGGATGGTGGCATCGCTGCGCATGATCGCGAAAATGCCGACGATCGCCGCGATGGCCTATAAATATCACATCGGCCAGCCCTTCGTTTATCCGCGCAACGATCTCGAATACGCGGAAAACTTTCTGCATATGTGCTTCGCGGTGCCGTGCGAGCCCTACGAGATCAACCCCGTTCTCGCACGGGCGATGGATCGTATCTTCACGCTCCATGCCGACCACGAGCAGAACGCCTCGACCTCGACGGTGCGTCTCGCCGGCTCCTCGGGTGCGAACCCGTTTGCCTGCATCGCGGCCGGTGTCGCCTGCCTCTGGGGTCCGGCCCATGGCGGCGCGAACGAAGCGGCTCTCAACATGCTGATGGAGATCGGCACCAAGGATCGCATCCCCGAATTCATCGCCCGTGCCAAGGACAAGGACGATCCGTTCCGCCTGATGGGCTTCGGGCACCGGGTCTACAAGAACTACGATCCGCGCGCGAAGATCATGCAGAAGACCTGCCACGAAGTACTCGACGAGCTCGGCGTGCGCGATGATCCGCTTCTGGAAGTGGCGATGGAACTGGAGCGGATTGCGCTCACCGATCAGTATTTCATCGACAAGAAGCTCTATCCGAACGTCGATTTCTATTCGGGCATCACGCTGAAGGCCCTCGGTTTCCCGACCGCGATGTTCACGGTGCTCTTTGCCGTTGCGCGGACCGTCGGCTGGATTGCCCAGTGGAAGGAAATGATCGAGGACCCGAAGCAGCGCATCGGTCGCCCGCGCCAGCTTTATACCGGCGCCGAACAGCGCGAATACAAGCCGGTCGATAGCCGCGGCTGATACCGAGGGGCCCTCGAAACCAACGGTTTCGTAAGGCCGCCGGGAGCCCGAGCGGCGCCTGAGCCAATCGTCGGACGAGAATTGACCTGTCGGTCACTTCATTTGTCCGGCGGTATGACAGCCTGCGCGGGAGACCTCGCGAGGGCTGTCAGAACGTGTTTCTTGACGGTCGGGCCAGTGGTCCGGCCCGCTTTCGTTCCGAGGTTATCGACCTGACCGTGAAGACGTGTCTTGACGGCGCGCGGGTCTTGAACCGGAGCCGGGCTGAATCAGCCGGACGCCGTATCAGAAGACCGGCGGTCTCAGATGCGCGGCCTTGAGCGCGAGGCCGCCGCGTCCGTCGGCGCCGGTCTTGCGATAGATCGTGCGGATCTGCGTGCGCGCCGTGTGGGGAGAGACGCCCCGGATCTCCGCGATCGCCGGAACCGTGTGACCCTTCAGGATGAGGCCCGCGACCGCCGTTTCGGCCGGCGACAGCCCGTAAAGCGCTGCGATGTGAGCCGGATCGACGTTCGGTGGGTCATTCGGGTCGATAAGGGTGACGAGGGCACCGGCAAAGCCGCGCTCCAGCTCGCGGCCGCCGTCACGCATGGGCGAAATTTCGAGAAGGAGCGGCTCGCCTGTGCCGACGGGCGGGCTCAGCAGGATTTCATGGGCCGGGCGATCCAGCCGGTGCGCGGCCCTTGAGGCCGAGAGGATGGCGTTTTCGATCTGACGCGTCCGGCCCTCGTCTCGCGTGCGGATATGGCGTCTCGCGCAGAGGCCGATTCCGCCGTGCCGGTCCATCGTGGCCTTGGCCGCTTCGTTGACGAGAACGATCTCTCCGGAGGGGTTGGCCAGCATGACGCCGACGGAAAGATGGTCGAGCACGCCAAGCACCGCCTGATAGCGGGCGATCAGTCCGTTGACGAAGCGGCGCAGACCAAGCGAGGCGGAAAGATGAGGTTGCAGGAAGCCGATGACGGACCGCGCGGACAGGTCGACCGCTTCGGTTTTCTCACCGCAATTCACCAAAATCCCTGCGCGCCAGCCGTCCGAAGCCCTCAGCGGCGCGGCGTAGCGAACGCGGGTTCCAAAATGTTCCAAGAGAAACACCTGGTCGTCTCGTCCGCGAAGCTCTGCTTCGCTCCAAGTACTGGTATCCGTCCAGATCTCTCCGTCTTCCAACCCCAACAGGGTACGTTCCGCTTCTTCCTCGTAATGGCGGAAGCGTTCGAGCCATATCGACGAAAGATGAAACAGATCTGCAAATGAGCTTGAGATCCGATCTGGCTGATAGGTGTCATCAAAGCCGGAAATACCGAATATGAGGGCACCGGCCGCGCTCTCGATGGAGGCCACGATGCCGTCGAGAGTCTCCTGCCAGCAATCCGCGACGGATGTCATGTCATAGAGTGCCGGAAGCGTCGCATAGGTCAGGTCCGGGATCTCATGCCGCTTACTTGCCATTGAAGACTGTCGGTTCCCTCCCGATACACAACGACGTCAAGTCTTTATCGTGCATGCTTCGTAGAGAAAGCCAAGCCTGAAGCTTCAATTTATCATGAATAAAACCAACGCTGCGATAGCATCCGGCGCGCGTTGCAGTCCGAAAATTCCGTCTTGTGTAAGGTAATACCGCCGGGCGAAAGAGCCGACCCGTTGGGTCAATCCACGCCCGGCAGACGGCTCAAACGCCGCTCGGGCTGCCGACGGCCCATGAAACCGATGGTTTCAAAGGTCCGCCGGTATAACTCAGTCCGAAGAGACATAGCGCATTCGCGGAATACGAGCCTGGCAGTTGCCATAGGCCTGTTCCACCGTCACGACGACGACCGCCTGGGCGAGGGGCCAGAGTGTCTTGACCTCGGCGCTGGCCCGCTCGATCCGTGCCTGCCCGTTCACCCGGGCCCGGCGCTGATTTTCGAAATCGATGAACAGCATGCCGATATGCGGGTTCACCAGGATATTGCCCAGGCTGTTGTAGAGCCCGTTGCCGGAATAGTCTGGGAAGACGATGTGGTGGGGGTCGACGACACGAGCAGCCGGCAGCGGCTGGCCCGAGGCATCGTATTCCTGTCCCCGAAAGCTCGAATCGCAATGGCCCTCGGCATCCGCTGTCGCGATGAAGAACATGGGCAGGTCTTCGATGAAGCGGGCAAGGGCCTCGCTGATCTCCGGGCGCATCATCGCCCGCAGATTGCCCTCGTGCCAGTGGTAACGGCTCGGAAAGCGCTCGCGCATCTTAAGTTCGCCCGAATGGCCGAGCGCATTGTCCGGAACCGGATCGTAGGCGCTTTTCTGAGTCTGACTCGTCATCCGAAAGAAGCCTTTGCAGCCTGTGGGACTGCTGCAAAGTGTAAACAAACGGTCGTTCGGACTCAACTCATGGATGCGAATTTATCTTTTATATGAAAGTCGTCGGCGCGAAGTTCCTGAAAACTCTCGCTTAGACGACCGCGGGAGACCAGCGCCGCTTCTCAAAAGCGCCCCAGGTCCCTGCAATGCGTGACCGCCCGCACCGCCGTAGGGCGCGCCGAGCGGTTCAGCGGAAACAGCTCTCCGCCTCGATTTGTCCGGCGAGCGCAGCCCGTGTCGAGAGAAGCTCCCGTTCGGCTTCCACTGTGCGAAGGGCCAGCTTCTTTTCGGCAACGCTCGCCCAGCGCCAGTCGCCCATCATCTCATCGAGGAGGCGTTTTGCTTCGGGGTCGGGAACATCCATGGCAAGCCCGTCGGCCCGTTCCAGAATGGACGTCTTCACGGCCTGGACCGCTGCGTCCCCCCGTTCCAGCACGAGGTAAAGCGTCGCCCCCTCGACGAGAATCACGCATTCCCTGGTGAAGCGTTCGGCGATGTCCTTGTCGAGGCCCTGCGTCAGGCAATGCATGAAGAAGGCGCTGATATCGTCGAAGAACGCCTGGACCGCGGATCGCAGTTCGTAGGGCATGCCGCTATAGCTGTAGGCGAGCTGGAAACCGACGCATCGACGCCCTTCCGTCAGCGTCTCGACGAGGCATTCGAGGGCGCGTTCGAAATCCTTGCGCCAGTCACCTGTGTTTTCGAGGTCCGTGAAGATCTCGGCATAGGTGAGGGCCAGAATCTCCGAGACGAGTTCGCCCTTGTTCTTGACGTGGGCGTAAAGGCTTCCCTTGAGCAGACCGACGCGGTCGGCGACGTCCTTCATGGACGTGCCAGCGTATCCTTTTTCCCGTATCAGATCGCGCGATGCCAGAATGATTTGCTCGCGTGATGTCTTGACCATGCCCGATCTCCGTAAACGATCGGTTGTTTTTATGGCACGGTTCATGGGCCCGCAAGCAACGCGCAGGCTGGGTTTTGCTTATCAGGGGTTGAATTAGGTAGTCAAACCGCAATGAAAACGGTTCAAATGCGACCGGGTGCTGGATAATTCAGCCGCCGCGCGTCGAATCCTGCCGGTCCGAAGCGGCCATCCTCCCCAGCCGGCGAATCAGCACTGCTCTCGCGGCACCCGAACGACGAGGCCGTTGTCCTCGGGTCTAAGTGTAATCTGGCAGGCGAGGCGGGAATTTTCATCCGGCTGAAACGCCATTTCGAGCATGTCCTCCTCGATGTCGCTGCGCGGCGGCAGGTTTCCTCGCCATTCGTCGTCCACATAGACCATGCAGGTGGCGCAGGAGCAGGCACCGCCGCAGGAAGCCTCGATTCCCTCGATCCCGTTTCGGACGGCGACTTCCATGAGGCTGATGCCCGGCTCGGCTTCGATGGTGCGAACCTCGCCGGAGGGTTCGTGAAGGGTGATATGGATCATGGGTGTTTTCCTTCGGTAAAGGGCAGCGTGACGTGTGGCCGTGATCGCTCGATTCCGGGGATCAGGGCGTTTCGAGCGCTGTCAGCTGGCGCGTCGGAGGGCAGGATGGTCGACTTCGGGGGCGTGATGGAGATCGGGCGGGGTCTCTCGCAGCCGGCCGGGCCCGGTGAGACGTACAAGCTCCGGCGCCATCAGCGGCACACTGCCGATCGAAGGCGGCGCGTTTCTCGCCCGCGCGGGGCGCGCGCAAAAGGCGGCAAAGGCGCCCAGCTCGCGAAAGCGCAGATAGATGTTGCTCGTTTCGAGCGTGCTGAATGTCTGCCCGATCGCCGCGCGGTAGCGATGACCGGGATAGACCCTGCAACCTGGCGAGAGGGTTTCGCGCAGGTGTTGAAGCGATTGGAAGAGGGCTCCGGCATCGCCGCCGCCGTTCGGCGGGTTCGCCAGACCGCAGCCTTCGGAAAAGAGGGTGTCGCCGGTGAACAGGCAGGTCCCGATCCTATAGGAGAGCGAACCGGCCGTATGGCCCGGCGTTGCGAGCGCATCGACGGAAATTGAGCCGAAGCGCAGGGTCCGGCTCGTCTCGAGCGCCATGAGCCCATTGCAGGCAAACCGGAAATGCTCCGCATCTGCCCGCGCCATGTAAACCGGGCAGCCGGCCTCCCGCGCGATGGCCGGCGCTGCCTCCGTATGGTCGCGGTGGCCGTGGGTGAGGAGGATGGCGACCGGCGCAAGGCCCATCCCTGCGAGCCTGTCGCAGAGATATGCCGCCTCCCAGCCCGGATCGATCACAATGGCTTCGCCAGACGCCATGTCGGCGACGACATAGGCATAGTTGGGAAACCCGATCCGGCCCGCTTTGAGCGCCAGAAGCGTCAGGCCGGCACCCGGGCCCTCCTCGCAAGGGCCGACCGCCTCGAAATCGTCGATCGCGGCCGTTTCAGGCATCTTCGCCGATCTCCACCCGCACAGGTTCGAGGGCGCTGGCGAAGGTTTCGCGCAGCACGGCCTTCTGAACCTTGCCCATGGCATTGCGCGGCATGGTGTCGATCTCGATGTAGCGGGCCGGTTGCTTGAAGGCTTCGAGCCGTCCGGCGATGGACGTCTCGATCGCGGACACATCGATCCGTGCGCCGGGCTTTGCGACGAGGATCGCGACGGGCGCGGCGGAGCCGTTCCCTGCGGGCACGCTGATGACCGCGCTCTCGGCGACCGCCGGATCTTCGTCGATCAGCTCCTCCACTTCCTTGGGAAGCACCGTGCCGCTGTCGGTAAAGACGGCATCCTTCACCCGGCAGAGGACGCTGAGATAGCCCTCCGCGTCGCTGCGGCCGAAATCGCCGGAGATGAAGAAGCCGTCGGACGTATGATCCTCGGCGGTCTTGTCCGGCTTGTTCCAGTATTCGCGAAAGAGGTTCGGTCCCTTGATCTCGATCATGCCGACGCCGCCGGCGGGCACGGTCTTGCCGGTCTTCACATCGGTGATCCGCACGGTGACGCCCGGCAGCGGGAAGCCGACCGTGTTGGGCTTGCGCTCGCCGTCATAGGGGTTGGAGGCGATCATGCTGCATTCGGTCATGCCGTAGCGCTCGATGATCGTCTTGCCCGTCCGCTCGCGCCAGGCGCGGTGGGTCTGGGGCAGCATGGGGGCAGAGCCCGAGATAAAGACGCGCATGGACTTTGCCGCCTCTTCGAGCGCGGCTCTTTCGAGAAGCTGCATGTAGAAGGGGGGCACGCCCATCAGCGCCGTCGAGACCGGCATCTCCTTGAGGACCGCGTCCGCATCGAACCGTGGCAGGAAGCGGCAGGAACCGCCGCTTGCAAGGATGACATTGGTGGCGGTGAAGAGGCCGTGGAGATGAAAGATCGGCAGGGCATGGATCAGCACGTCCTCGCGGGTGAACTTCCAGGAGGCGACCAGTGCTTCGGCATTCGACCAAAGCGAATAGTGGGTATGGACCGCGCCCTTCGGCTTGCCGGTCGTGCCGGAGGTGTAGAGGATCGCTGCGATATCAGAATCCTCGCGGTCGGCGGCTTCATAGCCGGGTTCCGCCTCGTCGCGCGCATCGACAAGCGTTCCCGTCTCATCGCCGTCGAGGGTGAAGATGGCAGCGCCGAAGGCTTCCGCTTCCCGCGTCATTTGTTCGAGATCTGATGAGCCGCACACGATCGCCTTCGGCGTCACATCGGCGAGAAAATAGGACATATCGTCGATCGGCAGGCCGGGATTGATCGGCACATAGACGAAGCCTGCGATCAGGCAGCCGAAATAGAGTTCCAGCGACACAGCCGATTTCGGCGCGTAGACGAGAACACTGTCGCCGACGGTAAGACCTTCGTTTGAAAGCACCCGCGCGATCCGCTCGGCATCGGCAAAGAATTGCTGATAGGAGATCTGCTCGCCCTTTTCGGGCAGAACGAGAAAGGCGCTGTCGCGGTTCTCGGCCGAGCCGGACGCAAGGCGCGCGGCGAGATAGTTGGCGTCATACATAGCTCGGCTCCTTTGCGGGTGCGCTCTGCGGCTTGGGCGCTGATGCGAGGGAAAGCTGATGGGCGAGCCGGTCGTAGCCGAGCCCGAAACAGGCCGAATACAGCGGCTCGTTCGCCTCGGTGCGGATATCGCAGGCCTTAGAGAAAGCGCGCAGATGCAGGTTGACCGACCCGACGGCGATGCCGCCAATCACGAACTCGGATTTGAGGTTCTGGTCTTCCTGGAATTTCTGCTTGTAATCCTGCGCATTGAAGAAGGGGTCGGTCGCCGCCTCCACATCGACGGAAAGACCCATGCCTCTCAGAAGACCCGAAACCTCTTCCTTGACGCGGGTCGTCCAGTCGGACGCCTCCTCGGCCGTCGGCGCGAAGAGAATGTATTCGCGCATCATGAAGGCGATCTGCCGCGTCCCCTCGCGGTAATACTCCTCGCAGCGAAAGCAGAGGTTCTTGTGGGTGACCAGCGTCCTCTTCGGCAGACGCGCGCCCCGCTTGCCGTGGAAGACCGGGTAACAGCAGGTCGGAGAGAGGAGATATTCCTCATCCGTGCGAATGGTATTGGACAGGGAGAAGCCGTGCTGCGGGAAGGATTTCAGATAATTGCCCGCAAGAACGAACGCCTTCGGCAGAAGCGGGGCGTACCGTTCATCCGTTGCCCCCGCAAAACAGGGAAGTGCCGCGAGCGCCGCATCGAAAGCAGCTTCCCGGGTCTCATCGATCGCCATCCGGCCCATCGTCATCAGACCGTCTCCGGCGTGAGATAGGTCTCCATGATGGCGGCGGGCGTCTTGATCTGATCGAGATCGAGTTCCTCGAGCGGGATGCTGCGGCCGGTCCGGTCCTCGATATAGGCGAGCAGCTTGGCGATGTTCATGCTGTCGATGATGCCGCTCTCGATCAGTTCGGTGCCGGGCTCGATCGCCTGGGCCGGCTGGTCGCTGAGGGATGCGATCGTTGCGATCAAATCATGCATGGGGAACGTCCTTGGTTTGACGACTTTCAGACAAAGCGCTGCCGTTGAAGTAATTTTCCGAAAATTACTTCACTCAAGAGATTTATAAGGAGGCCTGGCCGCCCGTTGTTATCTCCGGGCGCAGAGCTGCGCCCGGCCATCGGCCGGTTTTCGTGGGTTCGCGAGCTTCGATCAGTCCCTTCGCGACGTCTTGTCTTGGGTCATTTTGCTACAAAACGGTCGTTTGGGAGTCAACACCATAGATTGCGTTGATTGAAAATTTTTCGCGTGAAAATCGAAATAAATCGCGTTATTGGTGTGAATTGTTCCGATATGAAACGGAAAAGCATGGAATTTCAACGAGGTGCTCGCGACAAGGTTGTAGTGTCGCGTGCTGCCTGCGGCATGGCTCGAATGCCCCGGCACGCCGATCGCAACACTGAGCGATGTCGCGAACAACGGATTCTATAAAATGACGCAGCGTAATAAAAGGAGTGACCATGGCTGATCGCCGCGATCCCATCTTCGTCGACGGCTTCGATGAAAGCGTCGCAATCTTGAAAAGTGCTCAGTTTCGGACCGATCATCCATTTCGTGCGACCCGTCAGCTGTTCGGGCCGACGGTGCTCGATGTGGAGGGAAAGGGTCATGTCGCGCGCAAGCGAAACTGGCTGCAGGACTTTTCCCGGCGCGCGCTCACGTCGGAGGCCTATCGCTCCGTCATCGAACAGAGCATGGCGGAAGGCTTTGCCGATGCCAGGGCGTATGACGACCTGATGCGCCTTGCCGTCTATGTGCCGAACCGGGTGATCCTCCTGCTTCTTGGCTGTGAGGATATCGATCCGATGGAGCATCACGCGAAGGTGCGCCCTGCGATCGCCTATCTGGAAACCAATGTGAAGGGGCCGGGCGTCGCCGAGGCCAAAGCCTATCTTCGAAGCGAGCTCTTTGCACGGGCCGACGGTCTCTTCGCGGACCTCGAGCCGAAACAGCGCGAGGCCGAACTCTCGCTTCTTGCCGTCGCCGGGTCCGAGACGACGACGGTGGCCATGAAGAGCCTCCTGATGCTCTGGGCCGAGGATCACGAGCGCTTCGTGCGCGAATGCACGGAGGCCGGCGTCGAGGCCTTCAATCTCGGTCTCTTGCGCAGCGATCCGCCGCTCGGCCTTGCAACGCGCTATTGCAGCGCCGATACGGTGATCGGCGAGACCGCGTTCGAAAAGGGCGACATCGTCCATGTGGATCTGGTCAAGAGCAATTCAGGCTGCCCGGTGCCCCACGGCAGCGCGGGCTTCGACCTGACCTTCGGCCAGGGCAAGCACAGCTGCCCCGGTCATCTACTCGCAAAAGCCGAGCTTGCCCTTCTGACCGAGCAATTGCTCGCCATGGACCGCAGCGCGATCACGCTCGAACGCACGGCAGCGACCCCGCGACCGGCGAATTTCCGCCATCCCTCGGGCATTGTTCTGCGCTTTGCACAGGAGGCTCGATCCGTCGCCTGAGAGCGTCAGTGGCTGGTAAGGCCAAGACGCGCCCGCTCGGCGTCTTCCATAGCCCGGCGCACGGTGATCGCCTGGCTCTCGCCGGCCTCGACATCGTCCCAGGTCAGCATCGCGCCTTCAGGGGCGGCGTTTTTCAGCGTCATCCCATGGGCAAGACCGATCGGCAGGCCATTGTTGCGCAGCGAATCCTCTGCGCGGGCGATGCGGCCCCAGACGGTGTAGCCGCCTTCGCCGTCGAGCCTGTCTCCGGGTTTGAGCTGCTTCTTGGCAACGGCCACGACATCGGAAACGAGGGCGTTGGTCCGTCCGGTCGGCTCGCCGCGCAGGGCAGCGCTTGCGACCGAAACCGGCAGTTCGAGCCCGATGAGATGGGACGGCCGGAAGAGCGTCGCATAGCGACCCGAGGTGTCGGTGACGACCTGATATTCCCGGAAGCAGCGGCGCACATAGTCCGCGCCGCGCCCGACTTCGTCCATCGCTTCAAAGGTGACGTAGACGCCCCATCTGAGATCGCCGAAGACGTGCCGGCCGTCGCGCTCGACGCTCGACACGCATTCGACCATGCCGGCGTCATCAAGCATTCCGCCGGCGCTGACGGGCCTCAGCACATTGGCGAGATCGTGCGTGCCGGCGGGCGGAAATTTCAGCCCACCGCGGGGCGCGAGGAGATCGGCCGCGTTGGAAATCGCGGCCATTTCCAGCGCCGATTTAGTGCCGTCGAGGAAGGAGTTGAACATCTGCGGGTTCATGCCGCCGGCCTTCGCCTCCTCGGGCGTCAGGCCGTAATGGTCCCAGACCGTGTCCGGCGTCGAGGCGGCGTATTCGGGGAGATATTTCGTGCCCTTGCCGGCCGCGACGATCCTGAAGCCGCAGGTGCGGGCCCAGTCGATCATCTCGCAGACGAGCGCCGGCTGGTCGCCGTAAGCCATGGAGTAGACGAGGCCCGCCTCGTCGAACTTTTTGACGAGATACGGCCCAGCGAGGACGTCGGCCTCCACGTTGACCATGACGATGTGCCGGCCTTCCTCGGCCGCGAGCAGGGCATGGTGAATACCGGCTGCCGGGCTTCCCGTCGCGTCGATGATGACATCGAGGCCGGAAGCCTTGATAAGCGCATCCGGGTCCTCGGTGATCATCGTGCGGCCGGTCGAAAGCGCATCCTCGAAGCTTGAGGCCAGAACGGAACCGAGGTCCCAGCCGGTATTGGTCATCGCGTCCTTCGCGCGGGCCGCCGAAAGATCGGCAATGACGTAGAGATGCATGCCGGGCACGTGCCGGACCTGGCTGAGAAACATCGAGCCGAACTTGCCTGCGCCGATCAGGCCGACACGGATCGGCTTGCCCGCATCCTGCCGGGCCTTGAGCTTTGTATAGAGATTCATGGGGTTCCGGCCCTCCTTGCCGTCGTCTGATCTGAAGTGTCAGCTTCCGATGGTCGCGCGTACGCTTTCGGAGAGTTTCCGCCCCGCAGTCAGCCCCTCCACCCGGTCGACGATGGTCGCGGCATCGATGCCGAAATGATCGTAGAGATCGCCGATCGTGCCGGTCTGGCCGAAATGCTCGACGCCGAGCGGGATAGTGCGGTGCCCGGCGACCGCGCCAAGCCAGGAGAGCGTCGTCGGATGGCCGTCGATCACGGTCACGAGGTGACAGCTCGCGGGTAGGGCCTCGAAGAGCCTTTCGATATGGGAGCGAGCCTGCCTGTTGCCCCGAGACCGTGCGCGCTGGGCCGCGAGCCAGCCGGAATTCAGCCGGTCCGCCGAGGTGACGGCGAGAACGCCGATATCGCGCCGGCCTTCGCCAAGAATGCCCGCCGCCTTGATCGCTTCGGGCGCGACCGCGCCCTGATAGGCGATGACGATCTCGCAATTGGGTCCCGGCGTCTTCAGCCAATAGGCCCCGTCGATCGCGCCCTGCCGGAACGCGTCGTCGGCGCGCGTGCCGATCTGTTCGATGGGATTGGTGGTAAGGCGCAGATAGACCGATCCGCCGGTCTCGTCGCGCAGCCATGTGCGCTCGTTGAGGACGGCATCGCCATCGCGCTGGAGATATTCGAACGCCCATTCGAGGATGACCGCGAGTTCGTCGGCAAAGGCTGGTTCGAAGGCCGACAGTCCATCCTGACTCATGCCGATCAGCGGCGTTCCGATCGACTGGTGCGCCCCGCCTTCGGGCGCGAGCGTAACGCCTGACGGGGTGCCGACGACGATGAAGCGGGCATCCTGATAACAGGCGTAGTTCAGGGCATCGAGGCCGCGATTGACGAAGGGATCGTAGAGCGTGCCGATCGGGATCAGACGCTTGCCGAAGAGCGAGTGCGAGAGCCCGGAGGCGGCCAGCAGCAGGAAAAGGTTCATCTCGGCGATACCGAGCTCGATATGCTGGCCTTCCGGCGCGAACACCCATTTCGCGGTGGACGGGATCTTGTGTTCGATAAAGGCGTCGAGCTGATCCTTGCGGGCAAAGAGCTTGCGCCGGTTCACCCACGGCCCGAGATTGGTGGTGCCGGTGACGTCCGGCGAGGTGGTGACGATGCGCGCGGCCAGATCGCTGTCGCCCTTGGCGAGGGTGTCGAGGATCTTGCCGAAGGCCGCCTGGGTGGAGATCGTCTTGTCCTTCGGCGGCGCGACGGCCTGGACGGAAATCTTCTCGGCCCTGTAGCGCCGCGTTCCCTTGGCGAAGAACGGAACCGCGTCGAGAAAGGCCTTGAAGGCTTCGGTATCCTCGATCGTCGCGTAAGGCTCCCATTCCTCGCCTTTGGCAACGCCCATATAGCGCTGCCATTCGGCGAACTGGTCCTTCGTCATCAGCCCGCCGTGATTGTCCTTGTGACCGGCGATCGGCGTGCCCCAGCCCTTGATCGTATAGGCGAGGAAGCATGTGGGGCGATCGTGATCGATCGAGGCGAAGGTTTCGGCCATAGTCGCGGTGCAGTTGCCGCCGAGATTTTCCATGAGGTCGGCGAGTTCGTCGTCGCTGCGCCGGTCGATCAGCGCCGAGACATCGCCCTGATCGCCGAGATCGTTCATCAGCCGCTCGCGCCAGACCGCGCCGCCCCGAAAGGTGAGGGCGGAATATTCCTGGTTGGAGCAGGCATCGATCCAGTCGCGCAGCTTCTGCCCGCCTGGCTCCTCGAAGGCTGCCCGCTGGAGCGCGCCGTGCTTGATGCGCACGACCTCCCAGCCGAACACGGCGAACATCTTCTCGATCCGCTCGAACAAACCCTCGCGCACGATCCCGTCGAGAGACTGGCGATTATAGTCGATGACCCACCAGCAGTTCCGCAGGTCGTTCTTCCAGCCCTCCTGCAGGGCCTCGTAGACATTGCCCTCGTCGAGTTCGGCATCGCCGACGAGAGCCACCATACGGCCGAGCGGCACATCCGCGCCCCAGGTCTTGGCCTGAATATAGTCCTGGACGATCGAGGCGAAGCTCGTGATCGCGACCCCAAGTCCGACGGAACCGGTCGAGAAGTCGACGTCGTCCCTGTCCTTCGTCCGGCTCGGATAGCTCTGGGCGCCGCCGAGCCCGCGAAAGGCTTCCAGCTGCTCGCGGCTCTGATTGCCCATCAGATATTGCATGGCATGAAAGACCGGCGAGGCATGGGGCTTCACGGCCACGCGGTCTTCCGGCCTCAGCGCGGAGAAATAAAGCGCCGTGATGATCTGGACCATGGAGGCGGACGAGGCCTGATGGCCACCAACCTTGATGCCGTCCACCTTCGGGCGAACGTGGTTGGCGTGATGGATCATCCAGTGCGAGAGCCACAAGAGACGGCTTTCCACGAGTTTCATGGGATATTCAGACAAAGAGGACCTCCCTTCCTCGTTGAATGACGCGATGGCCTGCAGCGTTCCTGTCAGGCCATCGCCGTATCAACCATCCTTATAATAGGAGCTGTAGCCGTTGAGGGCAGGCGCACCGCCGAGATGGGCGTAGAGAACCTTCGAGCCTTCCGGGAAGAAGCCCTTCTTCGTAAGGTCGATCATGCCCTGCATGGATTTTCCCTCATAGACGGGATCGGTCATCATCGCCTCGGTTCGGGCCGCAAGACGGATCGCGGCATTGGTCTCCTCCGAGGGGACGCCGTAGGCCGGATAGGCGTAATCCGGATTGATGACGATCTCGTCGTCGCGGACATCCCGGCCAAGCTCCACCAGCTTGGCCGTGTTGTCGACGATGGAACGCACCTGCGCGCGGGTCTGGTCAAGCGTACCCGACGCATCGATCCCGATGACGCGATCGGCCCTGTCCTGTGCGGCGAACCCGACGATCATGCCGCCCTGGGTGGAGCCGGTGACGACGCAGACGACGATGTAATCGAATGTAAAGCCGAGCTCCTTTTCCTGCGCTGCGACCTCTTCGGCAAAGCCGACATAGCCGAGCGCGCCGAACTTGTGGACCGAGGCCCCGGCGGGAATGGCATAGGGCTTGCCGCCGGCTTCCTCCACCGAGCGGATCGCATCCTCCCAGCTCTTTCGGATGCCGATGTCGAAGCCATCGTCCACGAGGCGCGAATCAGCGCCCATGAGGCGGGTCATCAGGATATTGCCGACCCGGTCGTAGACCGCGTCGTGGTGGGGCACCCATTTTTCCTGGATTACCACGCATTTCAGCCCGAGCTTGGCGGCGGTCGCCGCGACCATGCGGGTGTGGTTCGACTGGACGCCGCCGATCGAAACCAGCGTGTCGGCGCCGGAAGCGAGGGCATCCGGCACGATATATTCGAGCTTGCGCAGCTTGTTGCCGCCCATCGCGAGGCCGGAATTGCAGTCCTCGCGCTTGGCGTAGATCTCGACCTTGCCACCGAGCGCCTCGGTCAGGCGGGGCAGGTGTTCGATCGGCGTCGGGCCGAAGGTGAGGGGGTAGCGTTCGAATTGTGCGAGCAGCGACACCGGCGATTCTCCTGAGCCTGTTTCGGCGCGGCTTAATCGAAAAATTCGAAATGAGCGAGTGCTAGGCGCCTCTGATCGTTTCGACCAGAGGCGCCTCGCTCCTCGTTTCATTTACCGGTCGCGCTTGGCGAGGGTGCGAAGGCGCAGGGCGTTCAGCTTGATGAAGCCGGCGGCGTCCTTCTGGTCGTAGGCGCCGTGATCGTCCTCGAAGGTGACGAGCGCGTCGTTGTAGAGGGATTTCGCGCTCTCGCGGCCCTCGACGATGACATTGCCCTTGTAGAGCTTCAGCCGGACCGTGCCTTCCACATGCTTCTGGGAATGGTCGATCGCTGCCTGGAGCATTTCGCGCTCGGGGGAGAACCAGAAGCCGTTATAGATCAGCTCGGCATATTGCGGCATGAGCTGGTCCTTCAGGTGCATCGCGCCGCGGTCGAGGGTGATCGACTCGATTGCCCGATGGGCGGAAAGAAGGATCGTGCCGCCCGGCGTCTCGTAGATGCCGCGCGACTTCATGCCGACGAAGCGGTTCTCGACGAGATCGAGACGGCCGATGCCGTTGTCCCGGCCGAGATCGTTGAGCGCCGCAAGGATCTCGTGCGGCTTCATCGCCTTGCCGTCGATCGAGACCGGATCGCCCTTTTCGAAGCCGATGGTGATGGTCGTCGGCGTATCGGGTGCTTCTTCGGGAGAGACCGAACGCATGAAGACGTAAGGCGGCGGGCCCTCGTTCGGGTCCTCCAGAACCTTGCCTTCGGAGGAGGAGTGCAGAAGGTTCGCATCGACCGAGAACGGGGCCTCGCCGCGCTTGTCCTTCGTCACCGTGATCTGGTTCTTCTCGGCAAAATCGAGGAGATCGGTGCGCGACTTGAATTCCCAGTCGCGCCAGGGGGCGATGACCTTGATGTCCGGGTTCAGCGCATAGGCCGAAAGCTCGAAGCGCACCTGATCGTTGCCCTTGCCGGTCGCACCATGGGCAATCGCATCTGCGCCGGTCTCGGCTGCGATCTCCACGAGACGCTTGGAGATCAGCGGCCGGGCGATGGAGGTGCCGAGAAGATAGGTGCCCTCATAGACGGCGTTCGCGCGGAACATCGGAAACACGAAGTCGCGGCAGAACTCCTCGCGCACGTCCTCGATATAGATGTCCTTCACGCCGGCCCGTTCGGCCTTTTCGCGGGCGGGGCCCAGTTCCTCGCCCTGGCCGAGATCGGCGGTGAAGGTCACCACTTCCGCGCCAAGTTCGGTCTGGAGCCATTTCAGGATGATGGAGGTGTCGAGCCCGCCGGAATAGGCGAGGACGACCTTTTTGACGTCTCGGGGAAGGGCCATCGGTGTTCTTTCAAGGCGTGTTGTCTTTGCTGCGCTCTATAGCAAGCTTGGCGCACAAGAAAACCATGGGGTCGCATCAGATCGACAGGATGGGGATTTAACGGCCGAACGAGACAAGTGCCCGGCGAAGGATCAGCCCACCGCCGGTGCCGTGCCCTTGTCCTTCAGCAGCTTTTCCAGCGCCGGCATCAGTTCCTCGCGGAAGGTGCGTTCGGAGAACGGGCCGGTCTGCTTGTAGACGATGCGGCCGTCGGTCGAGATGAGGAAGCTTTCCGGCACGCCGTAGACGCCCCAGTCTATCGTCGCCGCGCCCTTCTGGTCGACGCCGATCGCGTCATACGGGTTGCCGAGGGCTTCAAGGAAGCCGCGCGCATTGGCCGGCTTGTCCTTGTAGTTGATCGCGACGATGTCGAGCCGGTCGTCCTTGGCAAGCTCCATCAACAGCGGATGCTCCTGCCGGCACGGGCCACACCATGAGGCGAAGACGTTGACCAGCATGGGCTTGTCGTGGGGCGCGCTCATGTCGAGGCCGGGGATCGGCTCGCCGCTCGCCGTCCGCATGTCTTCAAGGCCTGGAAGAACCGTTCTCGGAGCCGGCTTGTCGATCAGGACCGAGGGAATTTCCGTGATGTCGCGCCCGAGCTGGTTCTGGTGAAGCGCGTAGAAGAAGAGCCCCGCAAGGCCCGCAAAAAGGAGAAGCGGCAGGGCGACGAGAAAGCCGCGCTTCGAGCCTTTGGGTTTGGGCGTTTCGGTTTCGTGGTCGCTCATCGGATCAGGCCCCTTTCGACGAGGCTGCGTGTTTCGCATCGGACCGCCGACGTATTCCGCGCGCTTCGAGATCGGCGAGCGCCCGCTTCTGGGCTTGGGAGTCGAGGGCGATCCAGACGCCGAGGCCGATGATCGCAAGCGCGGAAAAGCCATAGGCCGCGAGGATGAAGCCGGTATAGCCGTCGCTCATGCCGGTGTCTCCGTCTTGGACCGTTCGGCCTTGCGGGCCGCGAGCCGGGACAGGGCCTCGACGCGGCGGCGCAGGATTTCCGTGCGCATCGCCGTGAGATGCAGGGCGAAGAAGAGCAGCGTGAACCCGAACGCGGAAAGAAGAAGCGGCGTCAGGAATTCGGCGGGCATTGCCGGGCCATCCACCCGCATCACGCTCGCCGGCTGATGCAGCGTGTTCCACCAGTCGACCGAGAACTTGATGATCGGGATATTCACCCAGCCGACGAGAACGAGGATCGCGGCGGGTTTTGCCGCCTTGCCGGGCTCGTCCAGCGCGCGGGTGAGCGCGATGAGGCCGAGATACATGATCAGAAGCACGAAGACGGAGGTGAGCCGCGCGTCCCATACCCACCAAGTGCCCCACATGGGCCGGCCCCAGATGGAGCCGGTGAGAAGGGCCAGCACGGTGAACACCGCGCCGATAGGCGCTGCCGCCTTGATCGAGACATCGGCCAGAGGATGACGCCAGACCAGCGTGCCGAGCGCCGATATGGCCATCACCGTCCAGATCATCATGCAGAGCCAGGCAAACGGCACATGGATGAACATGATCCGCACGGTTGCGCCCTGCTGATAGTCCTCCGGGGCCATGAAGCCGAGCGTCAGTCCCGCGAGAATCGCGAGGATGGCCAGCGCATAGAGCCATGGCAGGATCTTGCCCGACAGCTCCAGAAAGCGCGTCGGGTTGGCGAGGATGGCGAAGCGGCCGGGCCGGCCTGTGGCGACATTGCTCATGAGATCCGTTCTAGCCTTTCCTCAAAAGCCCCGCAAACCCAAAAGCCTGCGGCGAAGCGCGAAACCCGTTCGGCTTCCGAGACAGGCTGATAGCGGCGGATTTGGCTGATTTCGAGATCGGTGCCCGTTGCGCGTGACCGCCTCTCTTACCGGCTCCGGGCGATCTCCAGCAGCCTGCTGCAATCGACGACCTCTTCCAACCGGGCGGCGATCTCGTCGAGGGCAGCCTCGACGCCCGCCCGGTAACTTGCGCCAGTGGCCTTGAGTCCGAGCCGTGCGAGAAGATCGCGCCGGAAGGCATCGTTTGCGAAAACGCCGTGAAGATAGGTGCCGAAGACCCTTCCATCGGCGCTTGTCGCCCCGTCGGGCGTCTCGCCGATGCGGCAGACCGGGCGGGCGCAATCAGGACCGCTCGTTATGCCGAGATGAATTTCGTAGCCTTCCAGCGCCTCGCCGCTGAACATGGTCGCTGAGCCTTCGCGCACGGTCTTGTCCGTCGACAGCACGGTCTCGATATCGAGAAGGCCGAGACCTTCGCATGTTCCCGCCGGGCCCTCGATGCCCGCCGGATCGGTGACGCTTCTGCCCAGCATCTGATAGCCGCCGCAAAGCCCCACCACATGGCCGCCTTTCTCCACATGACGGCGAAGGTCGCGGTCCCATCCGTTCGCGCGAAAGGCTTCGAGATCGGCGATCGTCGATTTGGAGCCGGGAATGAGGATGAGATCGGCATTCTCGGGCAGCGGCTCGCCCGCCGCGACGAAGATGAGCGAGACGCCGCGCTCGTGGGCCAGCGGATCGCAATCGTCGAAATTGGCGATCCGGCCGAGACGCGGGACCGCGACGACGAGATCGCCCGGCCGGCTTTCCCTTTGGCTAAGCTTTTCGAGCGCGACGGAATCTTCTGCCGGCAAGCGGTTCGCGGCGGGAAGGAAGGGTATTACGCCAAGGGAGGGCCAGCCAGTGAACCCGGTAATCGCCGTGAGCCCGTCATCGAAGAGCGAGACGTCGCCCCGGAACTTGTTGATGAGGAAGCCGGCGATCATCGCGCGGTCCTTGTCGTCGAGGATCGTATGGGTGCCGACGATGGAGGCGATGACGCCGCCCCGGTCGATATCGCCGGTGAGGATCACCGGCACGTTCGCGGCGGTTGCAAAGCCCATATTGGCGATATCGTTCGCGCGCAGATTGATCTCGGCCGGCGAGCCCGCACCCTCGGCGATGACGAGATCGGCGTCGTCGCAAAGGGCCTCGAAGCTTTCGAGCACGGTCTTCAGGAATTCGCCTTTCAGGGCCTGATAGTCCCGCCCCCTGGCGCTGCCGGCCATCCGGCCGTTCAGAACGATCTGGCTGCCGGTCTCGGACTGGGGCTTCAGGAGCACCGGGTTCATCCACGTCGTTGCCGGCGTGTGGCAGGCGAGCGCCTGAACCCATTGCGCCCGGCCGATCTCGCCGAATTCGGCGGTGCCGGGAATGCGCGCGACGGCGGCGTTGTTCGACATGTTCTGCGGCTTGAAGGGCCGCACGGTCAGCCCGCGCCGGGTAAACAGCCGGCAGAGCCCCGCCACCAGCACGGACTTGCCGACATCCGAGCCCGTGCCCTGCAGCATGATGGCGGGTGTCTTGGTCATGCCTTGCGGCTTAGCCGATGAGCAGCTTCGTCGCCAGCGCCAGACAGGTGACGACCAGAAGCGGGCGGATCAGCTTCGAGCCGAAGCGCATGGCGGTCGCCGCGCCCAGCCGCGCGCCCAGAAACTGCGCGACGCCCATGGCGAGCCCGACGCTCCAGATCACCGCGCCACCCAGAATGAAGATCGCCAGCGAGCCGAGATTGGAAGAGAAATTCAACAGCTTGGTGTGCGCCGTCGCCTTGAGGACGCCGTAGCCGGCAAGCGTGACGAAGGCGATCATGAAGAAAGAGCCGGTACCGGGGCCGAACAGCCCGTCATAGGCCCCGATCAACGGCACGGCAAAGCCGGTGAAGAGAGCGGGCGAGATCCGCCGTTCCCGGTCGAGATCATTGAGGCCGGGCCTGAAGGCAAAAAAGAGCGCTACGGCGATCAAGAGAAACGGAAGGCCGATTTCGAGGACATCCGTCGGCACGACGAAGGCCGCGAGTGCCCCCACGACAGAGCCCCCGGCCGCTGCGAGCGCCGCCGGCCACTGGGTCTTGAGGTTCACATGCCCCTTGGCCGCATAGGCGATGGTCGCCGAGCCCGATCCGAAAATGCCCTGCACCTTGTTGGTGCCGAGCGCGGTGAGCGGGTCCATGCCGGACAGAAGCAGGGCGGGGATGGTAACCAGCCCGCCACCGCCGGCGACGGCATCGATATAACCGGCCAGAAACGCGGCCGCGACGAGAAGAAGAAGGATGTCGATGGGCATGGACGGGCTTTGGCGGAGCGGGAGGAAAAGCGCAAGCGTGTGGGGTTCACCCGCATCGAAAAGAAAGCAGCGGGCCGTTCCGCCTCAATCAGGCACGTGAATGCGCCCCTCCAGATAAAGAACCCCGTAGCCAGAGACGACGACCGTGTCGCCGTCCACCTCGCACCAGAGATCGCCGCCGCGTTTTGAAACCTGCCTTGCGGTGAGTTTCGTCTTCCCGAGGCGTTCGGCCCAGAAAGGGGCGAGGAGGCAATGGGCCGAGCCGGTGACCGGGTCCTCGTCGATGCCGGCATTCGGAGCGAACATGCGGCTGACGAAATCGACACTGTCGCCCTTCGCCGTGACGATGACATCGCTGCCCGGCGCGGTCGCGACCACGTTGCGCGAGCGCACGGCCGCGATGGCGCGGATATCGGGATCGAGATCGAGGATGTCGCTGGCCGTGTCATAGACGGCAAGAAACGAGGTCTCGCCCGCGACCTTCGTGAAGAAAAGCTTCTTCGGCGCCTTGCCGAGGGCGGCGGAAAGCTCGTCATGGGCCTCGTGGGGCTCGAGGCTGCGTGGCGGAAAGCGCATGATGAAGCGGCCATCCTCCGCCCGCGTCACCGTCAGCTCGCCCGAATGGCGGGTGACGAAGGTGAGCGTTTCGGCCGTCACGCCGAGGCATTCGGTGAGGACGAAGGCGGTTGCGAGCGTCGCATGACCGCAGAGCGGCACCTCGATCGCCGGCGTGAACCATCTGAGCTCCCAGCGGTCTTCGCCAGCCGGCAGGACGTAGGCCGTCTCGGCGAGATTGTTCTCCGCCGCGATCTTTCTCAGCATCTCGTCGGGCAGCCATTCGGTGAGCGGTACGACGGCGGCCGGATTGCCGGCGAAGAGATCGCTCGTGAAGGCATCGACCTGATAGATGGGAAGGGTGGGCATCGGCGGGGCTCCTGCAGTCGGGCGGCGAGATTGGGCGGTTGGTGACGGTTCCTGCTGCCGAACGATCCGGCGAGATTATGCTCAGCGCTTGTATTCGATGAAGCCGCTTTTCGTCGCGATCCGGTCGTAGAGCAGGCGGGCGGTCGTGTTGGTCTCCTCTGTCATCCAGTAGACCTTGCCGCAGCCATGGGCATCGGCCGCCCCATAGACCGCCTCGATAAGCGCCCGCGCAATGCCGCGTCCGCGATGATCGGGCTCGACCCAGAGATCCTGAAGATAGCAGACATCCTCGATCCGCCAGCCGTGGCGATGAAAGAGATAATGGGTGAGGCCGACGAGCTTTCCGTCACGGGCGGCGACGAGCCCGCGAAATTCGCCAGCCGCTCCCGACAGCATCCGCGCGAAACTCGACCGGTAAACGTCGTCCGCAAGCGTCGTCTCGTAGAAGGTGAGATAGCCTGTCCAGAGCGCGCGCCATTCGGGCTCGTCGTCCAGCGTGAGCGGGCGTATGTCGAAGGCCATGGGCAAACATCCATCGGTTGCGTGTTGGGTCCTGTCAGAGCCCCTTCGTCGCCCGAATGCCAATCAAATCTTGGAATGGATCGATCGCGCTTCCGAATGGCTCGGCTCGCGGGGTCCGCTACGATGATCGTCGCCGCGACGGGAACGATCCATTCGTCGAACGGTCAGGTTTTCGCATGCGCGAAAGAGCCTATTTCTCGCTCTGTCGAGCAAGGCATCCCCGAAAGGTGCCGCACCCAATAAGACATTGACGGGACTGGACCGTATGAGCGCGCCAAGCGAAACCGCGACGAACAGGTCGGCCGACGAACCGCGCGGCATCGGCACGCTGCTGACGACGCTTTTTGCCTTCGCCTGCGGGGCGCTGGCGGCGAACCTCTACTATGCCCAGCCGCTGGTTGCGCTGATCGGGGCCGATACCGGACTACCCGTCGCCCTCGAAAGCTTCATCGTGACCGCCTCTCAGGCCGGCTATGCGATCGGGCTCATCCTTCTGGTGCCGCTCGGCGATATTCTCGAAAACCGCAAGCTGATCATGGCCACCATGGGGCTCAATCTCGTGAGTCTGGCGGGTCTCGCCCTTTTGCCGGGTCTTGCGGCGCTTTTTGCGATGACGCTTCTCGTCGGCCTCACCTCGGTCGCGGCGCAGATGATCGTGCCGCTGGCGGCCAATCTCGCGCCCGCCAGCCAGCGCGGCGCTGTCGTCGGCAATGTCATGACAGGCCTTCTCGGCGGCATTCTTCTCGCGCGACCTATCGCGAGCTTCCTTGCCGAATATGTGGGCTGGCGCGGTGTCTTCGGCCTTTCCGGCGTTGCCGTCGCAATCGTTCTCGCCATCGGCGTCTTCGTCATCCCCCATCGCCAGCCGCCGGCCGGCAAGGGCTATGGCGAGCTCATCGGGTCTCTCGGCCGGCTCTTCGTGAAGGAGCCGGTGCTGAGGCGGCGCGGTCTCTACCATGCCGCGATGTTCGCGTCGTTCTCGGTGTTCTGGACCGCAGCGCCCATCATCCTCTTTCGCGCGCCGTTCAATTTCTCGTCCACGGAGGTCGCGCTCTTCACGCTTGCCGGGGTGTTCGGTGTCTTCGCAGCGCCCGTCGCGGGCCGTCTTGCCGATCGCGGCCATGTGCGCACCGGCACGACCATCGCGATCTCGCTGGCGATCATCGCCTTCGTCCTCGCCTGGTTCGGCGAGACGACGTTCTGGCCGCTGCTTCTTGCCGGCATCGTCATCGATCTTGGCGTGCAGGCCAATCTCGTTCTCGGCCAGCGGGAAATCTACGAGCTGGACGAGAGCATCCGCAACCGGCTGAACGCGGTCTATATGACGACGTTCTTCCTTGGCGGCGCGCTCGGCTCCGCCCTTGCGAGCCCGATCCTCGAAAGCTTCGGCTGGACGGCGGTCTGCCTGGTCGGCGGTGGCATGCCGGCGGCAGCACTTGCCTATTTCGCGCTGGTGGAGGGGCGGGCGACTTCGAGAGAAGGCTGAAGTCCCTCCCATTTGTCGAGGAAGGCTTCCAGCGGAAGCTCGGCCATGTCCGGCACGGCCTCGAACAGCGTTTCGACCGGCCAGTCCCACCACTGGAGAGCTTCAAGCCGGGCGATGATCTTATCGGAAAAACGCTTGCGAAGCGGTTTTGCCGGCACACCGGCGACGACCGTATATGGAGCGACATTCCGCGTCACGACCGCGTTCGCGCCGATCACGGCGCCATCGCCGACCGTGACGCCGGGCATGATGACGACGTTCTGGCCGATCCAGACATCGTGACCGATCGTCACGCGCTTTGCACGGCGTTCTTCCAGAAACGCCTGATCCACCGGGCGCCAGCGGAAATACTCGTTCGGCCGATAGGCGATCTTGTGGGTCGTCACCCGGTCCATTGGATGATGAAGGGCGTTGATCCGTACATTCGGCGCGATGGAGCAGAACTTGCCGATGGTGGCATAGGACGCTTCGGCGCCCGTTTCGAAATAGGAAAACGCGCCCACGGCGACCTCCCGAAGCGTCACGCGCGGCCCGATATCGGCATAGTCGCCGATCTCGCAGCTTTTTATCGTCGCGCTTTGATGGGTTTTCGGGGCCGGGTCACGAAACCGAAGCGCCAGATGTGAAGGGTGCTGCTCTGGATCATAGGCGGGCATGGTGCTAACCGAAGGGCTTGAGATGCGGCCGCGAAAGCGATGGGCCGCAGGGTTTGCGATCCGGGAGAGGGATGACCAATTCTGCTGGAAATGGCGAGGCTGGCAGGCTCTCACCGTGGATCGTGCGGATGGGTCTTGCGCTCATGGTCGCGTTCGTGGCGGTCGTTTCGTTCGGCGGCGTTGCCGGATGGCTCACCTATGGCGAAGCGATCTTTCTGAACGCGGTCGCCGAAGGCTGGGCGCTCTGCTTCTAGTCCTTTCGCCGCGCGATCGCGACTGGTCTGGACAAGGGATATCATGAAGACATTTCGAATTGCGCTCTGGGTCGCGGCTGCCTTGCTTGCCGGAGCGACGCTCGCCGTCTTCTGGACGATGCACGACACGAACCGGACCATGATCACGAACGAGCCCTATGGCTCGCCTTTCCAGCTGGTCGATCAGAACGGTGATCCGGTCACCGAACAGGCCCTGCGCGGCCGTCCTTCCGCCGTCTTCTTCGGCTTCACCCATTGCCCCGAAGTCTGCCCGACGACCCTATACGAACTCTCCGGGTTCCAGAAGGAGATCGCGTCGGAGGGCGGCAAGCCGTTCCAGATCGTCTTCGTAACGGTCGATCCCGAGCGCGACCGGCCGGAGACGCTGAAGAACTACGTCGAATCCCTGAGCGACGACGTTCTGGCGATCACCGGCGAGCCTCAGAAGATTGCGCAAATGCTCAAGGGGTGGGGCGTGATCGCGGAAAAGGACGGTGATGGCGCGAACTACAACATGAACCACACCGCGACGACCTTCCTCATCGATGCGGATGGGCGGCTTGCGGGCACGATCGGCTATGGCGAGGATGCCGACATGGCGCGCGGCAAACTCGAAAAGCTGTCCGGCGTCTGATTTCCGCTTCCCGCAAGGCCCTGCATGGTGGGAGGCGCTCACCTCCCATGCTTGCGGCCACATGAAGCGCTCGGACATCGCCCGGGCGGCTGGCGCCCCCTGTCAACCCGATGGTTTCAAGGCTCCGCAGGCCTCAGCGTCTCTCGTGCTGCAGTTGCGTTGTCATGGCTGATCGTGCAGGGATTCGAGACGTCGCGGTGACGCGTGGTCTTTCCTGTGCCGCGCCATGAACTATTCTAAAAGCCTTGTTTACTTCCGGATCGGACCTGAATGAGCGATCTCGCTTTCCAACTCGCGCTGATCGGCTTTGCCGGTATTGCTGCTCAATGGGTCGCCTGGAAGCTTCAGCTTCCGGCGATCGTTCTTTTGCTGGCAGTCGGGCTCGTCTTCGGCCCGTTCACCGGGCTCATCAATCCGGCCCAAGATTTCGGCGATCTCTATACGCCGCTCGTCTCGACGGCCGTCGCGATCATCCTCTTCGAAGGCGGGCTGACGCTCAACTTTCGCGAGATCAAGGAGACGTCCAAGGCGGTCCGCCGCATCGTCATGTTCTCAGGTCCCCTGGTCTGGTTCATGACGGCGCTCGCCGCCCACTATGTCGGGGCGCTGTCCTGGCCGACATCGGTGGTTCTCGGCGCGCTTCTGGTCGTCACCGGGCCGACGGTCATCATGCCCCTCTTGCGCAATGCCAAGCTGAAGGCACGGCCCGCCTCGATCCTCAGATGGGAAGCGATCGTCAACGATCCGGTCGGCGCGCTCTTCGCGGTCATCGCCTTCGAAGCCTATCTCGTGCTTCACGGCAGCCATCAGGCGGAAAGCCTCGCCTTCGCGATCGTCATGGCGCTCGTCCTTGCGATCGGTGGCGGCATCGCCGCGGGCAAGGCGCTTGGCTGGCTTTTCACCCGTGGCCATTCGCCGGAATACCTCAAGGCGCCGATCCTGTTTGCGGCCGTCGTCGCCATGAACGCGCTCACCAACATGGTGCTGGAAGAGGCCGGTCTTCTCACCGTCACGGTCATGGGCATCACCATGGCGAACGCCAAGATCTCCTCACTCAACGAGTTGCGGCGCTTCAAGGAGACGATCACCATCCTCCTCGTTTCGGGCCTCTTCATCGCGCTCACCGCATCGCTCCAGATGGAGACCCTTTACAGCCTGCAGTGGGAGGCGCTCGCCTTCATCGTCGTCGTCCTCGCCTGCGTCCGTCCGATCGCGATCGGTCTTGCGACCATGGGTACGGGGCTCGACTGGAAGGAACGGGTTCTCGTCAGCTGGATCGCGCCGCGCGGTATCGTCGCCGTGGCCGTCGCCGGCCTGTTCGGTGCGACGCTGACCGATATGGGCGTTGCAGACGGACAGGCGATGATCGCCTACACCTTCGCGGTCGTCGCCGTCACGATCTTCCTGCACGGCTTCACGCTGGGGCCGCTCTCGCGGCTTCTGGGTCTGAAGGCGGCCATGCGCCCCGGCATCCTTCTCGTCGGCGCCTCGCCCTTCACCATCGCGCTCGCCCAGCGGTTGAAGACCGACGAAGTGCCGACATTGATCGCCGACTCCAACTGGTCGCACATCTCCGAAGCCCGCTATGCCGAGATCGAGACCTGGTACGGCGAGATCCTGTCCGAGGCCGCTCACCACAACCTCAATCTGGCGCGCTTCGACCATATGATCGCGGCGACCGACAACGACGCCTACAATGCCCTGATCACCACCGATTTCGCGCCGGAAATCGGCCGCTCGGCAGTCTTCCAGATCGGCCGCAACGGCAATTCCGAGCGCCGTTCCATGAACTTCACCATCGGCGGCCTGCCGTTGTTCCAGCCCGGCAAGACCTATAACGAACTGGTCGAGATGGTGGACAATGGCTGGGTGTTTCAGTCCACTCGCCTGACCGAGGAATTCGACTATGACGACTTCCACGAAGAGCGGCCGCCGGAGACGCAGGTCATTCTCTGGATCAAGCCATCGGGCGCCATCATCTTCGCGACCGTCGAAGGGGCCGGCGATCCGGTGACAGGCGACCGCCTGATCTCCTTCACGCCGCCGCGGCAGGATCGCAACCGCGAGAAGATCGAGAAGGCGACGGAGCCGCACGAGAAGGAGCGGCGCGAGGAACGCGCCCGCCAGACCTCCGAAATCATGACGAACAAGGCCTGAAACCCGTGCAGATCCGCTATTTTGCGCAAGGTCCGAAGATCGAGGCCGAGCACTGGTACGCAGCGCTCGAGACTGCTTTCGAGGACGAGGGTGCCCCGCTTGGGCTCACCGAAATCGACGAGGCCAAAGCCATCTTCGAGGCGGCCGCCTATCTCGATGTGGAAGAGGGCGAGGACCGTGCGCAGGAATTCGCCGAGGTCCTCGGCATCGCCTTGGATCGGGTCGGGCGCGAGGAGCTTCCCGAGAAGGACTGGATGGCCGAGGTGCTGGCCGGGCTGAAACCGGTGCGCGCGGGGCGTTTCCTGGTCCATGGCCGCCACGACCGGGACAAGGTGAAACCCAACGACATCGCCATCGAGATCGAGGCGGGCATGGCCTTCGGCACCGGCCATCACGGCACGACGGCGGGATGCCTGACGCTGATCGGCGAAGAAATCCGGCGCAAGCGCCCGAAGTCCGTGCTCGATCTCGGCACGGGCAGTGCGGTTCTTGCGATCGGCGCGGCAAAGCTCGGACGCCTGCCGGTTCTCGCGACGGATATCGATCCCGTGGCCGTCGATGTCGCCCGTGAGAACGTGAAGGCGAACGGCGTCTCAAACAGTGTGACGACGGTGGTCTCGACAGGCTTCCGCTCACCCGTGGTCGCCGAATGGCACCCCTTCGACCTGATCGTCGCCAACGTGCTCGCCGGCCCGTTGAAGGCGATGGCGCCGGATTTTAGGCGGCATCTCGCCCCCGGCGGGCGGATCATCCTGTCGGGCATCCTCACCCACCAGCGCCGTTCGGTGCTCGCTGCCTTTTCCAATCAGGGCCTCTACCACCGCCGCACCTTGACCATGGGTGAATGGGTGACCCTGCTTCTGGCGCGGTAAGACCGGGCTGAGCGCGGTTGGTTGCGAGGTTTCGGTTTTCCTTGATGTGAGCGCATACCGCTCCTGGCACGGGTAACCGGATGATCGGGCGATAATTCTCATCTCTCTTTTGGTTGTGGATATGCACTCTATAGTGCATGAAGAAACAGGGTGCGCAGTTTGCGCGCGCCGTCAGCCGAAGACGAGATTCAGAGATGCCGCCAGCCCATCGCAAGGGAGACATCGGCTCCGGTCACGGATGTCACTTCCCGCCCACGCCTGCCATCGGTGGGAGCCCGAATGTTTTCGTCAACGGTCGGCCGCTGATGCGCGTTGGAGATGCCTATGTGCCCCACGCCTGCGTCGTCGGCCATTCCGGCCCGCATGGACGGGCACTTTCGGAGGGTTCGGCAACGGTCTATCCGTTCAGGACTTCGAGAAAGACGAGGACGACCACACTCAGGCACGGCCCTTTCGGCCAACGTTTTATCGGTCCGTTTCTCGCCGCTTGGTGGAGGGTGGCCACCCTCCACCAAGCGGAACCATCATCGCCGTTCACGTCGAAAAGATCATCAGACAAGCCGTTTGGCGGGCGTAGATTGACGCAACGGGGCAATTCACTCGTCCGGCGGTATGACATGGGTGTGCTGCAGGGTCGCGGATCAGATCTTGCGCGGAAGCTGGCTGACGAGACCGTAGCTGAGGGCGGCAAGGCAAAAGCCGACAAGGGATGCGGAGTTCACGTCGACGAAGGTGAAGGCGATCGCCGCGATAAGCCCGAGGCTCATCGAGATCGGTGCGGCGAAGCGGCCCGGCGCGCTGAGGAAGAGCGCGCCAAGCGCCGCCGGAAGGAAGACCGCGAGGCTGTTGAAGGCGGCGACGACGGTCGACAGGAGATCGCCGAAGAGGATCGCGGCAACCGTCGCAAGGCCGGTCAGGACGAGGATCATGATCCGCATCGCGCCAATGGCGGCATCGCGATTGCCGCCGACCACGAGCGCCATGATGAACGTGTCGATGGAGGACATGATGCAGGCGACGAACATCACCGTCGCGATCCAGGGCATCGCCTCGGGGGCAAGCCGCGCATAGGTCTCGAAGACCTCCGCTCCTGGAGGCGAGGCATAGCCGGCATAGGCCATGCCCCAGAAGAGCAGGCCACAGACCAGCGCGGCGGCGAGATAACTCACCTGCGCAACGCCGTCCGAGCGGGCGAGCGTGATGCGTTGCCAGTTGTCGACGGCAAGGACCGCACTCCAGGGAATGAACAGCCAGACCCCGGCGAGCAGCGCGGGGCGATATTCGCCGAAGGTGAAGAAGGGACGATCCGGCGCGTCCAGGCCGGATAGTCCCGCCATGCAGACCACCATGGCGACAAGGATGACGCCGGCCTGCACGATGTCGGTCTCGACCGCCGCGCGATAGCCGCCGACGAGGAGATAGACCGCGATCAGGAGCCCCGAGGCGGTGACGGCAAGGGCGGTTTCGACGCCGAGATAGGGCGCTGTCAGAAGCCCGAGGGCGGCAAGCTGGATCGCTGATCTGAGGACGAAGACGAAAGCAAAGCAGGCAAACACGATCCGGCGCCCGATGCGCCCCTCGGTCATCGCGACGAGATCGATCAGCCCGACGGTGCCGCGTTCGCCCGCCACCTTGCGGATGGTGCCGGCGAGGGCGGCGCAGAGGACAAGCCCCAGCGAATAGGCAAGTGCGATCGAAAAGCCGAGCACGGGGCTTTGCCCTGTGAAGAGAAACAGCGCGACGAAACTGCCGATGCCGATATTGCCGCTCACGGCGCCGGCAAAGGTCGCGAGCGGTCCGTTGCGCCCGGCGTTGAGGGCGAATTCCGCCGCCCGGTTCCCCGGTTTCGAGGGCCGGGTGATCGCAGCCAGCAACAGGGGAAGGAGCAGCAGGGCGACAACGGCAAAACTGGACGAAAGATCAGCCGGCACGATTTAAGTCCAATACATATCAGGCGATCAGCCCCATGGGCCCGCGCAGCAGGCGGGCGGCGAGCTCCGTCTGGCCATGGACCTCGGTCTTCTCGAAAATCCGTCTGAGGTGCGTGCGCATCGTGTTGATGGTGATGCCGAGTTCTTCGGCGATCAGGTCCGGCGACTTGCCGCTGACGACACCGACGGCCACCTCCGCCTCCTTGGCCGTCAGGCCATAGGCGAATTGCAGCAGTTCCAGCTGCAGCGCGGCATTGGTGTCGGTCGGGCGGTCGATGTCGCGCAGGATGACGACGCCGGTCGGCCCGCCCCGCTTCAGTGCCGATTGCGCGAGCGCGCGGGGACGGAAGTGAAAGCCGATCGCCTGCGTGCCGAGATAGAGAAAGCCTTCCCCGTGAGCACGGGAGAGCTGCTGCCGGTTCTCCTCGCGCACGATGGCCTGCAACCGACGCGACAGATCGGGAAGATCCGAAGAACCCCCATGGGCCGGCTCGTCGATCAGGCGGGCCAGTGTCTGGGTAAAGGGGGTGTTGGCGTAGGAGATCGTGAAGTCGGCGGCGACGACCGCAGTGCCGATCCCCAGCCGGTCGATGACGTTTTCGAGGATCGCGCCGAGCGCTGCCGACTGGAGCAATTGCCGGCTGAGGCGGTAGGACCGGTCGAGATGGGGGATCAGCGCGAGAAGCAGCGCTTCCAGATGCTTGTCGGAAAAATCGCCATCGGCGGAGAGCGCGAAGGTGAGGCGGTAAAGGACTTCCGTCCAGCGATCCTCGTCCTCGATCGCGTGATAGCAGATCTCGACCAGTTCGTCGGCGCTCAGCTCCCGGTCCGGCTCGTCGAAGCCGTAGCGCTGGAGAACGCCCGTCGTGACCGCGCGCATGTCGACTTCGGTGCCGATTTCACCAGAGGATGCGCCGATCGCCCTGCCGGCGCTCCAGGCGTTAATCAGCGTCGACAGTCCGAAGCGCTTTTCCTCGATGAAGAGCCCGGCGCGACCCTCGCGCACGCAATGGGCGTCGACAGTGGCAAAGCCGATCGTTTCGAGATGCGCCCGCATCGGCCCGACGAAACGGCCGTTCGCGGTCATCGGATCGTCGCCGCCGTAAAGGATCAGCATGCGGGTTCCCGGTTTCACCGTTTTGCCCGCCGGCCAGCGCCAGGCGCTTTCTACGCCGCGAAAGAGATCATGGAAATAGCCGGTGGTGGGCACGAACCAAGCGAGCGGATCGGCGATCAGGGCATCGGTGACGGCGCTATCGGAGGAGACCACGTCGATCAGCCGGTCGCGGCCTTCCAGATGCGCGCCGAGAAACGAATAGAGCTGGTGATGGGTCAACTCGTCGGGCTTGTCGGCCGCATGCAGAAAAGACCGCGCCCTCGTGAAGCCGCGTCCGAGCTTCATCAGCGCGGGCTGGTTCGTGGGCGGCGTGACGAAGACGATGTTGCGCGCAAGATCCGGCCAGTCCTTCAGAACCTCCAGAACGAGGAGGGCGCCGATATTGGGGGCAACGACGAGCCGCTCCTCCCATGGCACGGTCTTGAACGTCTCTTGCAGGGCGAGGGCAAGATCGCCGACCAGCCGCTCCCAGCCCTTGCCGATTTCCATATGTCCGAGCGGTGCCGTGCGGCCCGCCGAATGGCCGTGTCCGCGCAAGTCGGTGCCGTGTGTGGTCCAGCCATGTGCGGCAAGACCCGCCATGGAGGCGCTGAGATTGCTGGTATGCTGGGCGATGCTGTGAGTGACGAAGGCGGTCCCGCGCTGATTTTTGACGGCTGGGACCATGAAGCGCGTCAGGGTCACTCCGTCCGCCGTCACGAGATACCCCGTCTGCATCCCCGATCCTATTCCACCTTGTCCCGCACGTCCCTTCAGTACGGTCAGAGACGGCAACGCTGAACCGACTCACAACAAGTAGCATAAGAACACTGAACAGAAACGATTATTCCCTTTGGGAAGTGAAGCGTTTGCGTGGATCTGTCGCAACTTTTTACGTTTGGCGCGGCGGTCGCTTTCGCCTCATGGTCTTGAGGTTCGACAAATTCTCTGAAGCCAGACGATCTGCTGGCCGGCGCTGACGAGACGATGGCGGATCTCGGCGTAGTGATCGGCCTTTGATGATAGAGCTGGCCGTATCCGTATCGAGCATGTGCAGCATCGATCAGCCTTCATCGCCGAAGATGTCCCGCTCCACCGGCAGGCGGTTCATCGGCCGATCCGCCATGAAGGCGTCCAGAACCTCGATCGTCTCCATCAACTCGAAGAAGTCCGACCAGGCGCGGGTCCCCGGCCGTGTCGAGAGGACGACATCGCCGGTCGTCTCGTCGCGGCGGATATAGACCTCATCGCCGTCGAACCGGAATTCGGCTGGAAGCCGCACGGCCTGGCGGGCGCCGTTCGTGAAGAGCTTTGCGCGGCGGGTTGCACTTATCGGACGCCTCCTTGAACGGGAGGGTATAGACTCAAGATCGACACACACCCGAAGCGCGCTCGCAAGCGCTGGCCACAGACCGATGGATGCTTGCGAGATCGGGGGACGAGGAGAGGTGATTGGCCGCTGGGGATGCCGCCCCTCGACACCTCTTCGGGTGATGTTACGACTTTGGCGGACGTCACCCGTTTGAAGGAGGCGGCCTAGGGTGGAGCGGGTTACGCTTCTGACGACGTTCAGGAGTTTGCCGCCATGATCCCCAAAGCCTCAACCGCGCCGCAGCGCTTCACGCCGCTTCGCGCGCTGTTCGCCGTCACGTCTCTCGCGGTCGTCTTGAGCCAGGGGCCGGCGGCTGGGCAGGATGGGTTATCGGAGGAGGAAAAGGCGCGGCTTGCCGCATCGGACGGCGGCGCGGCGGAGCCGGCGGAGGCCGCGCCGAAGACGCTGACCTTGCCTTTCCACGATCCGTTCGACGGGGGCGCGCTCGCGGACAGCTGGACCGCCGTCAACGGGAACCCGGATCTCTACGTCGTCGAGGGCGGCGAGGTGTTCGCGCTTCAGACCGGCGGCAAGTCCCATCCCTCGAATGGCGATATCGCCAATATCTTCACCTTGAACGACGCGCTGCCGCTCAGTGATTTCGACATGAGCATGAAAGCGCGTCTCGATGCGAAGACGGGTTATGATGGTGCCTGGCTCGGCCTTCGGAGCGGGCCGGACGATTATCTCGCCGCCACTCTTCTGACCTACACGCAAGGCTGCGGTACGAGCCTTTATCTGAGCGTCGAGAACGGCCGGGTCTTCGAGGAGGGCGGCAAGATGCAGACGAGCAGCTTTACGGATAATCTCTTCGATGGACCGATCCTCGACGGCATCTGCGGCAAGGAGGGGCGTGCGGCAGCTGACAAGGTCCTAGCGCATATTCAGGAAACCGGCTTCACGCTGACGCTTGCGCGACGCGGCATGCGCTATCATGCCGAAGTGGAACTCGACCTGCCGCCGCTCGGCGAAGACAGCGGCGGCGTAAAGCGCTTTTCCACCCATGCGGTCTCGCGGGTGGAGCCGTTCGGAACGCCTTTCTTCATGGTCGGCCAGTCGAGCAAGGCCAAGAACGGCGAAACGACCGTCGAATTCAAAGACATTTCCATCGTCGCGGCGCGCTGAGAGATGAGGATAAGCAAGATGACCGTTTCGAAATCGATCCTCCGGCTTTCCCTCGTAGCGTTCTGCCTCCTCGCCGCGCCGATTTCCGCGACGGCCGAGGATGCCGATCTCGATGACGCAACACGGCTGGTGCGCGTCTTCTTCGCAGATCATACCGATCGCTTCCAGTCCGGCGCGGAACCGCTTCTCAACGATGCTGAGGCGGCAAGCCCCTATCTGGTGGACAGTCTTGCGATCGACGGGCTCCAGGGGCGGCTTCAGTTCGATCCGGTCTATGGCGGACAGGACGCCGACATCGCGAACCTGCAGATCATGCCCGATCCAGAGTTGCCGATGCTGCGCGGGGCCGCGCAGATCCGCGTCTCCTTCACCAATTTCGGCGCGCTGCGTACTTTTATCTACACGCTGGTGAAGGTGCCGGGCGGCGACTGGCAGATCAGCGACATCTATTCGGAGGAGGAGGGATGGTCGCTCGACGGGCTCATGCGCGAGGCGGGCGTGAATTATGCCCAGGTCTCGGGTAAGGAGATCACCCTCCAGGACGGGGCGATGGATACGGTAGAGGCTATCGACAATCCGCCGGATGATGTCGGCATGAACCCCGCCGATCTTCAGGGCAACATGGCCGAGAACCCGAAGGCCGGCGAAGATGCGCCTGAAGACGTGGATTCCCCATCAACCGAGGATGTGGCGCCAGCGGATGAAACCGCCGCTCCGGCTCGGAGCAGCGCCGCAGAAGCAGGAGGTAGCGACCTTCTCTTCGTGCTTGACGGGTCGGGCTCCATGTGGGGCCAGATCGACGGCGTTGCGAAGGTCACTACGGCCAAGCAGGCACTGAAGGGCCTGATCGGCGATCTCGACCGCTCCACGAATGTCGGGCTGATCGCCTATGGCCACAACCGCGAGGGCGATTGCGGGGATATCGACGTCGTCCTGCCCATCGCGCCGGGCGGCGAGGCCGATGTCGGTCCCGCCATCGATGCCATTACGCCTCGCGGCAAGACACCGATCGCCGGCGCGCTTGAGGCCGCGACCGGCGCCTTTTCAGGCGGTGACCGGGCGGCGAACGTTCTTCTGATCTCCGATGGTCTGGAGACCTGCGGCGGCGATCCGTGTGCAGCCGCGGCAGCGCTCGCAGGGCAAGGCATCAGCACCCGCGTTCATGTGGTCGGCTTCGATCTCACCGACGAGGAGGCCAAGGCCCTCCAATGCATCGCCGAACGCGGCAATGGCAACTATTACGCCGCGAACGATGCCGACGAATTCGCCGATGCGATCAACCAGGCCGTCGAGATTGCAAAGGCCGAACCCGCTCCAGCGCCTGCCCCGGAACCCGGGCCTATGCCGGTGCCAGAACCGGTGAGCACGTCCGTCTTCGAAGAGACCTTCGATGGCCCCGAGATCGATCCGGCCTGGTCCATCGTCAACGAGAACGAGGAGCTGAAAGCGCTCGATGGCGAGGGCGCTCTCTTCATAGCGGCCGTCGGCACGAAATCGATCTACGATCGCGAGGAGGCGGTCAATCGGCTGGTGCTGGAAGAGCCCCTGCCCGATGGCGACTTCGACCTCCTCACCGAGGCGCGCTTCGTTCTTCAGACCAGCCGGGAGCACATCTCCGTTTCGGTCTTCGAGGATACGAACAACCAGATCGGAGCCGTCCTGTGGACGGAAGGGACCGGCTGCGGCACGCGGCTGATCTTCTCGATCGTCAATATTTCGGGCGAACCGGGGGCCAAGCCGGAGAAGTCGGCGTTCGAGCAGAACCTCTTCGACGGCCCGATCATCGCGTCCATGTGTAATGCCGAGCAGCGCGCCTATGCCGATACAGTGCTCGCATCTTTGGCCGAAAAGCCTGCCATCATTCGGCTGGAACGTCGCGGTCGCCAGCTGACGGCATCCGTCGAGCTCGAGCTGCCGGCCTCGGCCGAGGAACCGGCCCGGCCCTTCCGCTTCGAAATCGATCCGCTGACTGTTCTGCGGCTCTCCGGCAAGCCAAGTCTCTTTGCCGGCCAGTGGTCGAAGGGCGCGCCGGGCGAAAGCCACTTCTTCATCGATCGGTTCGCCATCGAAAAGAACGGGTCATGAAGCGTGCCATCCGAATGGCAGGGCAACACGCCATTTGGTCTGGAAACCGGTCCGATCTTATACTGCCGGACGAATGAATTGACCCCTTGGTTCAATCCACGCCCGGCAAACGGCTCAAACGCCGCTCGGGCTGCCGACGACCCATGAAACCGATGGTTTCAAAGGTCCGCCGGTATTACATCGGCTCTGGCGTGTTGCACTTCGCACGGGACCTCAGGATGAGCGCCCATCCCGCTCCAGCGCCGTTGCAAAGGAAAAAGCCCGCATCGGGGGTCCGACACGGGCTTTCGTTCGATTGGATTGCGTCTCTGCCTTGCGCTTAGCGCTGCGGGCCGGACGGATCGGTCGGTCCGCTCTTCATCAGCTCGTCCAGGTCATGGCCGTGCATTGCGAGATTGTTGCGGACATAGGCGCGAACCTGGCGTTCGCGTGCTTCGATCATGCGGTCGAGCGCAGTGCGGAAAACGCCCTTGGACGGCGATGCCTTGCGCATGGACAGATCGGTGTAGCTCTTCTTTGCCATGCCAGTATTCCCCTTTGGATAGCGTGTGCTGTCTGTCTCCCTGCCATCCAATATGGACAAACACCGGGGGGTCAGGCAGGCCCCCGGATGCATAGCTCCCTCGCATTTGCTGCAACGCACAACAAATCGCCGTTAAGCGCTGGGTAAGCTTCTTTCGATCTCGCTCCAGGTCGAACGTCGTCCCGCTCGCGCCGGTATAAGCACTGTTTGCCAGATGGCTCGGTATGGGCGAGGCTCGCGCCCGGCCGGCGGACGCGATAAGGAGCGCTCATCGATGGGCCGAGGACGGGGAAGGAAGTGCGGCGATGTTTCAGAGTTTCGACGAGGTCAGCGATGCTTCGAAGAGCGCCGATCGCCTTGCGCGGCTGCGTTCACGGCTGAAGGTCCTCGGTGTCGACGGTTTCGTGGTTCCGCGAGCCGACCGGCATCAGAACGAATATATTCCCGAGCATGATGCGCGCCTCAAATGGCTGACGGGCTTTACCGGATCGGCCGGGACCGCCGTGGTTCTCCGCGATCGTGCCGCCGTCCTTTCCGATGGGCGCTACACAATCCAGCTGCGCGAGCAGATCGATACGGATGCGTTCGAGCCGGTGGCTTCGATGGACACCTCGCTCAACGACTATCTCACGGAGCATGCGAAGGGACTTTCGATCGGGATCGATCCCTGGCTGACGACGATCGCGGGCACGGAGCGCTTGAAGGAGGTGCTCGAAGCCGAAGGGGGAAGGCTCGTCACGCTTGACGAGAACCCGATCGATGCCCTTTGGGAGGATCGGCCCGAGGCCTGCGCCGCCCACGTCGCGCTTCATCCGGTCGAGTTTGCCGGCAAAACGGCCGATGATAAGATCGCCGAGGTCGCGGAAGCCGTGCGCAAGGCGAAATACGATCTGACCGTTCTGACGGACCCGGCCTCGGTTTGCTGGCTGTTCAACATTCGTGGCAGGGATGTGGAGCATACACCGCTCGTTCTGTCCTTCGCGACGGTCGCAAAGGACGGAGGCGCTACGCTCTTCATCGATCCGCGAAAGTTCGATGCGGAAACGCGGTCCGCTCTGGAAGCCGTCGCCACCCTGAAACCCTATGAGGCGTTTGCCGACGAACTGCGCATCATGGCGACCGGGGCCGAGATCGGCCTCGACAAGAGCCTAGCGGTGGCCGCGATCGGCGAGATCGTCTCCGATGCCGGCGGCACGGTTGCCGCGATGGAAGATCCGGTCAAATCCCTGCGGGCGAAAAAGAACGAGGCCGAAATCGCGGGTAGCAGAGCCGCGCACCGGCGCGACGGCGCCGCGATGACCGCGTTTCTTTGCTGGCTCGACCGGCAGGCGCCCGGCACGATCACCGAGATCGAGGCCGCGAGGGCGCTGGAGGAGAGCCGCCGGCGCTTTGGCGAGGCGGATGGGCAGCCGCTTCAGGATATCTCTTTCGACACGATTTCGGGCTCCGGCCCCCACGGCGCCATCGTCCACTACCGCGTCAACACGGGGTCCGACCGGCGCCTTGAGGCCGGGGAACTCTTCCTTCTCGATTCCGGTGGTCAGTACCGTGACGGAACGACGGACATCACGCGCACGATGCCGATTGGCGAGCCGACGGCCGGGATGCGCCGTATGTTCACGCTGGTGCTGAAGGGCATGATCGGCATTTCCCTGGCGCGCTTTCCCAAGGGCTCGCGCGGGGTGGATATCGATTGTCTCGCCCGCATCGCGCTCTGGAAGGCCGGCGTCGATTACGCCCATGGTACGGGCCACGGCGTCGGGGCGTTCCTTGCGGTCCATGAGGGGCCGCAATCCATCTCGCGGCGGGGTATGGTGGCGCTCGAGCCCGGCATGATCGCCTCGAACGAGCCGGGCTATTACAAGGAATGCGAATACGGCATTCGCATCGAAAATCTCGTTCTCGTCACGCCGCCCACCGGGATCGAGGGCGGCGAAACGCCGATGCTCGGCTTCGAGACGCTGACGCTCTGCCCCATCGACCGGCGGCTGATCGATCCCGCTCTTCTGGTTCAGGAGGAGCGCGACTGGCTCGATGCCTATCATGCCCGCGTCGCCGAGGAGATCACGCCGTTCCTCGAGCCGGAGGAGGCAAGTTGGCTTGCCGAAGCGACACGCCCGCTCATATCAGTAAGGAGTTGATCCATTGAGACGAAGCGGTGTCGCCTCGCATCGACACGGCTCAGGGAGAAAAGCGACAGATGGATATCCAACGCGGTGAAGAGCGGTCGATCCACCCCGCTCCCACGGAATATTTTACCGGCGATGTTCAGATCGAGCGGCTTTTCGCGGCGCCCGAACCTGCAAGGGTAAACGGGGCCCGCGTCACCTTCCAGCCGGGCGCGCGCACCGCCTGGCATACCCATCCCCTCGGCCAGACCCTCTACATCATCGAAGGCAAGGGCCGCGTCCAGCGCGATTGCGGCGAGATCGAAGAGGTGGAAGTCGGCGATGTCGTGATGTTCGCGCCCGGTGAAAAGCACTGGCATGGCGCGACGAGCGACAGCGCGATGACCCATATCGCCGTGCAGGAACGGCTGGACGGCAGTCAGGTGGAATGGCTGGAAAAGGTGACCGACGCCGAATACGAGGGCGAGGCCTGAGGGCTTCCGGTCGCTTGATACCATGTCCGGCTCATTAAGCCGGGAATGGTATCGCATCCCGCGCGGCGCAGACACGTTCTTGAAATCCGCGATCGCGAAGCGATCAAACGGATTTCGGTTGAGCGCCCTGTTAAGCCGATGGACGAACGGACGGCTTTACCGGCATTTCCCGCGTGATTATCTGTTCAGGAAAACGCGAAACACATCATCTTGCGAGGCTATCGGATATGAAGCTCAGCTATTTCGCCTGGGTTCGCGAACGCATCGGCGTTGCGGACGAAGAGGTCGCCTTGCCGGCCGGCGTTGCGACGGTCGCCGATCTGCTCGGCTGGCTGAAGGGGCGCGGGGAGAACTACGAATTCGCGCTTCAGGCCCCCGAGATCATTCGCGTCGCGATCGATCAGGAGCATGTCGATCACTCCGAGCCGCTGGCCGGCGCGAAGGAAGTCGCGTTGTTCCCACCGATGACGGGCGGATGAACCATGAGCGCTGACGAGAATACCCGCAACACCATACATCGCGACATGGCCGCGACCATGTATGATCGGAGCGAGGGCTCGAAGACCGTTCGGCCGGAGGGCATCGCATCCCATGACGCGGGCGAGCCGGCTCGGACGACGACGACGGTTGAGCCGAAGGTCACGGTGTCAGCCGAGCGCATCGATATCGCCGCCGAAACCATGGCGCTGTCCGGCGAGGGCGATGCCGGCGCACTGGTGACCTTTTCCGGCTTTTGCCGCGACGAGGAGGGCCGGCTTTCGGCGCTGGAACTCGAACATTATCCGGGCATGGCCGAACAGGAGATTCGCAAGATCGCGGAAGAGGCCGGCCAGCGCTGGCCGCTCATCGCGGTGCGCGCGGCCCATCGCCATGGCAAGATCGCGCCGGGCGAGGAAATCGTCTTCGTCGCCTGTTCGTCGAAACATCGCGGCGCGGCCTTCGAAGCGGCGTCCTTCATCATGGATTTCATGAAGACGAAGGCCCCCTTCTGGAAGCGCGAGCATCTGAAGGACGGCTCGGTGGGCGGCTGGGTGGAATCCAAGGCGACCGACGAGGCGGCCGAGGATCGCTGGCACAAGATCTGAACCCCTTTGGTCCCCGCTCAGGCGGTGGTGATCTCGTCCGCTCTGTAGCCCTGCATATAGAGAAGGGCCGTCAGATCGCCGAAGTCGATGCGGTGTTCGGCGCTTGCGGCAACGGAGGGCTTGGCGTGGAGGGCAACGCCCGCGCCTGCAAGCCGGATCATGCCGAGATCATTGGCCCCGTCTCCGACGGCGACCGCATCGCGCACGTCGACGCCCCGCATCTGAGCGATCTCGATGAGCGCGGTGACTTTCGCATCGGAGCCGAGGATCGGTTCGGCAACCGTGCCCGTGAGTGCCCCATTCTCCATGTGAAGGATGTTGGCGCGGGTCTCGTCGAAGCCGATCTTGTCCGCGATGACCTCGGTAAAGGCGGTGAAACCGCCTGAGACCAGCGCGGCATAGCCGCCGTTTGCCCGCATAGTCGAGACCAGGGCATTTCCGCCGGAGGCGAGCGTGATGCGCTTTTCGATCACCTCTGAAATGACGCTTGTCGGCAGGCCCTTCAAAAGGGCTACCCGCTCGCGAAGGGCGGATTCGAACTCGATCTCCCCGTTCATCGCCCGTGCCGTGATCTTGGAGACCTCTTCCTTCGCGCCGATCTCGGCGGCAAGTTCGTCGATGCATTCCTGATCGATCATGGTGGAATCCATGTCGGCGATCAGGATCGACTTCCTGCGGTTTTCCGACGGCTGAAGGACGATGTCCATGCGCTGGCTCGCAGCAAGACGCCGGGCCGCCTCCCATGCGCCGGGGAGCGGCTCGCGATCGAGGTGAAGGTCGGAAGCGTGGGTCGGGTGCAGCTTGTCTTCGGATGTGACATAGCCGAGAACGTCGCCGATCCTGGCGATCAATTCCTGTTCGAGGCCGGCGGAGCGGGGCGGGGCGATCAGGGTTGCGACGAACATGAAGGGGCGAAAATCCTGACCGACGAAGTTCCAGAGGCCGTCCTGATAGCCGGGCCGACCGCGAGCGGCAAGTCGCGGCTGGCGATGGAGATCGCCCGGAGCTTCGGCGGGCGGATCGTCAACGCCGACTCCCTGCAAGTCTATCGCGATATGCCGGTGCTGACGGCGCGGCCGACGGAAGAGGACGAGGCCGCCGTGCCTCACGCTCTTTACGGATATTGTGCGGCGGACGAGCCGATGTCCGCCGGGCGCTATCTGCGCGAAGCCGAGAAGGTTCTCGCGGCTTGCCGGGCAGAAGGGCGGATGCCGATTTTCTGCGGCGGGACGGGACTTTATTTCAAGGCTCTGCTGGGGCTCCTCGACGCGATGCCGAATGTGCCGGACGAGGTTCGCGACAAGTGGCGGGCGCGGCTTTCCGAGGATGGGCCCGAAGCGCTCCATTCAGAGCTGAGCGCCATCGATCCGATGACCGCGGAACGGCTCAAGCCAAGAGACGGTCAGCGGATCGTGCGGGCGCTGGAAATCCACGAAGCGACGGGAACGCCGCTGAGCCAGCTTCAGGCGGGTCGGGGCGAGGGCATTCTCGATACGCGATCCACGCTGAAAATCGTGCTGACGCCGGATCGCGCGCTTTTGCGCGCGCGCATCGCCGAGCGCTTCGACCAGATGCTGGAGATTGGCGCACTGGACGAGGTGCGCGACTATCTCGCCCGGCGTCCCGACGAGGGGCGTTTCGTCGAAAAGGCGATCGGTTTTGCGGAACTTGCGCATGTGCTTGACGGTAAAGCAACAATCGAGGATGCGCGCGAACGCGCGGTCACCCGCACCCGGCAATATGCCAAACGACAGGAAACCTGGTTTCGCCACCAGTTCGACGAGAGCTGGCTGCGGTTTGCAGATGGGGACGAAGCGCTTGAACGCGCCCGGTCAGCCCTCGAATAGGCTGCCCTGAACGCGCGCTGCAGCGTCCTCGTCCGGTTTCTTGCGGCGTTTTTTCACCCTCGGGCGAAGGCCCCCGCCACTCTCGGCGGTTTCACCTGTCGAAAGCGCTGCGACGCGGCGATCGCCGGCAAATTCCACCGAAAAGACGGTGCCCGGCGGCAAAAGCGACGGATCGGTGATCGGCGCGTCGTCCTCGCCGCGGATGATCGCATAGCCGCGCTCGAGAACGCGCTTCGGACCGAGACCCGACGCAACGCGCCAGGTCTGGCGAAGGCGCTCGCGGCGATCCTCGGTGAGGCGCGTGCGCGCCCGCTCGAAGCGTTCGCTCACAGTATCGAGCTTCAGCCGCGCCGCCTCGCTGCGCGCCTTGAGGCCGATCGGCTGAAGGTTCGCGGTGATCCGCTGGAAGTGCTGGCGCTGGCGCGAGAGCCGCCCGACCATCGCTTGTTCGGATTCGAGAGCGGCATGGCGCAGGGAGCTACGCTTTTCGCGCACCGCAGCTTCAAGGGTCGAAAGCGAGAGGCGCGCGGAGACGGCGCCAAAGGTCTGGCGCCGCTCCGAGACGACGAGCAGAAACTGCGAGCCGAGACCGGAGGCTGCGTCGTCCAGCCGCCGCCGGGGAAGGGCGAGCAGCATGTCCGGCGAGGGAAGCGCCCGCGCGGTCTGGGCGACTTGCCGGCGATCGTGTTCGAGCCTGCGGGAGATCGCATTGCCCTGACGGGCATGAAACGCGGCGACGTCTGCGAGAAGCTCTGCGCGAACCGGAACGGCGATCTCGGCCGCGCCCGTCGGCGTCGGCGCGCGGCGGTCTGCGACATGATCGATCAGCGTCCAGTCGGTCTCGTGGCCGACGGCGGAAATCAGCGGGATATCGGAATCGGCCGCTGCCCTGACGACGGCCTCGTCGTTGAACCCCCAGAGATCTTCGAGGCTTCCGCCGCCGCGCGCGACGATGAGGACGTCGGGCCGGGGGATCTTGCCGCCCGGTTCGAGCGCGTTGAAGCCGGCGATCGCCCGCGCCACGGCATCGCCCGAGCCTTCGCCCTGCACCTTCACCGGCCAGACGAGGACATGGACGGGAAAGCGGTCGGTAATCCGGTGCCGGATATCGCGGATGACGGCGCCCGTCGGCGATGTGACGACGCCGATGACGCGCGGCAGGAAGGGCAGGGGCTTCTTGCGCTCGGGCGCAAACAGACCCTCGGCTTCGAGTGTGCGGCGTCGCTCGTCGAGAAGCGCCATCAGCGCGCCCGCGCCGGCCGGCTTCACGTCCTCGATGACGATCTGGTATTTCGACGAGCCCGGATAGGTGGTGAGCCGCCCGGTCGCGATGATCTCCAGCCCCTCCTGTGGCTTGAAGGCGAGCTTGGAAAAGCTGCCGCGCCAGATGACGGCGTCGATTCGCGCCTTCTCGTCCTTCAGCGCGAAATAGGCGTGGCCGGAGGAGTGGGGGCCGCGATAGCCCGAAACCTCGCCGCGCACCCGCACATGGCCGAAGGCGTCCTCCACCGTGCGTTTCAGGGAGAGCGAAATCTCCGAAACGGTGAATTCGGCGGCATTGGACTGGGGATCGGGATCGATAAGGCTCATGAGGCGAACCGAGCCATCTTCGGCCGAAACAGTCAAGCGGTGCGCGCAGTGAGGGGCCATTGTTCGGGATGCTCAACGGCTTCGGCGCAGCCCGGTCCGCCGAAGCGCTCGTCCTCAGAGCGTTTCGAGCCAGACCGTGCCGCCGGAGATATCGCCATAGCCGAGGCGCCCGCTTTCCTCTCGTCTTTCGAAGGATTGGTCTTCGAGCCGCGCGGCCGCCGCATCGCGCGATGCGACATCGGCATAGACGACGGTGTAAGACCTGAGCCCCGTCGAACCCTGCGGAGCCGGCTTGCCGCCGCGCGAGTGCCAGATATTGGCGCCGACATGATGGTGATAGCCGCCCGATCCGAAAAAGCCGGCGCCGGGATAATCGACCTGTTTGGCAAAGCCGAGGGCCGCGCCGACGAAGCGCTCGGCGGCGGCAAGATCTGCGACTTTGAGATGAATGTGGCCGAGGCGCGTCCCCGCCGGCAGTGGTGAGCCGCCATCCGCCGATAATTCCGCCATCAGGGCGTCGAGATCGAGGGGCTCGGTCGCCATCCGGATCTCTCCGCCAGGGCCGAGCGGCCATGCCGCCCGTGGCCGGTCCCAGTAGATCTCGATGCCGTTGCCGTCCGGGTCGTCGAGATAGACCGCTTCGGTGACGAGATGATCCGATGCGCCGGTGAGCCGAAGGCCGGTCCGGCGCGCATGACCCAGAAAGGCTGCGAGATCGCTCCGGTTCGGCACGACATAGGCATTGTGGAAGAGGCCTGTCGCCGTGCCCTTTGTCGGTTTGGCATTGGGATCTTGGATGAGTGTCAGGAGGGCGCTCCCGCCGAGACCGAGCACGATCCGGGCCCCGTTCTCTTCAAGCGCTTCGAAGCCCAGCGCCGATCCGTACCAGTCGGCAAGAGCCTCGATATCGGCCGTCACGAGTTCGCTCGAAGCGATCTGGATCGGCATGTCTGACGGATGTTCGCTCGTCATGGTCATCTGCCGTCGCCGTTTCTACCAGCCCGCGGCCACGGAGCCGGGCTTGCGCCGCTGGGAGCGGATGATCCGCGTTTCGGGAAGATGGTGGATCTCGGCAATGGGCTGGGCCGCCGGCGTATTGGCCGGGGCGAGGTTCGCGAGGCTGTCGCGGATATGCTCGATGAGCGCCGTCACGATCGCACCCGATGCATTGGGGGAGCGAAGAACGCCGATCGCCGTATGGTCGAGCTTGGGGAAGCCGTCGCGCTCGCCGAGGACGCGCATTCCCGGCCGCAGCGCGCATTCGGGCAGGACGCCGACCGCGAGGCCGGCGAGGACGGCCGAGATCAGCACCTGCGCCGACCACGAACTGAAGAGGACGTTGTGTTTGCGGCCGGCTTTCTCCAGCGCTTCGATGCCCTCAAGGCGCCATTTGCAATCCGCGCGGCCGACCGCGAGGGGAACGATATCCTTGAGATGCGCCTCATGGGCGCTGGAGGCGACGAAATGCAAAGGCTCGTGCCGCACCACGTCGAGCTTGGCGCCGTCCGTGCCACAGTCTGACACGAGGGCGACGTCGAGCCGGCCCTTGGCGACCGCGTCCGCAAGATTGGAGGATGGCTCGCAGGCGATCGACAGCTCCACCAGAGGATTGGAGCGGGAGAAGCGGGCGAGAATCTCCGGCAGGAAGCGTTCGGCATAATCGTCCGGCAGGCCGATGCGCACTGCACCCTGCATGGCGTTTTCGTCGAAGGCCGACAGCGTCTCCTGGCTGAGGGTCAGCATGCGCCGGGCATAGGTGAGCAGCCGCCGCCCGCTTTCGGTCACCTCGATCGCCCGGCCATTGCGCTCGAAGAGCTTGGTATCAAGCCGGTCTTCCAGCCGCCGCATCTGCATGGAGACGGCGGACTGGGTTTTGAACACGTCCTCCGCCGCCTTGGTGAAACTTCCCGCATCCACGATCGCAACGAAGGTGCGCAGCTGTTCCAGATCGATCGGCGATGCCATTCGGGGTTCTCCATCAGCAAAAGCGATGGGTGAGATTACGAACATTCGTTGGATCGATCAATAGGCGATCGTTATGTGTCGTTTCGTCAGGAAGAAACTTGGAAGCGTTCGCAGCAACCTGGCTCGGCGCTTCCCCTTTTTCCTCACGCCCGACGGCTTTCACGAAAGGACACAAAGCCATGGCGATCTTCCAGAGACCCTCCACCGGACATCTCACCCATTCGTTCGGCGAAAGCTTCCGCCTCGCAGGCGCAGCGCTGCGCGCCTTTGCCGTAACGATGATCAATCGCCGCGCTGCCCGCCGTCTTGCCGATCTCCCGGATTATCTCCTGAACGATGTGGGCCTGAAACGGGACGACGTCCATGAAGCGCTCAACCGCGACTGGCGCTGTGATCCAACCTATCTTCTTTCGATGAAGGCCGCTCAGAACACCTGCGGCACCCGCCGCTCCTGATCGGTCTTGCGATCCTTGGATCGAATTGAAAAAGGCCGGGCGTTCGAAACGCCCGGCCTTTCGCTTGTGCATTGGTCAGAAGAGCGGGTCACGCCTCGTTCTTCTCGTCCGGCTCTTCACCGTCGCTCCGGCTCTCGGCCTCCTGGTCGTCGTCTTCTTCCCCCGGGTTCGGCCCGGTCTGCGTGAAGAGCAGCTTGTCGATGCGCTGGCCGTCGAGGTCCACGACCTCGATCTGATAGTTTTCCCATGTGAAAATCTCGCCGGCGTCCGGAATATGGCCGATCTGTTCCAGAACGAAGCCGGCCACGGTCTCGTAATCGCGGTCTTCGGGGAATTCGATGGTCTTCAGCTTGTAGGCGAAGGTGTCGACCGGCATCGAGCCGTCGACGAGCCAGGATCCATCCTGACGGCGGAACGCCGAGACGTCCTCTTCCGCGCCTTCGGGAAGCGAGCCGGCGATGGCCGTGAGAATGTCCTGGGGTGTCGCGATGCCCTCGAAGGAGCCGTATTCGTCGAGCACCACCGCAATGTGGAGATTGGCATTGCGGAAGGCTTCGAGCAGTTTCAGGATCGGCATAGCCTCGTTGACGTAGAGCGGCTCGCGCATCGCCGTCCTGATATCCATCCGGCCTTCACGGCGCTGCAGTTCGAAGAGATCCTTGGTCTGGACGATGCCGACGATCGTGTCTTCCTCCGTGTCGAGCACCGGGAAGCGCGAATGGCCCGCCTTGATGATTTCCTCGAAACTGTCCTCTTCACTATCGTGAATGCTTAGCCAGTCGACATCCGGCCTCGGCACCATGATCGAGCGGACATTGCGGTCGGCGACGCGGATGACGCCTTCCAGCATCTCCCGCTCCTTCTCCTTGAAGACGCCGAGCTGTGTGCCTTCCCTGATCATCGAGCGCACGTCTTCCTCCGTGACCTCCTCCTCCCGGTCCTCCTCGTTCACGAAAGGCTTCGTGACGAGCCTGGTGGAGAATTCCAGAAGCCACACGATCGGCGCACCGATACGCGCCACCATGCGCATGGCCGGGGCGACGAAGGAGGCGACCGCCTCCGGCTGGGCGAGCGCGAGACGTTTCGGGGCAAGCTCGCCGAAGATCAGCGAGAGATAGGTGATGACGACGACGACGGAGACGAAGGCGAGATCGTAGGCGATCGCTTCGAGCACCGGCACCTGGCGCAGCACCTCGGCCAGCGGTTCGGCGAAGGCCGAGCCACCATAGGCGCCGGCGAAGATGCCGACGAGGGTGATGCCGATCTGGACCGACGACAGGAAGGTCGTGGGGTTTTCGACAAGCTTCAGTGCCGCATTGGCCCCGCTCTTGCGCTTTTTCGCACGCTGTTCCAGCCGCGAGCGCTTCGAGGAGACGACGGCGAGCTCCGACATGGCGAAGAAGCCGTTGAGGAGGATCAATCCGAAGACGATCAGGGCATTGAAGATCAGCAAGGCTTATGGACCTGATGGAAAGCGGGCGGTTCTGCGGTCTCCCGCGACGATAGAGGATAACGCCGGGAACCGCAGAGCGTTGCGGGAGGCCGAAGAACCCGCGTTGCAGCGGGAGATATGTCCGGGTTCAGTCCTTCTTCACGCCGTCGTCCTCATAGAAGCGGTCGCCCTCAACGGCCCCGTCGCCCTTGAGAGGCCCATCTTCCTGAAGCGGATTGGCCGCGAAAAGCTCTGTCATGCGTTTCATGTAGTCGGCCTGCATGGCCGCGCTTGCATCCATCAGCCGCGCAAAACCCGTGGGGTCCGGGGCGAGCGCCGGTCTTTCGAGGGATACCTCGCGCTCCTTCGGCTTGTCCTTGAGCCGGGGCTCGGGCTCTTTCGCCTCAAGCTCCTTCGGCTCGGGCTCTGCGTGAGAGGGGGCGGCGTCTGTTTTCGCAAGCCCCTTCGAAAAACCCTCGAAGATGGCGAAGAGAGGCAGCGTCGGTCCAGCGTCGCCGGCCTCTTCCGCTGCCTTGGCGCGCTCCTCTTCCTTCGGCTCGATCGCGTTCCAAGCGGACATCGGGGGCATGGGGGGCAGCCAGGGAAGCGGTCCCTTCAAGGCGTCGGCGAAGATATTGCTCATTCCGGCCGACTGCGCGCGGCGGGGCTCCGGCGCGTTCGGCGAGCGAGCGAAGGCTTCGAGCGCGTTGGCACTGCGGCGCATGACGTCGGCGACATTCGCCGGCATGTCGGTTGGATCGAACTCGCCATTGTGCGGGCCGCGCAGATAGGTCGATCCGACCATCTGCATCATGGTCTGCATCGCCATCAGCGTGAGATTGCGCATCAGCGGCTGGACGGTGTCGGGCGCCGTACCGGTGACGGAGGAGACCTGTCGCGAGATGGCATCGACGAGGGCATTCGATCCGAACAGGCTCTCGGTCAGGGACTTCACGTCAGGCCGGCTCGCCGCTTTGCGCGAGGTCGCGTCCATCGAGCCGAAAAATGGCGCGAATTGTTGTGAGACACTGGCGGCGGTCGCGGGGTTCGACATGGCGCGCATCATGGCGAGAGAAAAGGCAGGGGCGAGCGCCTGGGCCGTATCCTGCAATTCGCTTGGACTGAGATTGTAGGCGCTTGCGAGCCGGTCAATTGCCAGACCTGAATCGGACGCCGTAAGCCAGTCGAAGAAATCGGTCACCGCCTTGCCTCCCCGCGCATGTGCGCGCTCTTTCTGCTATCCCGTCACATGACATTGGTTCTGTCAAAGAGGCTGCAAGGCCAATTCGACCATAGAACTGATTGAAAGGCCCGATATAACGGTTTTGTCAGATGTTCAGGTGGTGTCGTTTCGACGAAGCGCCAGGAGCGCAATGCGACAAGTCGGGATCAGCATTTCGCTCTGAGCGACCCTTGTTCCGCATAAGGTTGGCCGAAACGTCCTGCGACGGTCCGGCATCATTCTATGCCCCCAGAAACCGCGCCGCGCCGGTTCTTCACCCGTTTCGTCGAACCGACGCTCAGTAGACGAGGTTCTTGAAGACCTGCTTCATCGAGCGGCCCCATTGCTCTTCGTAAAGCCGGACGAGTTCTTCGGCCGATGTGGTGCCGCGCGCCACGACCTCTTCGAGCGGGGCGAGGAAGAAGCTCTCGTCATTGCCCTCATCGTTCTTGTTCGCCCGAGCGATGAGGCCCTCTCTCGCGATGCGGACGCATTCGCGCGCGATATCGAGCACCGTCCCATCGCGGAACGGCGTGCGGAAGCCTTCCTCCGGCACGCGGCGGCGGAGCTCGGACACCTCCTCGAAGGTGAAGTCGGCCGTCAGGGCCTCGATCTTTTCCAGCGCGCCCGGCGCATAAAGGAGGCCGACCCAGAACGCCGGAAGGGCGCAGATGCGACGCCACGGGCCGCCATCGGCCCCGCGCATCTCGATGAAACGCTTCAGCCGCACATCCGGGAAGAGGGTGGAAAGATGGTTGGTCCAGTCGCCCATATTGGGCTCGGCGTCCGCGAACCGGCCCTTCAGCGCCCCGTCGAGGAACTGGCGGAAGGTGACGTCGGTCGCGCGATTGTAGTGGCCGTCGCGGGAGACGAAATACATCGGCACGTCGAGCGCCCATTCCACATAGTCGCGATAGGTGAAATCGTCGTTGAAGACGAAGGGCAGAAGACCGGAGCGGTTGTTGTCGACATCGTGCCAGACCTCCGAGCGCCACGAGACGAGACCATTCGGCTTTCCCTCCGTGAAGGGGGAATTGGCAAACAGCGCCGTTGCGACGGGCTGAAGCTTCATGCCGATCTGCATCTTGCGGCGCATGTCGGCTTCGTCGCAGAAATCGAGATTCACCTGGATCGTCGTCGTGCGCAGCATCATGTCGAGGCCGCGCGTGCCGACCTCCGGCATGTAGGCGCGCATGATGTCGTAGCGCGACTTCGGCATGATGGGCGTTTCGTCGAGCGTCCAGGTGGGCGAGGAGCCGATGCCGAGAAAGCCGATGCCGAGCTCCTTGGCGATGGAGCGCACTTCGGCGAGATGCCGGTTGGATTCGCGGCAGGTCTCGTGGATCGTCTCGAGCGGCGCGCCGGAAAGCTCGAACTGGCCGCCCGGCTCGAGCGAGATCGCTCCGCCTTCATCGTCGTTGAAGAGGCCGATGATGCGACCGTCGTCGAGGATCGGTTCCCAGCCGGACAGGGCCTGAAGTCCTTCGAGGATCTTCGCGATGCCCCGATCGCCGCCATAGGGGACCGGCGACAGATCATCGAGATAAAAGGCGAACTTCTCGTGTTCGGTGCCGATCCGGAAGTCGCGGACGGGCTTTTCACCGCCTTTGAGATAATCGGTCAGATCGTCGATCGAGCCGATCGGTGTCGCATTGCTCGTGTCGCGGGCCATGAAGGTCCTCTCCAGTCTGAGGCGGGCATCGGTGTTTCCCCGATTTGACCCGGTATCGTTTTTGCGCCCATCAGGCTGCGCGGCAAGACGCTCTACTACACGACACGCCGTTCATAGCAGTAGGAAATCAGGCAGCGGGTTTCCAGTCACCGCAAACGGCCTGTACCATGGTGAGCGCTGCAACGGCCGCCGTATCTGCCCGCAGGATACGCGGTCCAAGGGAGATCGCGGTGGTGAATTCGGCGGCGAGAAGCCGGTCGCGTTCTTCCGGTGAAAACCCGCCCTCGGGGCCGATCAGCAGGCCTTTCGGACCTTTTCCCAGTCTTTGGAGGGGGTCGATGGGTGTCGCCGCCTCCATCCGTTCGTCGCAGAAGATCAGCGGCACGGAGGAGGGCCAATCGCCAAGAAAAGCGTCGAATTTCACCGGTTCCCGGCATTCGGGCATCGTCAGAATGCCGCATTGCTCGGCGGCCTCGACGGCATTCGCCACCATCTTGTCGATTCGGATGCGGTGATTCTGCGTGTGATGGGTCAAAACGGGCTGGAGCACGCCTGCGCCCATCTCCACCGCCTTTTGCACCATGTAGTCGAGCCGTCCGATCTTGAGCGGCGCGAAACAGTAGATCAGATCATAGGGCGCGGTCTGTTGGCGGACCTGTTCGACGGGCACGAGGGCCAGCTTCTTCTTGCCGGCCTTGCGGAGGTCCGCGAGCCATTCGCCGTCCCGCCCGTTGAACAGAAGGACGCCGTCGCCCTCCTCCTTGCGAAGAACGTTGAGGAGATAATTCGTCTGTGCGGGCGCCGCCTCGACGGGGATATCGAGGGCGAGCTGTTCTTCGACGAAGAGGCGCGGGCTTTTGAAGTCGTATGTCGGCATCATTTGACGCAGTGTTCGGGGGCTGTTGCAGCGCAACTTAAGTCGCGAGCCTCCGTTGTCACCGCAATCGACGAAATCGATCTCACAGACATTGAAGAAAGACACGCTGTTATGGACTTGAAGATTCGCGATCGCGTCGCACTCATCACCGGCGCAACCGGCGGTATCGGTTACGAGACGGCGAAAATCCTCGCCGACGAGGGCGTCAAGCTCGTTCTATCCGATCTCCAGATCGAGGACCTCGAAAAGGAGGCGAAGAGTCTTCCGACCGAAACCATCTGCCTGAAGGCCGACTGCACCGATCAGGACAGCATCAACGCCATGGTGGAACTAGCCTACGAGAAGTTCGGCAAGATCGACATCGTGGTTCATACGGCCGGCATCACCGGGGCCAAGGGTCATCCTCTGGAGATGACCGATGCGGACTATCGGGAGGCTTGGGATATCGACTTCCTCTCCGCCGTCCAGATCGCCCGCGCGACCTTTCCGAAGATGCGCGAGAACAAGTGGGGCCGCTTCGTGACCATCACGTCGGAAAACGCGGTCCAGCCCTATTGGGAAGAGGCGACCTACAACACCGCGAAGGCAGCGCTCGCCGCTTTTATGAAGAACCTCTCCTATCAGGAAGCAGCTCACGGCATTCTCTGCAATTCGGTCGCGCCCGCCTTCATCGAAACGGCGATGACCGATGGCATGATGGAAAAGCGGTCCAAGGAAATGGGCGTTTCCTTCGACGAGGCCGTCAAGAGCTTCCTCGACGAGGAACGGCCGGGCATCGTCCAGAAACGTCGCGGCAAGGCGGAAGAGGTTGCGGCCGCGATCGCACTGATCGTTTCGGAACGCGGTTCCTTCATCAATGGCGCGAACCTCCGGGTCGATGGCGGTGCGGTGCAGTCGGTCCAGAACTGACCGCCGCCGAGACGCGGCGGACCTTTCGCCTATGAAACGAAAAAAGCGGCATCCGATCGGGTGCCGCTTTTTTGTTGCAAGTGCCGCGTTCAGTCTACGCCAGAAGGAGAAGAGCGGCGCTTGAGTCCTTCGCCGGACTGGAATTGGCTAGGGGTCAATTCATCTGTCAGGCGCTATGATGGTTGTCTTCACGGTCAGGACTTTGCTGCGTCTGATGCTTCCCCACCGTCTCCTTCGGCTCGGCTTGCCTTGTAGCGGCCGTAGACCAGCGGCACTGCGATGATCGCGATGGTGAGGATGTAGAGGGCGACGGAGTTCCATGAGGTGACGAGGATTGTCCAGTCGCCGCCGGAGATCGAGAGCGCCCGGCGCAGGTTGTTCTCGAAGAGACCGCCGAGGACGAAGCCCAGGATGACGGGTGCCAGCGAGAAGCCGAGCTTGCGCATGACCCAGCCGAACACGCCGAGAAGC
>NZ_JBDJAC010000019.1:0-50475 GCF_039652615.1 Fulvimarina fulva
CCGTCCCGAGAATCCAGAAGGGCGAACTCTTCCGCTCATAAAAGAAACGGCTGGATTCTCGGGACGGAGCCCGAGAATGACGAAAGGCGGAATCAGTGCCACGCGGCCGCAACTGTATCACCGGTTGACAGCTGTCAATCGCAATGCCTGCGTTTCACACCCTGACGCTTGCAAAGCGGCCGTCTGCAGCATCCGGCCGTCAATAACGCGAAAACACCAGCCGCTTGACTCGACTCACTGGCTTCGCCATCGTCGCTTACGGATAACAAGCGTCGATCCATCTTCGAGGCGTAACAAAGGTGAGGAACCGCAATCGCGGTGGCGCGTCGTGACCGAAATTTCGGGTCCCGCCCTCGCTTGTGATATGCGGGCCAACCAAAAAGATGGACGACATGGCGGGCATGATATGAGCTTGGACGCGGTGGGAAAAGCCGACGAACAGATTGCGCGGGATGCGGAGTTGCTCTCCAGCCAGCTCTCGGCCATGCGCGAGCGGCTGTTTCCGCCGACCTCGCAGAAAGCCCTTCGCGCCTTCACCTCCGGCGAGGCGGCCAGGCTGATCGGCGTCTCCGATGGCTATCTGCGCCAGCTTTCCATTTCCGGCGACGGGCCCCAGCCCGAGACCCACGGCAATGGCCGGCGCTCCTATACGCTGGAGACGATCAACGCGCTGCGCCGCTATCTCGCCGACCAGCACGAGCCGGGCAGCGCGAAGGCGCGGCAATATCTAAGATGGCGCGACGAGAAAGCCGGCGAGCATCTTCAGGTCATCGCCGTCACCAATTTCAAGGGCGGTTCGGGCAAGACGACGACCTCGGCCCATCTTGCGCAATATCTCGCCCTTCAGGGCTACCGCACCCTTGCCATCGACCTCGATCCCCAGGCCTCGTTTTCGGCGCTGCTCGGCTATCAGCCGGAACTCGATCTCGAAGAGAACGAGACCCTTTACGCCGCGATCCGCTATGACGAGCGCCGCCGGCCCCTCCGCGAGATCGTGCGCCGGACCTATTTCGACGGTCTCGATCTGGTGCCCGGCAATCTGGAGCTTCAGGAGTTCGAGCATACGACGCCGCGCCAGCTTGCCGAAAAGGGCGGCGCGATGGATGTGGTGGACGACCTGCCTTTCTTTGCCCGTGTCGGTTCGGCGATCGACGAGGTGCGCGACGATTACGATGTGGTGGTGATCGACTGCCCGCCCCAGCTCGGCTTTCTCACCCTCGGTGCGCTTTGCGCCGCGACCTCGGTTCTCGTCACCGTGCATCCGCAGATGCTCGATGTCGCCTCCATGAGCCAGTTCCTGTTCATGACCTCGGACCTTCTCTCGGTGGTGCGCGAGGCCGGGGCCGAACTCAATTTCGACTTCCTGCGCTATCTCGTGACGCGCTACGAGCCCCATGACGGGCCGCAGGCACAGATCGCCGGCTTTCTCAGGGCCCAGTTCGGAGCGCGGGTTCTGACCAACGCCATGGTGAAATCCACCGCCATTTCCGATGCCGGGCTGACCAAGCAGACGCTATACGAGGTGGGCCGCGAAAACTTCTCGCGCGGCACCTATGACCGGGCGCTCGAAGCGTTGACAGCTGTCAACGCGGAGGTGGAAACCCTCTTGAAACAGGCCTGGGGGCGGACATGACGCGCCGGTTTCACACTGCCGCCCGCGTCTGGCGTGCCGCCGCGATCGGCGTTTCATCATTTCAGGGCACGGGTTCGGGCTCCGTGGCGAGACTCCGGTGTGGCATGACGCGCCAGGTGACAATCGCGCCAAACTTATCCCCGCCCTCCGCGCCTCTGGCAGACTGCGCGCCAAGGCCCGGTCGATGCGTTTTGCGCCGGGCGCAAACGGAAAGCTCGTGCCAGCCACAATCGGAAAGGAGGGGACTTCATGGTGAAACGTAAAGATGCGCTGCGGGCCCTTCTGTCCGGTGGCGGCGAGACAAGCAGCGACGGCGCGACCACAGACGAAAGGACGCCGAAAGCAACCTCCGGCGATGAGGTCGCGACGCCGTCCGGTTCCACCGAAGAGAGCGACAAGACCGGGAGCGAAACGCAAAAGCCCCTCGCCCGTCTGGGCGCCGGCGAGCATATGCGCTCGGGCGCGATCAACGCCATGCGCGAATCCTGGGGCGAACTGCGCCGCGAGGCGGAAGCCGCGAAAACCTTACGCGAAGAGATTGCCGGCGGCGGCCATGTGGTGCTGATCGATCCTGAGAAGATCCTGCCCTCGCCGATCTCCGACCGGCTGGCCCGCGCGGGCGATCCCGATGCGGGTTTCGACGCGCTGAAGGCTTCGATCGAGGCGAGCGGTCAGGCCGTGCCGGTTCTGCTGCGGCCCCATTCGGAGCCCGAAAAGGCCGCTCGGGGCTTCTTCGAAACGGCCTACGGCCATCGCCGGGTGAGGGCGGCGCGCGAGCTCGGCCTTCAGGTCCGCGCGATCGTCCGCCCGCTCACAGACGAGGAGCTGATCCTTTCCCAGGGGCGGGAAAACGCCGAGCGCCGGGATCTCAGCTTCATCGAGCGGGCGCTGTTCGCCCGGACGCTGGAGGAGCGCGGCTTTCCCCGCGAGACGATCCGCGCAGCGCTCTCCATCGACAACACCCAGCTGACGCGGCTTCTTCAGGTCGCGACCCGCGTGCCGGAGACGATCGTGCGGCGCATCGGCGCTGCGCCCAAGGCCGGACGGCCGCGCTGGGGCGAGCTTGGCGAGATGATCGCGAAACGGGGCGGCGGCGAGATCGCAAACGAATTCACGGCCCGCGAGAGCTTTACCAATATTGCCGATAGCGATGCCCGGTTCCGCGCGCTTTTGAAGCGCATGACGGCGTGGAGCGAGGGGCGCGGCGCAGGCGGCAAGAAGGCGGACACGAAAACGATCGCCGATCCGTCGGGAGAGGCGATCGCGACCATCAGGACCGGGGCAGGGGGCAAGCCCCAGATTGCGCTCACGGGCAGGGCGGCCGGGGAATTCTCCGCCTTTCTTGCCGAGCGCCTGCCGGACCTGTTCGAGGAATTCCGTGCTTCGTCCGCGATGGACGGGGCGAGCGGCGAGACGAAACCAGACGGGGAGGGCGCAGACTAGGGCAAAAGAAAAGGCCCCGAAGCGGGAGCCGCCTGGGACCTGATCTGAAGACGTTGAACACCTTCCGATTTAGGCCCTCTCGAATCACACGTCAATAGATTTCGCGGTTCCCCGCCACGGGTTTCGTTTGCCTCGCGCAAGGAAATTCATGACGGATCAGTTTGACCGCACGGCACTCGTGCGCCCGGCGTTCAGGCCCTCGCAAGGCTTTGAGCGAACGAACCCCTATGGGCAGTTGTCAGCGCCGACAGGGCCGCAAACAGACAGCCGCGAGCGGGCAATGGTGCGCGACCTTTTCGCTGGCATCGGCACCGATTTGGAAGCCGGGGAGGGCTGCGCGGCGTCCCCCGCATTACCCCATCCCGATTTCGAGGCGCGGACAAAAATCTGGCGCGATCAGGCGGCCGGGCTGATTTCCATGGCCGAGGCCCAGCGGCTCTCGGCGAAGATTGGTGCGCTGACCCTGAAGCCGAACCGCGCGATGGGACGCGTTGCCGGCGAAGTGCCCGGGAGGCCCCGCCCGCCGGTTGCCCGGCCGCGCTCGACGCGCCCCTCGCCCAATGACAGCCGCCAATATGCCAATCCCATGGCGACGACCGCCGCCCGAGACGATCGCCTGACGCCGCAGGCAAAGGCGCTCCTTCAGGTGATGCGCGCACGCGCCGGCAAGGGCTATGAGACGAGCGTGACCAAGGGCACGCTGGCGGCCGTCCTGTCGCGCTCCACGCGCTCGATCACGCGCTATCTGAGGGACCTGGAGCGCTACGGCTATATCGTGACCCGTATCAAGGCGGATCGGCGCGGCTTTCATCTGGGGCTGGTGGTGACCATCACGGAAAAGGTGCTTCCGTTCTTTACCGAAGCCAAGGGGCTCGCCCGCTGGCTCGGCGAAAGCGTTTTCACACGCGACTTCCTGCCATTCTCAACGGCCACGCCGGGCGAGGGGAGGGGGGCTTCAAGCGTGAAGGCTTTGACGAAAGGCGCCTCCATCAAAGTTCAAGGGGTGACACTTCTGTCATCCAGAAACCAATCTGATAAAGATTCATCTTTATGGGATTCAAATGGCCAAGAAGAAATTGGATGGGCAAGGCAAATCCGGCGCGAATGATCGCCTGAAAACCGTATCGCCCGTCAGCACAGAGGCTCAGACAGCGCGACTCTTCTCGCTGAAGGGGAGGGGTTTGCCGATTTACCAGCGGTGACAGAAGCGGCTCGTCTTTCAGCATCTTGCGGAAGAAGCGCCTGACCGCATCGGCATCGCGCTTTGCGGTGAGCAGGAAGTCGACAGCGTTCCCGTGCTTGTCGATGGCACGGTACAGATACCGCCATTGGCCGCGGATCTTCACATAGGTTTCGTCGATCCGGCCAATGTCGTGCATGGGCCGCAATGGGGCTTACGGAACCGGCGCAGCCGATTCTCGATCAGCGGTGCGTAGGCGAGAACCCAGCGGTTGATCGTCGAATGATCGACCGCAAAGCCGCGCTCGGCAAACATCTCCTCGAGATCCCGGTCGCTGAGCGGATAGCGCAGATACGAGGTCGCCGCCTGACCGATCAGCCAGGCCTCGAACTGCCGGCCTTTAAAGTCGTCCTTCAGCTGCCGCTTCAGCTTCTCGGCGATCGTGTTCAGGATCATGGCAAGGCTCTCCATCAGTGAGAGCGCGAAAATCAACGAACACGGTCACCAGAGCGTTGAGCCGAAATGTTTGCGACAGGGCCTTGCGCCGAGCCCAAAGGCCATCCGCGCGTCAGCGCCAGCGACGGATTGGACTACCCTCATTCCGGCCGCGCATGACGATCCGCCGCCTGGTCAGAATAAAGGATCATGTCCCTGAACATGGTGTCGCCGAGCGCTCACTCGCGCGCGGGTCGAGCGGAACAGCCGATGCCAATATCCTGCGCGAGATGATCGTCGAGATTGCCAGTCTGCCGCCGATCAGGCCCGGCCAAGAGAACCGCCGAGCCTGCATTCCAAAGCGAAGTGCAACACCCTTTGCCGATGTCGTCGGATCCTCGCGGCGCAGCCTCCCCGGCTTCTTGCTTCGATCCGCGCGCGCTGCTTTTGACGCGCGCGGCGGGTCGTCGGTATCAAACGCCTGTCTGCGAGTCGATCAGGCGGGCGCTTCGACGAGGATCTTGATCTGGGATTTCTCGTTCACCAGCGCCTCGAACCCCTCCGTGACGATCTGGTCGATGCCGATCCGCTTGGTCACCAGCCGGTCGGCCTGGAAATAGCCCTGACGCATGAGTTCGAGGACAGCGGGATAGACGTTGCGGTAGCCGATCGTGCCCCGGATTTCCTTTTCGCGCAGGACGATGGTGTTCGGGTGGAACGAGGCTTCCCCCTCCCAGATCGAGACGACCAGCGTCTGCCCGTCGAAGCGCGTCGCCTCGATCGCCTGGGGCAAGACCTTCGGCACCCCCGTCACCTCGAAGGCGACATGAACGCCGACGCCGCTCGCCTTGCGGATCTCTTCGACGACGTTTTCGCTCATCGGATCAATCACCCGCGTCGCGCCGAGTTCCATGGCCTTTTCGCGGCGGCTTTCGGAGGTCTCGACCACATAGATCTCGGAGGCGCCCGCGACCTTCAGCGCCTCGATTGTCAGAAGTCCGATCGGACCGGCGCCGAAGACCGCGGCCTTGTCGCCGGCCTTGATCTTCGAGCCGCGCACGGCGTGCAGCGCCACGGCCGCCGGCTCGACGAGGGCGCCCTGTTCGATCGACAGACCTTCCGGCATCTTGTGCGCCATCTGCGCCGGCACGACCGAATAGGCGGCAAAGCCGCCATGGCCGCCGGACAGGCCGACAAAGCCGAGATGCTCGCAAAGATTATAGTAGCCTTCCTTGCAGGGCGGGCACTCGCCACAGGAAAAGATCGGCTCGATCGCCACCCGGTCGCCGACGGCAAGACCCGTGACGCCGTCGCCGAGTTCCGTGATCTCGCCGCAATATTCATGGCCCATGACAATCGGGGCCTTGTCCTTGCTCAGCGGATGGTTTTCGCCGACCGGGATGAAGATCGGGCCGGCGAGGTATTCATGGAGATCGCTGCCGCAGATGCCGGTCCAGGCAACCTTGATCTTGACCTCGCCGGGACCGCAATCCGGCTCTGTGACCTCCTCGACACGAATGTCCTTGGCGGCATGCCAGCGTGCTGCCTTCATGGGGCTTCCTCCTGATTGAAATGGGTTTTGGGTTGGCGGCCGAACGGCCTCACGGCGAGGGCCGCGATCACGATCCGGCGCTCGGGCGTCAGGCTGACTGACGGCCCTGGTTCAAAAGGGGCCGGTCGCTGCCGGTCCCTTCCTGCCTTGAGGTGTTTTTCGAGGAAGAGGCGCTTCGCCTCTCACCTTCGATCGGACGAAAGGCCGAACTCAGCCGAGATGGTGGGGCTCCTGAAGGGCGTAGACGGGTGTGTCGAGCCCTTCCATGCGCGCCTTGAGCTGAAGCGCGAGATAGAGCGAGTAATGGCGCGATTGGTGGAGATTGCCGCCATGGAACCACAGCGCTTCCTGCTGGGTCGGCTTCCACATATTGCGCTGTTCGCCCTCCCAGGGACCGGGGTCCTTGGTCGTATCGGATCCAAGACCCCAGACCTTGCCGACCTTGTCGGCGACCTCCTGGCTGATCAGATCCGCCGCCCAGCCATTCATCGAGCCGTAGCCTGTCGCGAGAACGATCAGATCGGCCTCAAGCTTTGTGCCGTCCGCAAAGACGATCCCGTCTTCGACAAACCGGTCGACCTGACCCTTCGAGAGCTTCACCTTGCCGTCGATGATGAGCTGGGATGCGCCGACATCGATGTAATAGCCCGAGCCACGGCGCAGATATTTCATGAACAGGCCGGACTCGTCGTCGCCGAAATCGAGGTCGAAACCCGCATCCTCGAGCGCCTTGTAGAAACCGGCGTCGCGCTCGCGGATCTGATCGTAAAGCGGCTTCTGGAATTCGTGCATGATCCGGTAGGGGAGCGAGGCGAAGATCATGTCCGCCTTCTCGGTGGTCATGCCGCTCGCGACTGCCTGTTCGGAATAGAGCGCGCCGAGGCCGATCTCCATCAGGCTGTCGGACTTGACGATATGGGTCGAGGACCGCTGCACCATGGTCACATCGGCGTCGTTCTCCCACAAGGCGGCGCAGATGTCGTGGGCGGAGTTGTTGGAGCCGATGACGACGACCTTCTTGCCGGCCCATTCGTCGGGCCCGGAATGTTCGCTGGAATGCTGGATGGTGCCCTTGAAGTCTTCCATGCCGGGAAATTTCGGCCGGTTCGGCTTGCCGCTCATCCCCGTTGCGAGCACGAGCTGTTTCGGTTTCAGAGTCAGGGTCTCGCCATCGCGGTCGATTTCGACGGTCCATTCGCCTGCCGCCTCGTCATAGGTTGCGGACTTGACGGTGGTCTTCGTCCAGTAGTTCAGCTCCATGACCTTGGTGTACATTTCCAGCCAGTCGCCGATCTTGTCCTTCGGCGCGAAGACCGGCCAGTTGTCCGGGAACTTGATGTAGGGCAGGTGGTCGTACCACACCGGATCATGCAGGCAGAGCGACTTGTATCGGTTGCGCCACTGGTCGCCCGGCCGTTCGTGCTTGTCGACGACGAGGGCGGGCACGCCCAGTTGCCGCAGCCGCGCGCCGAGCGCGATGCCGCCCTGGCCGCCGCCGACGACGAGGACATAGGGCTGGGTCGTGACGCCGAGCTCGGCGGTTTCCGCCTCGCGCTCTTCCTTCCAGGAGGCGCGGTTCTTGCCGGCGCCGTGCTTGGCGCCCATCGGCCGTCTGAAGCCCTTGGCCTCCTCGAACCCCTTCAATTCCTGCAAGGCGGTGAGGAGCGTCCAGATCTTGCCGTCCTTGAGGCGCAACAGGCCCCAGCCGCGGCCAGCCTTCGTTTCGAAGGTGATCCAGGCCGTCGTGACCCCATCCTCTTCGCTCGGCTCCTCGCCCTCCTGCAAGGCGAAACGCAGGGGTTCGACCTTTGCGAGCTGCGATCCGAGCATGTCCCGGACGGCATCCGGCCCTTCCACGGTCTTGATGTTCCAAGTCACGGAAACGAGGTCGCGCCAGTAGCAATCCGTCAGGAACATCGCCGCGACGGCGTCGAGATCATGCGCGGCAAGCGCGCTGTTGAAGCGTTCGAGAACGTCCTCAACCTTTTGGGCAGCCTCGCTTGCCACATGTACAGCTTGATCGAGCATTCATTCCTCCCATTCATGCTTGATGGGCAGACGATAGGAATGGCCCTGCCGCTCGAACAAGAATCGCAGGTCGTTCGACGGCAAAAATCCGCGATCTCGGGCCGGCGCCGTTGCAGCGTGCAACGACGCGCAACATTCACGGGTCGATCGCAACGCCGTTCTTGCGACCCGGCGCAAGGCCCAGCCGTTCGGCCCGGCGCTTGACCGTCGAGCGGTCGACGCCGAGGCGCCGGGCGGCTTCCGCCATGTTCCAGCCGCAGGCGGCCAGAAGCGTGCCCAGTTCCTCCGCCGGTTCCGCCGCTCGTTCCATCGCCCGGTCGTCCGGGGACGGCAGGTCGATCTCGTCGATCACGGCGTCGTCGCTCAGGGCGACGGCGGTATCAAGCACATGTTCCAGCTCGCGCAGGTTTCCGGGCCAGGAGCGCGCCGCGAGGGCGGCGCGTGCGCCGACCGTCAACTGGCGAGATCCGGCCGCCCGGTAGCGCAACAAACGTTCGACCAGCCAGTCGAAGTCGCGGCGCTCGCGAAGCGGAGGGACTTCGAGGGTCATGCCCCGCAGGCGGTGGAAAAGGTCCGGCCGGATGACGCCGGTGAGAGGACCGCGTGCCGAGGCGATGGTGCGTATATGCGGATTGGCTCTCAGCTTTGCCGCGACGAGCGGCTGCATCGAAGCGGCGAGATCGTCGAGACCGCGCAGGAAGAGGCAGGTCGGCCTTGGATCACTCTCGAAGGCGGCTTCGAGGCTCGATTGATCGGCGCCCGCGCATTCGAAGGTCCGGAAAACCCCGTTCGGCATCGAGACCGCCTGGATCGCCCGGGCGAGCCGGCCCTTGCCGGTTCCGGTCTCGCCGACGAGGAGGATCGGGATGTCGGTCTGCGCGATTCGTTCGGCCTTGGCGATCAGCGCGTCCATCTTCGGATCGGGCCCCGCGAATTTGGCCAGCGGGCCAAAGCGCGCCGGCATCTGGATCGGAACGGGCGAGCGGGTCGCCGCGCTTTGCGGGGCGATGGCATGAACGAAGAGAGCGTCCCCATCCGGCAGCCTGACGATCCGCTCCTCGCGTGGCCGGTCCCGCATGCGGTCGGGCAGATCGTCGATGCCGATATCCGTCAGCATGTCCAGGTGCCTGCCTATCAGGGGTTGCGGATCGGGTCCGAGACGCAGCAGCGCTTCGGCCCCATGGGTGTGGCCGATGATCCGGCCGGAGCCGTCGAGCGCGATCGCCGCTTCGGGATCGACGTCGAGAAATTCGGGACAGCGGGAAAGACGCAGCACCCATTCGCGCCGGCTGACATCCATAAGATTGGCCAGTTCCACCCGCCGCGCCGCGGTCTCGACCAGGGACATGGCGAGGCGCTGGCTCGACTTGGCGATCGGCGAGCGCAGGAGCGAGATATCGAGCACCGCCGCGATCTTGCCCTGATGATCGTAGATCGGCGCGGCGGTACAGGACAGGGCTGTGTGCTCCATACCGAAATGGTCGTCCTGATGCACGGTGACCGCCTGGCCGGTGAAAAGGCAGGTCCCGACCGCGCAGGTTCCGGCCAGTTGCTCAGACCAGTCCGATCCGAGATAGAGGCCGGCTTCCCGCAGGGAGTCGCGCGCCTCGTCCGCGCCGAAATAATCGACACACACGCCCGCCGCGTTCGACAGAAGAAGAACATAGTTCTGGCCGGAGACCTGGCGGTAAAGGGCGCTCAAACCGGAGCGGGCGGTGGCGATCAACCGCTCGATCTGGTCGCGGTGCACCCGCAATTCGCTCTCGGTCACGATATGAGCCGGTTCCCGGCGCAGCGGGTCCATTCCATACTGGTTGACGCAGCGCGACCAGGACGCGGCAACCCAAGGATCGCGCCCGCTCTCTCCGCCCTTCAGAACCTGTTCGATCTCATCGATATGACTGTGATCCGACATCGCTCGATCTCCTCCCCGAAATCGAGACGAAACCCTAGCATGATCTGTTGGCGACGTAAGAATCCGTGCGCTCAATCGCCGCTTGATGCGCCATGCGTTCTCAGCGGCCCTCAGGCTTACGGGCGATCAGGCCTCGACCTGACGCCAGCCTCGTCCCGCCACGCCGGCATCAAGGGCCACGGGAAAAAGCAGCCGATGTCACCTATCCTTCCGGTCACCGAACGTTGCGCCATGGATGCCGTCCGCGCTTTTGCGTCAAAACCGGCGCGGCCCGTCCCGCCAGCCGCAGAACCATTGGACCATGGCCCAGCGCTGACGACGATGATCAACGAAGTTGTATAGAAAACGTCATCTCTACAAATGAGCATGCGCTTAACGCATGACGCCCATTTTATGAACATTCATACCCTTATATGCGCTAAACCGGTCACTAACGCACATACACATTCGTGATTATGAAACTTCTCAAGTTGTGGCGATATCCATTATATGCCATTTTCTCTTTGTGTAACTTTTCGGATTAACCCACGATGAGCAAATCGGTCGATCTTCGAGTTGGGGCCAATGGGCGGATGGTGCTGCCAAAGGCGCTACGCCAAGCTATGGGATTGTCCGGAGATACGAAAGTGATCGCGACCGTCGAAGGTGACGAACTTCGTCTGACGCCGATCCAGCACGGGGCATTGCGAGCGCAGGAGCTTTATAAGCGTTATGCCAAGTCGGAGCGGACGGTCGACGACTTCCTCGCTGAACGGCGAACCGAAGCCGATGCCGACGAAACGGTCAATACGACGAAGAACAGCTGATGGCAGTCGTCGTTCTCGATGCATCGGCCATCCTCGCTTTCATTCGAAATGAGAAGGGTGCCGATCGGGTTCTGCCTCACATTGGCAATGGGGTGATCTCTGCAGTGAACCTGCAGGAGGTGGTCAAGGAACTGGCGCTGGTCGGGATGACCGGCGAAGAAATCCACGAAATTCTCGATGACCTTCGCCTCGATGTTCGCGGTCACGACGAGGCTGCGGCTTACGCATCGGGCATGCTCGCCACGAAAACGCGGCAGTACGGGCGAGGTCTTGGCGATCGCAGTTGCATGGCGCTCGGCCTCAGCCTGGGCGTGACCGTCCTGACTGCAGACCGGGAATGGAAGAAGGTGAAGATCAACGGGCTCAAATTCGAACATATCCGCTGAGAAGCGTTCGCCTAGCTCCGGTTTTCGTGGAGCAGTCTTGTGGGCAGCCGGGTTCGGCAACAAGGCTCGGTCACGCTACTTGGCTGTCTTCCGGTTGCCCTGATCCGAAGTGCAGGCGACGGGGCGCGTGGCCGGACCGCGTTTCTCAGGCGGGACTTTGCAATTGTCGACCCGTTGCTCATCGGTCCATTTTGCGGCCAGCCTTTCCTTGCCCGTTCGCGTCGGTCCGGAGGTTTCCGCAACTGGCGCGGTGGCGACATTCCCGGTCTGCGCGATCTCCTGTGCCACGACTGGCACGACGAGGCCCACCGACACGAGGGCCACTTGAATAGCTCTTTGATACATCGGAAGTTCCTTCTGTATTGACTTGGCGGCGGCACGTTCTTCGAGAGCGGCTCGATCAGGACACGGCCATGGTTCCTGCGTCCGCAAGGTCCTGATAGCTACGGACCGATCGCAGCCCGCTCACCGCGACCGCCAGCAGCGACGCGGAGTAGAACAGCGCCACCAGGACCATCCCGGCGAGGCATCGAGTACCCTGCATCGCGCCCAGCGATGGACGTCGAGGATCGCGTTCACGGGAACGACCTCACGCAATTGCCGCCCGCCTTTGCGGGTCAGTGCCATCGCCGCTTCCACCACCGCCAGCGTGTCGACCAATGCCCCCGGAAAACGAGTCTCGGGCGCAAGCCGGTAGTGAAAGGTGATCACCCGGACGCCGAGGGTCGCCGCAATGTCCGAGGCGATCCCGACGGCGACCGACAGCTCTCTGGCGATGAAACCGCCACCATGGATATAAACCACCGCCGGCGCACGGACCGGTCAGCTTTGCGCGTCGTGAAAGATGATTCCGACCGCGTGCCGCTGGCCGCTGTGCAGTGCGCTCACCCCGTGCCTCATCCGCGCGCGATAGTAGCCGCGCGCACTTTTCACCGGGCGGAAATTGGTGGTGAAGACAACCATGTCGCCGAGGCCCGGCGACAGCACCGACGCCTTGGACTGCGCGCGCGGCAGTTGTTCGGTCATCACGAACTCGCCGCCCTCGAAATCTGTCCCGGGTCGGTTCAGCGTGATGACGGCCTGCAGCGGGAAGAACACTTCGCCGTAAAGGTCTTGATGGAGAGTGTTGTAGCCGCCCGGACCGTAGCGCAGGATCAGCGGTGTCGGCTTGGTTTGGCCATTGGCGTGACAATGCGCCTTTAGCTCCGCCAGGCAGGCGGGCATTTTCGGGTCTATGCCAAGCTTGTCGAACCAAGAGTTCACGATCGGCACCAGATACGGATAAAGCCCGTTGCGGAGTGACTCGACGAGGCTCGGCAGAGGATAGTCCCAGTAGCGGTATTCCCCCTCGCCGAAGCGGTAGCGTGCCATCGGCACAGTCTTGCGAAAGGCGCCCTCCTCGCCGTATCCGGCGATCAGCTGATCGCATTCTTCAGGCGACAGCACCCCGCGCAGGAGGGCGTGACCGCGCGCGTCAAGGTCGCCCGCGGCGATGTCCCAGTCAAAAGCGGCAAAGCGGTCCGGGTCGGTCATGCTCGGGCATCTTTCGGTCCGTGGTGCCGGCGCGCGCCTTCCCAGGCGATCACCGCGCGCTTGCGATCGGGCCCCCACATGAAGCCGCCGATCCGGCCAGTTTTCTGGATCACTCGGTGACAGGGGATAAGGAACGCCACCGGGTTGGCGCCGATGGCGGCGCCGACTGCGCGCGATGCTTCGGGTCGACCGATCTCGGCCGCGACTTGGGCGTATGTCGCGAGCGCACCCATGGGAATTTTCAGCAGCGCTCGCCAGACCGACCGCTGGAACGGCGTTCCGGCGAGATCGAGCCGAAAGGGCGGGTCGCCAGCGCCGAGTTCGCAAACGGCGGCGGCGACCCGCCGGTGCTCCGGCTGGTCGTCGAACCGGAGCTCGTACCCGGTATACCGCGCACGAAGATCGGCGAGGCTCGCCTCGGGGTCGTCGGCGAATGCGGCGAAGCAGATTCCGTGCCGGGTTGAGGCAACCAGCACCGGGCCGAACAGTGTGTCGTGAAGACTATGCGCGATGTCAGCCGTCGGCGAGATCGCCGTATCGCGGATCAAAACACCGAGATCGTTCCGGCCCGCCGCCGCCGCCGCTGCGGCCTGGGTCAGCGACATGCGGGATGGGATCAGCGCGCGGCGCGGATAGTCGGCCGCGGCGTAGATGGCCAGCTCCGACAGGTCGACGTGCCCCCAGGCGCGTAACTGCGCCGCCATCGGGGAATCCGAGGCGAGGACTGGATCGATGGCGGCGGTCGCGTGCTCGCAGTCCGCTATGTGATGGGTATTCATCGCTGTCTTCTCCGCGGGTGTGTCGGACATTCAGTTCGCAGTATGGAAGCCGTCCTCCTGCGAGGTCGACCCGATTTCCGGACAAAGGTGTCATGGCCTTACGTATCGGCAGCTGGTTTCGTGCTCAGCGGCGTCGGACCGGCCAGGGCCACCAGGCCCCGCTCCGCCCCGCCAAGGAACCACCGGAATCAGGTGGCTTCGGTCCCGGCTGCGCCGAAACGGCTGCGGAACAGCCCGGTGACGAAAACCAGCACCATCTGCGTGAAGAACAGCGCGGCGGCCGCGGCCAGGCACATCACCTCTCCGTAGGTCGCACCGATCACAGCGCCTACCATCGCGCCGAAGGGGCGCGCGCCCCAGTTGGTGGTCATGTACATCGCCGAGACGCAGCCCAGCATGTGGGTCGGCGTGATGACCTGGCGCAGAGTGTTGGATGTGATGACCCAGATCACCGGGCCGAAGCCAAAGAGAAAGAAGGCCAGGGCCGGCAGGATCGCGGTCTCGTAGTTCACATTGGCCAACACCAGCATCGCTGCCAGGAACGAGATCACCGGCCCGAAGGCCAGAGAGGCGCCGAATCCTAGCATCTCGATGATGCGCTGCGAACAGAACGAGCCGACCAGCAGGCCGAAGCCCATGCAGCCCAGCGCATAACCCACGACCTCGGTGGACAGCCCCCAGGTGTTGATCGCCAGCGGCATGAATGCCGCCTGCAGCGCGAACCAGCCGCAGTTCCAGACGAAGGCGACCAGCATGATCGTCGAAAGCCGCGAGTCGCGGAAGATGAAGGATGCGCCCTCGGCAATGTTGGCGAACGGCGTCTTACTCCCGGTTCCCACCTGGGGTGTGCGCCCGTCGACTGTGATCCGCGAGATGAAGCCCATGGTCAGGACGGTCATCACCACGCCGAGAACAAAGACGTTCGAGGCTCCGAACCAGGCCGCCAGCGCACCGGCAAGGGCGGGCCCGAGGATCAGGCTCATGCTGCGCACCAGTTCGAGCCGGCCATTGTAGAACGACAGTCGGCTCTTCTCGACCAGGATCGGCAGGAAGGCCGGGAGCGAAGCGTTGAAGCCGACCGATCCGAAGGCGGCGAGGAAGCCGAGGATCGACAGGCTCCAGAACCCGATGCTGTCGAAGTAGGCCAAAGCCAGTATGGCCACCAGAGCGCAGACCCGCACCAGTTCGGTGGCGAGCATCACGCCGCGCTTGGACACCCGGTCGACGAGCACGCCCAGCGGGATCGACAGCAGAAAATAGGGCAGTGTCTGCAGCGCGCTGATCGTGCCGACGCCGCCAGCGCCGAGGCCGAGATACAAGACCGCGATCAGGGGGATCGCCGTGAGGCTGAGCTGGTCGGCCATCTGAGCGAACAGGTTCGCGCCGACCAGCGAATTGACGTTGCGAGGGGAAATCGAGGGCTGCGTCATGTCAGGGCTCCCATGTTGAGGATTGCGCGCTGTGACCGTCATTCGGCGACAAATGCGAGGAGTTTCGCGCATGCGCGGTCGAAGGCGGCGCGGGCGCTGGCGCTGAGGTAGCGGGCGCGGATCGCTCCATGTACTAGACCGTCCTCGACCGTCAGTTCCGCTTCGATGCCATAGCTTCGCAGCGCGTCGACGTAGCGTTCGGAATCGGCCCGCAGCGAGTCGAGCTCGGCCGCCATCACGTAGGCGGGCGGCAGCCCCTGGAAGTCGGCCCGCAGGAACGGCGAGACATGGTCGTGCAGCACCGTATCGCCGGGCGCGTAGCAGGCGGTGTAGAACTCCATCTCGCCGGCGGTGAGCAGCGGCGCATCACCGCCGCCGTTCTTCCAGCGCGAGAAATCGAGCACCGGGTTGAGCAGGACCTGCGCATCGATTGACCCATTGCCGGCATCGCGCAGCCGCATGCAGAGCGCCACGACCATGTTGCCGCCCGAACTGTCGCCGCAGATCACGAGCTTGCCTTGCGGTAGGCCTACCGCTTCGCCATTGGCGCGGACATAGGCCAGCACTGCGGCGCAATCGTCGATCGCCGCGGGAAACGGCGCCTCGGGGGCAAGGCGGAAATCGGCGGCCACCACGGTCAGCCCCGTGGCTTCGCAGATGTCACCCATGAGCCCGTGATGCGTATCGAGAGAGCCGAGGACGAAACCGCCGCCGCGAATGTAGAACACCGTGCCGGCGCACTGCCGGCTGTCGTGGCGATAGATGCGAAACCGGCGCTCGATCCCTTCGCTGTCGAACGCGACCTCGCGGCTCGTGACACCGGCCGGGAACGGCTTGTTGAAACGGGCGGCAAGTGTCTCGTACAGGGCCCGCTGCTCAGGGATCGGGAGCGTGTGGTATTCGCCCGACATGATGCCGTTACATTCGTCGATGAAGCCTGCGATGCCGTCGGCATAGGGTTGGGTGTGCATGTTCATGGCAACTGGTCCCTTTTCTGAAATAGCGGATTGCGGACGGCACGCGGTCAGAAGCCGTCGCTTGCGCGTCGTCAGTCGAAAAGTGCGACCTCCCAGGCGCGGATGCGGCGGCAGTCGGCGCTGATCTGTTCGGGGTCGTCGTGGGCGAGTGCGACGAAACCCATGTCGAGGCTGGCAAAGAGGTCGCAGGTCGGAGCGAGTGTCTGGCCGTCGGCGATGTCGATCCTGGAAAAGAAGTGACTTTCCAGATCGGCGATCCCGTTCAGCACCGCGCGGTTCGTGACCACGCCCCCGGTCCGGCAAAGCAGGAAGACGATGGTCAGATTGGTCTTCAGCTCGTAGCTGTCCTCGCTCAGGCCTTGCTCGGCGAAGCGCCGCGCTATGCGATCGACCTGGCTGTCACCGGTGGCGTGGCGGCAGAACCGCGGATGCCCGCCACCGTGCGGCCGGGCACCGATCTCGATCAGGCGTGGACCGTCTTTTGTCACCATGATCTCGATGTGATTGGTCCCGTAGTGCATGCCGACCGCGTCGAGCACCCTGAAGGCGTAATCGCGCAAGTCCGGCAGGTGCGGGGCATCGCTGGGGATCCACTCCATCGTATCGTAGATCGCCATGAACGGGCCGTTGTCGGTTTTGTTGTAGCGGCAGACGCTGGCGATGCTGTGGATGCCGGCATAGGTAGCCGTATCGACTGCGTATTCGGTGCCGCTAAGAAACTCCTGCACGACGAGGTTGTCGTTGACGGTGCCCAGCCGGTTGACGGACCCGACCATGCGATCGAACAGTTCGCGCCAACCTGCGCCCCCTGATACCTTGACGACCCCGTCGGTGCTGGCGCTTTTCGGCGGCTTCATCACGAGGTCGCGGCCCTTAAGACCTTCGCGTGCGATCCACGCGGCAACCTCCTCCGCAGACGCGGTGCAGATCTGACGCATGCTGGGGATGCCGGCGGCCTCGACCGCACGGGCCATCTCGCCCTTGTGGCGGCGTGCCTGCGCCTTTTCAGGGCTGTTTGCCCGCTCAGGCCGTACGATCGGCGAGATCGCGTCTGTCAGCTCGACGCCGGATTCGCAACCGGTCAGGATGCAGCGCGGCTTCAGCGATTTCAGTCGATCGACAAGGCCCGAAAGGTCGCCTTCTTCGGCAACCAGGATCATGTCGAAATCCTGTGGGCGGAATGACGGCGCGTAGACTTCGGGCGGTGTTGCTGCAGACATCACCGCGATCACCGGGACGCCGACCTGCTCGAAAGCGCTGGCGAAGAAGGCCCCCGACGAATAGGGGTCGACTATGACGGCCGGGCCGTCGAGAGGCATGGACATTTCCGTATTCCTTCGGTGACGATGCGCAGGGTGAGACCCGCTCGCGTGGGAGGGAGGCGCGCCACAGGCTTTGCGGGTCAGACTGTCTGGCCGACTTCGGCCCCTGGCCCCGGGCCGGACACGACGCGGATCGGCCAAGGCAGGCCCTCGGGATAGTCGGCCACGAGCCGCAAAAGACCCCGACTGGCGAAATAGGTCGCGCAGATGCCGTCGTAGGACTCGTCCCGCAACACCCGCCGGTCGTGCCAGGGGCAGCGGCGCACATTGTCCTTGTCGCGGTAACACAGGTGCAGAGGGCCGCCGCGGTGGCGGCATTTGTCACTGGCCACCCGCACCCTTCCGGCGTCGATGGACACGACGAGACGCTGGTTTTCGTGCGGTATCTCGACCAGAACGTGTCTGCCCGGGCCGACTTCGACCTCTTTCAGAGCCATTTGTTCACGTCTCCGATGCTGTAGATCTCGTACTGGCAGCTCTCGGACTGAATCAGCGCGCCGTGCAGGCGGTTGTGTTGAATGATGATGCCGTCGTCGTCGTTGAGCGTGGTGGAGAGCTGGAACCCGTTGAGAAACTCCATCTCGCCTGCAGTGACGTGGCAAAGCTCGTCGCCGTCATGGGTGTGGGTGATCGACAGTTCACCCCGAGGCTCATCGAGGTTGTCCTTGCGGATTTCTCCCGCCTCGTAGGCGGCGCGGACCTTGGGCCAGATCTTGCGGTAGATCCGGGTCTTCTCGATCGCGTCGTCCTTCCACTTGGTCTGGGTGACGAAATCGTTTTCGGCGAATTCGGCGATCAGCCGGGCCTCTTCGAAGCCGCGGATGATTTCCCGCGCAGCGAAGGAGCCATATTTCTGGATCGAAGGCCGGACCAATCCGTCGAAGGCCATGCGGCTGTGGTCGATATCGATGTGACAGTGCTCGTCGAAATAGCGCACATCGAGGTTGGGCAGCGCCTTGCGCAGCGCGTTTTTCCAGATGGCGCAGCTCGTGACGAAGCCTGTTTCCGCAAGGAAGATAGCCCCGATATAGCGAAATATGTTTCGCCGATTTCGCGTGATGGTGTTGTAGTAATTGGCCAGCAAGAGGCTGCCATTGAGATAATATTGCCAGTACTTGTGCGGCTCGGGGCTCAGCCCGGCCGAAATCATCGTCTCCTCGAACAGGGTCGAATGTTTCTTCTGGAAGTCACCGTAGCCGAGCTCGTCGATGATGATCTTGAAGAGCTCCGATGAAAGTTTTCCGTAATTGCCGCTGGCGTACCGTGCCATGGGGCTCGATTCGATCAGGAAATCCGGCGACAGCTGCACCAGGAAGTCACGCGCCGCGATCTCCGGATGGCTCGAGTTCAGGATGGCATCAGCCGAAGGAAGGCTTTCGACGGCTCGTGACTCGCGAATAAAGTTGTCGAAATATTCCTCGACCAGCCGCAGGTTCCAGTCGTCCGACAGGACGATTTCCTTGTCGAGAAAAGAGAACAAGTACTTTTCGAGATAAGGCATGCCGATATAGGCCTGCGCGACTTTTTCGTCGGAATAACGGTCAGCGAAATCAGGTCCGTTAAGATTTTCAGGTGGCAGCATCAGGAAATCCACCTCGTTCATCGCGAAGAGGATGCGGTTCGCGGCGAAGACGGTGTATTCCGGCAGCTCCTGCATGCTGACCGGCTTGGAGAAATCGAGATGTTTCACCACATGCGGACGCAGACGGCGGCCAAAGAAACGCTCTTCGTAGCGGTGCTCGTTGTCGTGGAAGAGCGGTAAATCGCAGAAGCCCAGGATCGCGTCGCGGCACAGATCATGGTTGCCGGTCGAGAAGTCGCCGACGACCTTCACGTCTTTGATGTTGTTTTTCATGACATCTTCCTCAATCAGTCACGAGCGACAAGGAGCCGTCGTTCGCCATCGCGAATTTGTAGGTGTGTCCAGTGATGACGTGGAGCGGCTCGGGGAAGGGGTGGAACGCCTGGTGCCAGTGCCCGCTGTCACGCACGTCATTGGACACGGTCGATTTTCCGAAGTTGGCGTGGAAGTAGGACACCACTCCGTGGCAGGGTCCTGATCCATAGGCCTTCAGCGAGAAAGTGGTCCGGTTCGGCGATGCCGCCCGGTAGTCGTAGCGCCGAATTTCCTGGACCTGCGACAGCGTCCGGGACGCATAAAGCTGGTAGCGGATCGGAAAGTACGACTTCGTCGAGAACCGGTTGATCCAACACAGGTCGATATCCGTTCCATCGATCACGCGGTTCAGCGAGGCGATTTCCTCGGAATTCACCATGAAGCCGTATTGCCGGATTTCGGACGGCATGATCACGGTGTGTTCGCCGGCGATCTCCGCGATGTCATTCGCGACGATCTCGTATCCTTCGCCCACCACGCCGCAATCGAGCGTCTCGGTGAAGATGATATCCGGCGTGACAGGCATCTCACCCGAGCGGATGAATTGCGTGCTGGCGGCATTGACGACGGTGATCCGGTTGGAAAGATTGTTGGCGGCGACTGTGCGCACGGCGACGTCGTAGAACTGATCGTCCATTTCGCACGTGTAAACGTGCTTGGCTCCGCAAGACGCGAAGTAGATCGCGGCAAGTCCAGCGCCGGTTCCGATTTCGAAGACAGTCTTGTCCTTAAGGTCAAGCGCTCGGATTGCTTCCAGAATCGCGCGATTTCGACTCTGGTCGTTCATCATCGAGAAATGCCAGGTCGGAAAGCCGCGCTTTTCGCGCAGAAATCCGGCCGGAACCATCACACGTTCCGCGGTATTCAGGTGCGTTTCGGTCACGAGGTTCAATCTTGCCTCCCAGGGCATGGTACGGGATCGAAACCGGCAGAATGCCGCTCCATGGCGGATCCGATCGGCCTGGACACAGATTGACAGGGACTGGGGAGCGCAGCGATCCGTACAAATGTGTTTGGCTGGACAGAGGGCCCGACGCCGCCGACCCTCAACCGAACCGACTTTCCCGGCGACCTCAAGTTCGGGGAGAGTTGGGTTGTCATGACGAAATCGATATCGAAGAGGGAGTCGCCGAAGCTCCAGGAACGGGCGGTTCGCATGGCTCGGGAGCATCAGGGCGATACCTCCTCGCCGTGAGAGGCCATCGCCCTCATCGCGGCGAGATTGGCTGCTGGGCCGAGACGCTGCGCAAATGGGTTCGCCAGGCCAACACGATCCCGCGCAAGGCAGCGGCGTATGTGCGGCGGCGGAGCGAGCCGAGAACCCTGGGCGCCGGTGGCGCCCCCTGCGTCACCGCGCTTTTCTCCGCCACGCAGCTTATGGCTGGGCGCGAAGCCGCCTCGCCGATCGCCACCCGGTCGGCGCAATCGTTCTTTTGACTCTTATACCGCCGGACGATGAATTGACCCGTTGGGTCAATCCACGCCCGGCAAACGGCTCAGACGCCGCTCGGGCTGCCGACGACTCATGAAACCGATGATTTCATAGGTCCGCCGGTATTAGTCTAGACGAGACTTGAGTTACGCTGCCGGCGTGTTCTCGCGCGCGTCGTCGAACGACCGCTGTCGGGCAGACGGTCAGAGCAGACCCATCGAGAACGCCTTGGCCACCGCTTGCGCCAAGGTCGAGCAGTTGAGCTTGAGCCGCAAGGCGCGACAGTAGCTGCGCACCGTGTGCTCCGATATGCCCATGATCTCAGCCATGTCGGTGTGTGTCTTGCCTTCGGAGATGAAACGCAGGCATTCGATCTCGCGGCGGGAAAGGTTGGCGGCGTAGCTCGCGTAGGGATCAATTTCGGTGCGCGCCAAAAAGTGCAGTCTGTGGGCGATATGCTCAAACTCGCGGCGACGCCCTTCGATGTGGCGTTGCCAATCGTCTTCCACCATGTCGCCTGCGCAGATCGAGAACAATCCTCGGTAGGGGCCGACATCCACCGTGGGAACGGTGAACCCGGCAGACGAAATCCCAAAGTTCTTGGCGTTCTGCATCAACAGTTTTTCTGCGTGTGATAAGACAATTTCGCTCCAGAAGAACGACTTTCCCTCGGATTGGGCGTACCGGATGACCGGATCAACCTTCATCAGGTTGTTCAAGAGATAAAAACGGATCCAATTCTCGGAATACGTCGTCTTGACGTAGGGGACGGCCAACCGGTTCGCTGAGGCGATCACCATCTGAAACGTGGCGTGTTCGACGCAACTGCCAGCGCACAGTTCCTGCAAGAAACCCTCAACTGAATCAGCCACCTGCACGGCAGACGTCATACTGTCGATAAAGCGATATACGGAGTCCACTTGGGGCTGTAATCCTGCAATACGTACAGTTGTGTTTGTCAAATTGTTAGTGCACAACTGCACGTTTTGAAATCGCTACAAATGCGGAAGAAAAATCGGGTCATCCAGAGGGAGGACCACCGATGACCTTTCAAATCGACACCACCACATCAATCGAATCTCAGCTCCGCGCGCAAATGCTCAGGCTCCGAAAACATGTGTTTTGTGATGAGCTTGGCTGGGATATCCCGCACTGCGAGGGGCAAGAGGCCGACATTTTCGACTTCGGTTCCAGCTATTACCTGAATTGGGTGGACGACCTTTCAGGCGCTTTCCTCGGCAGTATTCGGCTTATGCCGCTCATGCGCGATAACTTGATGACGACAGTATTCCGCCGGACCATCGCCGTTGAACGCTTCGGAGACGTCCGCCGCAACTGCCGCGTCTGGGAAGGCACCCGCCTTTGCCTCAACGATAGGCTGATCGAGCCCGAGGCCAGAACCGCCGCCTTGGTCACTCTGCTGGGCGGGCTGTTCATGGCCTGCCGCGCCATGGGCGTCGAGATGCTGCTCTGCAACTGCAGCAGCGTGAAGTATCGCCGCTACCGCAGCCTGGGCTTCCACGTCGAGCACCTGGGCGTGACAAGGGAATTCCGCCACGATGCCGTTCACTGCCTGGGCTTTGAAATCTCCGAGGCCAACCTGCACGCGCTGATGCGGCTGAGCAATTCGCCGGAGCTCCGGCAACCGGTCCTGCGCGGCGAAGGCATCCGCGTGGCACGCGCCTTTACCGATGGCACACCCGTCGCGCCGCTCGCGGCCTCCACGCACGTCCCGCCAGCATACATTGCCACCGACGCTGTCACAGGCGCGCCCATGGCGCTGCACGCCTGAGCAACGTTTCTCCACGCTCGCGCGCCAGCCCTGTCGTCAGGCGGATATTTCGAGCGAGAGATCAACCGACCCTGAGGCGGAGCAACGTCCTCAGATCGCCGTGCGTCTCATGCCGATGGATCTTTGAAAGCACCGCTTTTTAAGGTCCGTCGGCAGCCCGAGCGGCGCTTGAGCCGTGCGCCGGACGAGAATTGGCCATGGGTCAATTCATTCGTCCGGCGGTATCATAAGACGTACGGCGATCTGATCACTTGAATCAACGTAAGCGCCGCCCTTCAGCCAGCCGGCAATCTGCTCGGGCGACAAGCCCTCCGACAGGCGCTGGACGACGAATTCCCGCAGGCGTGCGTCGGTTTCGAGGATAGCCGCCCGCTGCCGTCGCTCAAGATAGGCTCCGTCCGCTAACCGAGGCGAATACGTTCCGCTCGACAACGCGTTGCGGCGAAGCTCGCGGCTGATCGTAGCGGGAGCACGACCAAGAGCTTTAGCGATCTCGGCGTTTGGATGGCCTGCGGCGCGAAAGACCGCAATCTGCTCCCTCGAGAAACGAGAGATGGACGTCGGATGGCATGGCAACACTCCATTGGGTCTGGATAACCGAGCCGATCATAAATCGGCTCTGGGGTGTTGCACTTCGCGCTGGAACTCAGTCCCCGCCCGGCCCGTGAGGGAGTTGTCGATCTCGACGAAGAGCCGCCCAGCTTCCGAATAGTCGAAGATAAAATAGACGTATAGACTACTGGACGGCTGACGACATACTGCCGCGATCTATGCAATCATGCCGTCCGCGGTACATCTTCTTATGAGCGATGTTGCGTGTAAATTGCTTCGCCTATTAGCTGAAATCGACTACGAATGCGGTCTGCCTGTTCTTCGCTCAACGAGTTCTCGAATAGCCAAAGCAGATCCTTTGGAGGTTCCGAACCGAACGCTAAAACACCTAGACCATGTTCATGCTTAAATTCGAAGCTTGGCCACTTAGTCCGAACTTCGTCCCAAAATTGCCAAACACCAAATCCGGATTTGCGTTCCTGAGTATCGTGGAACAGTACAATCGCTCTATTAGAAAGCTTGACAGACCACGTTTCAAAATCATGGCTGACCTGCTCATATGTGTGCCTGCCGTCAATATGAATAAGATCAATCGAAGAGTTCTCGAAATCGGCAAGGGCTGCATCGAACGTTGACCGAATTAAAGTTGAGAAAGTTGAATACTGCCTCTTGTGAAATTCCTCAAATTCAAGAAACACCTCTTCGCCGTAAAAGCCGGCGTGTTCATCACCCTGCCAGGTATCAATCCCGAAGCAACGCGTATTCAATTTGTTTCGGCGCACCGCCTCACAAAACGAAGTATAGGAGACGCCATGGTGGACTCCGAGTTCGACAAGCACCGCTGGCCGCGATAAGGTTGCAACTAGATGACCAAATGGCACGTGTTGGTGCCATGCACTATCCTGCCGTGCTCGGGCGTTCGGCCAAAAAACTGGATCAAGCTCGGGACCAGAGAGAAATTTAAACGGATCAGATCTATGTTTCACAGGACGGCTCTCTAATCATATACAAATTTCGTTCAACACAGACATGTTGCATCGCCATATCGCGACCTTCTTCTACACCATTGGTCAACCAATGAATGAATCCCGATTTGGAGCGACCAAGCGCTAGAGCGTCTCGCACATCGCAAATACGCTCAAAATAAAACTGCTCATCGAACATTCTATCGAATTCGCCTCCGAACAATACAGTTAAATCCCGAAGTCGCCTATCATAGTTTTCTGAGTATGGTAGTTCAAAGGCACTTTGGTTCGAAATCGCGTGGACCTCAGGTGTTGTTCGCAAATTTATACCAACTCTCGCTGATCAGGACCCACCTGAGTTACATCGTGAAGTGCAACGGCTCATGAGAAGCGGATCTGGACGTCCTTGCCAAGCTCTTTGAGCATGGCCTGAAGCGGCGTGGTGAAGCCGAGGCATTTCCTCGGCGTGGTGTTGATCGAGACGATGATGTCCTGAAGATCGGTTTCGGTGAGGGTGTCGAGATCGAGCGATCGCGGGAGCCATCGTCGCAATCGACCGTTTGCGTTCCCGGTGCCGCCCTTCAGCCAGCCGGCAATCTGCTCGGGCGACCCGCCCTCCGACAGGCGCTGGACGACGAAGTCCCGCAGGCATGCGTCGGTTTCGAGGATAGCCGCCCGCTGCCGTCGCTCAAGATAGGCTCCGTCGGCCAACCGAAGCGAATACGTCCCGCTCGGCAACGCGTTGCGGCGAAGCTCGCGGCCGATGGTCGAAGGCGATCGTTTCAGAGCGCGAGCGATGGCGGCATTCGAATAGCCGGCGGCCTGAAGTACGGTGATCTCTTATCTTTCGAGAGAAGACAGATGGACGTAGGATGGCATGGCAACACTCGATTGGGTCTGGATAACCGAGCCGATCATAAATCGGCTCTGGGGTGTTGCACTTCGCGCTGGAACTCAGGGGGCCGCATGACATCGAAATCGATCCACAGATTAAATCGATATATTACCGGTCTAAGCTCGAGCTCTATGATGTTTTATATGGTAAATAAACCAAATGGAGATTTACAGGAGATGGTTGAAAGCTTATTCGGTATTTCGAAAGAGTCGTTGGTTCACGAGTATTTTTTTGTTATATTATTCGCATTCTGTCTGTTTGCAAATCTCTTCTATCGTGATCCAGAGACCATTAAAGAGTAATAATGTGGGCAACGATAACATCAACGACTCGTTCGATCGTGCCACGTCTCGTTCCGAGGCTTATCAACAGGCGGCGCCTCAGTCGTTAACGGTATACGAGTGGTTCGATTTCGACGTTTTCCTCCCGTTTGCAGCACGTTCAGAGCGACCGTCGGAATCAAAGAGCCACTAGCCAGGATATTGTTTCTAGTGGAGCTTTTGAATTTGACATTTGAAGCGGAGTTCGCCGAGAGCGGGACGCAAATGTCAGATTCGCTCTACTAGCTCCTTCTCAAAGATAGGAGCCTCTGAAAAATCCGGGACGCTTCACACGGAACTCAGAGTTGTGGCCGCTCTCGAGCGCGACCTGATCAGTTGCCGGTCACAGACTGCCGTCCCAGTTGGTTTCGGATGAACGGCGCGCCTGTGGGTCGGCAGTCCCCTGAGCGTTTTGTGGGCGATTGCTGCTGTCTGGCTGAGGTGGGCTTGCTTCGCCCGCCCCATTGGCGATCCGAGACGCTGGAGCTTCGGGATGCGGCAGCAAGCCATCCCCTCTCATTTCGTTTTGCTGCGCCTCGATCTCGCGTTCGGTTTCCTCGATCCGCAGACCCAGCTCCCGCCGCCGCTCGCGGGCTTCCGGCGTGGTGTCCGTAATCTTCAGCCGCTCGATCAACAGGTTTTCGAGGCTGTCCTGCAGGATGGTCAGCTTCTGGCGGATGCGCTTCAGCTTGCCCTGCCGTGTCGTCTGGTTCATCAACCGGACCTCGTTCACCTCGCCGGACCGGCCTGCCGTCAGCTCTATGGTCCCTGCCTGTAGCCCGAATTCGCTTTGCAGCTCATGTCGGACGACATTGACGATCTCATTACGGGCTTGCGACGTGTAATCTCGTGCCGCAAGGGTGAGAGACGCCGCGAGGCTCTCGATTTCATCGTTGTTGATATGGCTCAGCCGGTTTGAGACGACCTTTCTGAGATGATTGGCGATCAGTCTCCGCAAGGCTTCGGTCTCTTCGTCCTGGAGCCGCTTTGACAGCATCATCACGACCTGGGTCGCATGGCCGCCAGCGATCGTCAGATAGACGTCGAGCGTCCTGTCGAGCCCGGCATTGTCTCGGTCCACGAGCTCGCATGTAAAATCGATCGTCTTGAGCGCGGCGACCTTCGAGCGAAGGGCCTCCAGATGTTGGTCGCGGCGATGGAAGGAGAGAGATTGGAGGCCGACGCCAGGATAGCGCCGTTCGAGGATCTCGCTAAGCTTGGCTTGGATACGATTGGCGTCCTTCTCCCGCTCCTGCCCCGGCAGGCCCTGTTCGCCGGTCGGGTTGTCCCACTCACCCGCGCCGATATAGGTGCTGAAATAGGTCTCGGCTGCGGTGGTCTGCATGACGAGCTGCGCGGCCTCCTTCGCGGCCGCGATCAGACAATCTTCCACGAATTGATCGTCGGGCAGGCGCGCATTCGTTCCCCTCCCCGTCCGGGCATGATCGGCGACGAAGCCGTCGATCGCCTTTCGGCTCTCGAACATCACCTCCATGTCCATGGAGAAATGACCGTGGATCGTCGGATGGGCGGTCGGATAGGTCGTCTCGGGCACCCGGACGCGGTTCACGGTGAGCCAGCGCTGCAGCGGCAGGAAGGGCGTGCCGACGAAGACGGTGAGCTCGAGACCGATCACCTCGGCCTCGGCGGAGATACAGGCCTTGATCTCGTCGTTCTTCCTGGAAATGGCCGCATCGGAAAAATCGTTGATCGCGGTGCCGGCGAGAACGCGCCTCAGACAGGCGGCCATGGTGCGCTCGAACCAGGCCGCGCGATCGGGGCGTCCGGCCCGATCGTAGCGTCCAGCGCCGTCGGGATGGATTTCCGCGATGGCTTCGGCGCGAAATTCGAGAGGATGGCCGTAGCTGTCCTCCCAGGGAACGCGAGTGTCGAGCTTGACGGCATGGGCAGGCGGCTTTGCCGAATCGACGTTCTTAACGAGGAGATTGGCGACGCAGAATCCGAAATCGTTCAGATAGGCGGCGATCCGGGGTTTCAGGACCTCGTTCATCCGCTTCTGATCGTACCAGTAGTCGAAGAGGCGGATCTCCTCGCTCGCGGCCTGCCGGATCACGTCGGCGACGGCGTCGCGCAGCCGGTTTCTGTCACCCGGCAGGGCGCTCTTGGCTGGAAGCGCCGGATCGCGCGCGATCCTGAGTTCGAAGGAGGCCGGCACCGTCCGATCGATCCGGTCGCGCAGGACGAGGAGGAGCGGTGCGGCCGGGTCGGAGGCGACGGCCGTATCCTTGGGTATCACCGTGTCGACGTCGAAATCGAGCTCCACGCGGATGGCGAACCGCGCGGAGAGTTCGGCCGCGAGTGCCGTCTCCCACTCCTTCTTGTTGCGCGCGATCCGCGTATCGATGTCGTCCGAATCGCTTTTGGCGGACACTTCGAGCAGCCTGCGTAACCGGTCACCGAAATAGCTGTAAAAGAGCTGCTCGGGGCCTTTCTCGTCGTCGAAATGGCATTCCGCGATCCGGCGCGTGCGGTCGCGGGACGTGGCGATCCGCATGTCCAGCTTGAATCTCACCTCCTCGCGGGTCCTGAACAGGGTGGGGCCGATCTCCTGCTTCAAGCGCTCCGTGGCATCGGAGATGGGGCGATAATATTCGCGGTGTACGGCGATCACCCGTTTGGGATTGGCCAGCCAGAGCCTCGCGCCCTCGATGATCTTGCCGGTCCGGTCGAAGGAGAAGCTGTCGTAGCCCTCGCGGTTCGGCTCGTTCTTGTCCATCGAGACGATCACTTCGCGGTACGGGCAGGCATATCCGATGGTATTGCCGGGCATGGCGTATCTCCCTGATTGTCTTGAGGGTGTGCGCGTTCGGGCGTTTGGAGAGCCAGCGCCAGCATTCGGGCGGCCTCCGCCTTGGCGAGGTAGAATTTGGCGGCCGAAGGGTCGCCATAGGATTCGGCCCCGCGGAAAAGCGCCTCTTCCGTCGCAAGGGCCAATCGGCAAAGTCCGTGGCGAAGCTCTGCGAGCCGCTTGTCCGAAAGCCTGTCTCGCAGATCGAGGAGGAACGCGCGGAATCCGTTCGCACCCGCCTGATCGCCGCCGATGGGCGCGACGCCAAGGGTCTGGCAGCGCCAATGAAGAAGGAGCGCAGGCCAGAACAGGCCGTAGACACCGACAAGGGCTTTCGCGTCAGGGGACGAGAAGTCCGTGCCAAGCGCGTCAAGCCGCTCGAAAAAGGTTCCGACAGTGAGATCGGCCGGAGCGTTGCAATGGGCAAGGAGAGAGCGAAGCACCCGCTTCTCCTTTTCGTCCACAGAAAGATCCTGCCACGGGCCGAGCCCGTCCGGAACGCCGTCGAGGAGGACGGAAAGAATGTCCTTGAGTCGTTCTCTAACGGTGCCGAGCGCCATGCCGCCGGCGCTTCGTGCAAGCCAGTCCGCGGGAGAGACCGCGAAGAAGCGCTCGACGACGTGGTCGCGCACGAGGGCCTCCGGACTATCCTTCTGAAACGGCTCCTGGACGATCAGGCTGGCGAAGCGGGGATGTCTCATCTTCCGGTATTCGACGAGCCCCGTCTGCGGCGTCAGCCACCTGATCTCAAGATTGACGATGTGCTCCGTCACGACATCGCCGATCGCCTGCCAGGGATCAGGCGCTTCGGCCGATCCCGCCTTGAGGATCTCGACGATCCGCGCAAACCGCTCCAGCGGCGCGGACGGCGCAAGCACGCTGTCGAAACCGGTATGGAGAAAGCTGTGAACGATGGTGCGGAGAAAGACGAGGTTCCTGCGATTGCGTTGGAAGAAGGCGATCCGGCGGCGCAGGTTGCTCGTGCCGCCGGTCAGCCTGTCTGCGGGCCCGAGCAGCATCATCCAGAGCGCGAACGCGACCTCGAACGGCGCGGGCCAATCCTCCGCATTGAGGGCGGCTTCGATCATGCCGTCTGCAAGGGCTTTCGCCTCGGGTCTGTCGTGGCCGTCCCTTTGGGTTGCGCTGGATCTGCAGGCAGACAGAAAGATCGTCATGGTCTTGGCGAGACATAGCGCCGCCCGTTCGGAGGGGACCAGATCGCCGTCGGCCCGAAGGTCTCCGGTCAGTTCGCGGGCAAGAAAGGTGGCGTTACGGATCGCCTTCTGGCGATGGTCGCGGGCGAACGTCTCTTCCTGTGCGAACTTCTTCCTTCCTTCGAAGGTCAGGTTCTTTTTCAGGAAATCGTAGAAAGCGAATTCGCCGAGCCAGGCCACCAGTTGGTCATCGGCGAGCGCGGTAGGCAAATGACAGCGGATTCCTGCGAGGATTTCCAGAACCACGCGGTGATCGATCTGCTCGCTGACGACGGACGCTTCGATGTTGGAGAGAAGCCGGGCGACCAGCTCCCCCGCCTGGATCGGCGCACTGCTGCCGATATGGTCCGCGACGGGAAAAAAATCCCAGTCCTTGCCAAGCCGATAATGCCCGTCGGGTTCGGCGCGGATATCATAATATCTCAGGATCTGGTCCGCCCATCGGTCGAAATAATCGATGATGCGCGGCCGTTCCTTGGCAATGTCGGCCTGTTTGCCGGAAACGGTTTTCAGCTCCTGAATGTGTTTGAGATCCGCTTCGGTGAGATCAGCAAAGCTGACCCGCTCCTTAGGGTCGAGGCATGCCCGGGCGAAGCTGCGGAAAGCGGGGCCGGGAAGCGCGCTGCAGAACGCGGCGGTGAAGACGAGCGCCGCGTGCAGGACCCGAGGATCCGGCGGCGGCTTTTCGCCGCTTCTCTCCCCTTGGTCCCTGTTCTCTGCCGATGCGAGTTCGGCGAGCCCGAAGGCGGCATCGACCCGTCGGCCAGGTCTCTCCCAGATGTCCTCGACGTCGAAGCTCCTCGTCGCGTTCGACCGCAATCGACTGGTCAAGCCGTCGGGCGTTCGCGCTTCGGCCAGTCCGGCGGCCACACGCACGAAAGCGTTCCATTCGTTGCCGTCGTTCTTTCGACCCAGCCAGCGTATATTCGCTTCGAAGTCCAGCAACGCCTCCGTTTCGATGCGGTCTGGGTCTATGTCGCGCTTTTCCGCCCAGTCGAGGACGAGAGGCAGCGCCCATGGCAGCGGAAAGATGCGGTTGTCGGAATGGACAAGGTCCGAGATGCGTCGCCGCCCCGACAGCTCGATCCCGAGGATCAGCTGCTTGTTCTGGTCTCGAAGGATTTTGCTCAACGCGTCATGGCCGCAGAGGCTCACCGTTTCCCAGCCGCGTGAGTGCGACGCATCGCGCACCCACACGATGAGCTTGTCCGCCACGACATTGCCCACCGCGATCTCTTGCGACAGGAAGCCCGCCAGAGACTCGGGCGTCTGGGATGCCGCGATCTTGCCGTCGAACTCGCAGATCTGTATCGGCGGCCCGCTTTTCTCGCCGGCTCGGCCCTTGCCCGGGTCTTCGGCGAGAAGTCGGGCGAGCGCTGCGAGAGGCGCGGGAGGCACAGAAGACTTAGGATCGTTCGTGCGCAGCGCGAGCGCCACGACCGGGACGGGATTGGCATCGAGGCCCACACCCGATGCATAGGCTGCGGCGCGCATGAGAAGGCTGGTGAAATACGAATTCCTGGCCGTCGAGAGCGCGTATTCCAGAAGGGTCTCGCCCAATCTTAAATCCAGATCGACGAGGCGATAGGGAAACGTATTGAGCTCTTCGCCGCCACTGTTCTGAGACCCTTGCTTGGAGGTGTCCGGCTCCCCATCGGTGTCGAACGAGAGATTGCCAGCTGGATCGTTCTGCGTATCCCCCGAAAGCGTGTTGGTCTCCTTGTTCATTGACACGTTCTGGGGGCCATAACCGCCAAAGCCGGCCATGAAGCCGCCTTTGATCGGGCTCATGGGCTCTTCGCTCATCAAACGGCTCCTGCCCATACGGGGACGGCGAGCGCCGGCCTGAAGGCTGCGCGCGGTGCTTTTCTCGAAGCCGCCGAGGTTCGATGGCTCTGACGGATCTGCTGCCCCTGCCGACGAACGCGCTGCCAGGACCCACTTTCGGTGCGTGCCCATTCGAGACCGTTGTCCGGAAACGCATAGAATGCGGCGCCGGCCTCGCCCTCTTTCGGACGTTCCGGCGGCAGACCCGGAATGGCCTCGGAAGCCAGCGAACTCTCCGCTGGCGCTGCCGGGGACCGGCCCAACAGAGGCTGTTCCAGCTCAAGCGCCCCCGCCGGGCGCAGCCAGTCGCGCCAGGGCTCGCGGTTCTCATGCTCGTTCCTCTTCAGGAGAGTCTGGAGCCGCGAAAGTTCATCTTCGGAAAAGTCCGCGATGCTGCGCTGCCGGGCCTCGCGAAGAACTGGCGATCGCTCGATCCCGTTCAGTGCGTCGACGTCGGAGAGGTCGAGAGCATGGGTCGCCACATAGACGACGTCCGTCGGGCCGCCGGTCCCAAGATGGAACGCGGGAGGCGTGCAACGGACGAAGGCTTTCGGATTTCGCGAAGGAAGAAGAGGCAGGTGCACGATCTGCGGCAGGCCGTAGCCGGTCCCGTCCGGGCTCGCAGGCCCAGGCGACGCGGTGGCCTTCGCATCGGGCGCGACGAACGCGCGGATTTCGGTGTCCCGGATCGTGCCCGTGAAATCGATCGTTCCTCCGCCGAAACATGTCATGGCGGCCAGTTCGAAGCCGTCGCCGACCCTCAGAAAGATCGGTCCGCCACTCATCCCGACTTCGGCCTGTCCAAAGAATGCGGTCACCGATCCGCTCTGCGCATCCTCGTTGCCGCTTGGCGAGACGTTCGAACAGTTCAAACGGACCGACCTGCCATCGTCGAGGAAGCCGAGCGCCAGCAGCGCATCCGACTGTTTCAGCCGTCTGCGGACGTAGAGCGGTGGCGAAACCGGAGCGACCTCCAGGGACCGATCGAGCTGGAGGAGAACCATGTCCCTGTTGTCGTGGACGGCGAAGAGGAGCGCGTCCCTTACCACCCCGTCATGGGCCGTCACGGTCGCCGAAAGTTGGCCGATCTTCTGTTTCAGCCTCTCGCAGGCATTGACCGTCTTTCTGGGCGTCGGATTTTCTTCCTCCCCTTCCCGACTCCCATAAAAGGTCCCGTCGACCACATGGGCACAGGTGAGGACGAGATCCGGCGCGACGAGAAGCCCGGAACCGTTTCCGGCGCCCTCGCTCCTGATGTGCACGACGCATTCCGCAAGCCCGCTCTCACAGGGCATTGCGGCGCTCGATGACCCGGCCGAGAAGTGCCTCGAGTTTCGCTCGCGGCAAAAAGACGTGACCGTTCTCGATGGCGTCCTTGATCGCCTCCAGCAGGCTTGCCTCGTCACGCGGGCTCTTAAGGACCGCCAGAAGCCGCAGGATCTCGGCGCGCGCGTCCTGATCGTCAGCGGCCGCGATCGGATCGAGCCGAAGGGCATCGGCGTCCAGCCGGCGGAGGACAGCACTGTCGAGATAGCTTTCGGCAACCGTGGCGACCTGGCTGCCGGAGCCGAAGTTACGGGCGTTGTCCGCACCGGCCAGGGCCTGCCATGCCGCGATCGCGGCCTGACGCTTCAAGAACGCGGCGCGTGTCGCCGCATCGTCGGCCGTCTCATTTTCGAGAGCCTTGCCATGCACCTCGATCCGGGGCGCGAGCGTCTCGACGATCGTTTCGTGAACATGCGCGAGCTCGCTCCGTTCTGCGAGCACGATCGCAAAGCGCTGGCGGCGGGTCGGCACGGCCTCCTCGTAGAGACTGGCGATCGGCCTCTCGTGTTCGAAACCGGGCGGCCAGAGGGACGCCTCCACGACATCCGACGCGATGGCCGCCCGCAGGCCATCCTCCTCCCTCGGGAAAGAATCGACCGCACCGGCGGCGTGCTCGATGAGGGCGTCGAGCCTTGCCCTGCGGTCCTCGCTCAGGGCGTCGCCAAGGTCCCGCCCAAGGTCTCCTCCAGCCCCGAAGTGACCGATCGGATCGAGCAGCCGGCGCTCGTCGGCGCCGTGTTGTGCGTCCGGTCGACCGTCAACCTGCGTTCCGGCGCTCTGGAACGGTGCGGTGTAGACACGGCCGGTCTCGAGCGGCATCTCGGCCATGACGAGACTGGGGAGGCGACCGGGCTCGCCCCAGGGGCCGAGCCGCGTCGTCGTCTCCGGCGACAGCACGATCTCAAGCCGATGGAACGGCCCGAGATCGCGACCGGGAAGCTTGCGCGCCACGATCTCGCACAGGGCCTCGATCTCCTCGCCATAGGTCCATGCGCCCGCCTCGCTCCGGGCGACGACGGTCAGCGTGATCGCGCTGGCGCTCGGATGATCGCCAACGGGACGCGCCCTTTGGCCGGGCGGGCCTCGCCGCGCCTTCGCCCGCCCCAACAGCGTCCCGATCATGCCATCGACACCAGCCATCGTCCCTCTCCATGCCGTTTCCGACCCAGAACCTTACCCAAGAAAATATTTCAATCAATGGTTGATTTACACCATTTCTGAAGCTACCGATTCCCGTAGGGGTAGTTTTTGCAAAAGTGGGGGATCTGAGGTTGCGACCTGTTTCCACGAGGACTCTCGTGATCGCCGTCTCCACGGTCGCGGCAGCCGCAATTCTGGTGTTCGCTTGGCGATGGCTCGCGGGCTCGACCGAAGCGCTCGCGCCGTTCTTCGCCTCACGGGCAGCCTTCTGGTCGACGATCGGGATCTTCGTCGGGACCGTCGGGATGGCTTTAGTTCTGGTTGCGTTGTCGTGGCGGCACCGCCGTCAGGAGCGCGAGGTGATCGACTTCGCCAGCCGGCGGATCGACGCGGCCCGGCATGATCGTACCAAGTTCTCGGCCGAGGCCTCCGATCTGTCACGGTCCGGCCTTCTTGGCGACGAGGACGCGAAGATCCGCGAACGAAGCAGAACCTCGGCCGCGCATGTCCTCGCCCTCCTCTTCAACGATGCCCGGTTTTTCCGCTACCAGCCCGTCCATCTGGCAGTCCGGGCCGAGGAAGCCCGCCTCAGGGGCTACTCGCGCAGCATTTCGGCGGTCCAGGTCTTCGCGATCCGCGCCGGTATTCTGGGAACCTTCGTCGGGCTGATCTGGTCGCTCGGGCAGGTCCAGGAGGTGTTCCTCCTGCGCGGGACCGAAAGCGCATCGCAAGGACAGCCCGGTCTCGCCGACGAACTCGCCGCGCTCAAAGATGAAATCGGCGTCCTCGTGGGAGATGTCGTCCAGGGGCTCGCGCTCGCTTTCGGCACGTCCATCGCCGGCATTCTGGCCGCGATCGTCATCGCCCTCCTCGCCGCCTTCGTGCGCTGGCGCGAGACGCTACTCGCAGCGCACATCGAAAAGACCGGCCAGAAGAGCCAGCTGTTCTTTCGGGAGGCTTTCAGGGGAAACGAGGAGCTCATCAGGACCGCCGAAGAGCTTCGCGGCGCGATCAAGGACAACCTCGACGAAGTCAAGGATGCACGGTCCCATCTCCATCAGCATGCGGAGAGGCTTTCGAACACGGCCGGGGAGATCGGAGCCGGCCTTGCCGATCCCGTCCGCCTCCTTGCCGAACAGTCTGCCGAGATCCGCGCCATGCTGGACCACGGCCGGGAGGCCGCCCGGCAGGTGGGCGGGATCGCGGAGAAGATGCAGTCGATCGAGACCATGTCGAGCGAGCGTCTCGCAAAGCTTTCGGACCATATGGACACGCTCCTTCGGAGCCAGTCCGACCTCCTGCGCGCGGCGATCGATGAGAACCGCGCCGTTACCGCCAAGGGTTTGCAGGAGGTGTCGTCGAGCCTCACCACCGGTCTTGGCTCCGCAGGGCGCGATCTTGCCGAAGGGCTCGGCCCGAAGCTGGAGGACGGTCTGCGCGAGGGTGTCTCGGAGGCGCTCGCCGGCATGACGCGCCAGATGCAGGATGCGCTCAAGGACGGCCTGCGGCAGGTCGAGGCGGAGCGACGCCGCGCCCAGCGTTCCGGCCTCGTCCTTCATGCGGCGGCCCTTTCGACGCTGACGCTCGCGGGCATTCTCGCGATCTATTTCAGCGCGGGCCAGAGCCCTACTGCGGCCGCGACGACGGCGGCAACGCAAACCGGCGCCCGGCTTTCGGTGGGCGAGGGTCGCTTTGATGGACGATGACTCCCACGCTGCCGAAATCGATAGCTACGGCCCCGGCGCCGACCTGATGATCTCGCTCTTCGCGGTCGCGATCCTCCTGCTTTCGATCGTCGGCGCAGGCCAGCAGTTCGAATCGATCGGAACCGGGATCGCGGCGCGGTCGCCGCCGCAGGAACCTGAGCCGGTTAAAGACCGTCGGTCCCCTCCCCCGCTGAGGCTCGTTTCGCGGGCGGACTTCGAGCGACTTCGGGCCGAATACGAAGCCAGGCTGGCCGAGGAGGCCGCGTTGAAAGCCGAGATCGAGCGACAGGCCGCCGAGATCGCAGGGTCGGCGGATAAGCTCGCCGCGCTTCAGGCTGCCTTGAAGCAGCAGGACGAGGCCAATCGAAGCGCGATCGACACCGCGCGCACCGAGGCGGACGCCCTTAGGACCGACTCGCGAATGAGCCGCGACCAGCAAGCAGAGCTGGAAGCCGAACTGAAACGCCTTCGCGCCGAATACGCGGCGCAACGTTCGCACAACGCCGACCTGACGGCCGAGACCAAGCGGCTGGGCGCGGAACTTGCCGAGGCGCGCGCCCGGCGGGATCGGGAAGAGGGGCCGGGCGAGAGCGTCGGGGACTACGTCGAACTCGCAGAAATTGAGAGATCCGTAGGGAAGCTCGCGAGCGCGTTCGCGAGGTCGGCGACGCCACCGGCTTCCCTCGAAGCCGATGAGCGGCGGCGCATCGCTGCGAAAGCAGCGACCTTTCCGGCGAACGCCAATGAGCTTCTGATCGAGACCTACATTCCCTCCGAGCTTCTGGCCTTCGCCCCCAAGGATTTTAAAGACGAGGATGCGATGGACGAGGTCTACCGATTCAGCGCGCTCCTTGCGGAAGCCTATCGCGGCCTCCTCGCACGCAATGGTATTCCCCTTGGATGCCTGCGCATATCGCCCCGGACTTTCGAGCGCGCGCCGGACATTCGCCGGCAGATCATGGGCGAGGCCACCGATGGACCGGAGGCGTTCCGGCAGATCGCGGAATATGAGCGTCTGGTCGGCCCCACGCAAGAAGCCGGACAGGCCGTCGCCACCATCCGAATTCTCCAGGGCCTCGCCCGGAGCACCTTGTGCGATCCCGATCTGCTGAAGGCCCAGCTCGCGCGCCTCGCCTCCTGAAAACCGAACCCGACGTGAAAGGGACGTCCCATGCCACAGGTCAAACCCTCTCGTGCAGCGCTTGCGATCTGCGCCTGCCTTGCTCTTTCCGGTTGCCAGTCGACCGGTTTCGGAGCGGGCGGCTCCGGCGGATCGAGCCGTCTGGCCGCCCAGACCTCGGATTACGAACGCACGATCATCGAGGGCGCGACCGCCGGCGCACTGATCGGCGGAGTTGGCGCAGCCATCGCCACGAAGTTGGGCGGCGGAAGCAGTCGCGACATCGCACGCAACGGCGCTATCGGCACCGTGCTTGGGGGATTGATCGGAGGGGCTGGCGGCTATGGGGTCGCCGAAAGCAAGAAGTCCTATGTCGCGACCGAGGATCAACTGCAGGCCGTGATCCGTCAGGCAAAAATCAGCAACGGAAAGCTCACCCGGCTCGTCGCCACCGCCGACGCACTGGTTCGCCAGCGGCGGGCCGAGGCCAAGGCCCTCGACAGGTCGTCCCGCGAGCGTCGCCGGGACTTGCGCAACGCGGTTGCCGAGGACCAGCGCAATCTGAGCACGGCGATCGCCGAGGTGCGGGAGAATATCTCGACCATGCGCGCCCTGAAAGGCCGCTTCGGTCCCTCTCGTGCGCTCGACGCCGAAATCAACCAGGCCGAGGCCAAACGGTCCAGTCTCACCAAGAGCCAGGCGGGTCTGAACGCCGTGGAGAAGGCCCTGTGATGACGCTTCGCCCTGCCCCCACCCGAACCAGCCTCGTCCTCGGCACCGCCCTTCTTCTCTCGGGCTGCTGCTCGAACGTCACCACCGATCCGCGCGCCGGCGGACTGGCGGGCGGTGTCTGCGGCAATGTCACCGGCGCCTACGACCAGCGCGTCGCGATGCTGCAGGCAAAAGCCGGCGACCTCGATACGGCCAATGCTCGGCTGCAAGGCCGCCTCACAAGCCAGCGCCAGGTGGCGGGCAGCCTCGCGGCCGAGCTGAGCGCCAAGCGCCGACGCCTCGCGGCCCTCGAGCGGAAACTGGCCTCAAAGCGCGCCGCCCTTGCGCGTGGCCAGGCCGACGCGCGCGAACTTGCGGCGCTTAAGAGAGAACGAAACGCCCTCGTTGCGGAGGTCACCGACCTCAAAACCCGGTCCGGGCGAACCGAGCGGCCGGTCTTGGCCATGGAACGCGGCATGCGCGAGGCAGCCGAGGACAGAACCCGGCGCGAACTGGCGGGGGGAGCAGCTCCGGTGCCGGTCGAAAGAGTGACCTCGCGATAGGCTTCGGGCGGACAACGGACCGCCGAAGACACGCTCAGTGCTCCCGTGCGGAGCGACCGGCGCCAGCCCCGAACCCTTCCCGGGCGCGCCGCCCTTTCAAACCCATGAGGACCAATCGCCATGCAGGACGAACAATCGCTTCGCGCCATCATCACCCGGACCATCGAGACGATCATGGCGGGCCAGGCCGATGCGGGCACCACGCGGTTCCTCGCGGGAGAGGAAGGCGGGGCCTTGGCCGACACGATCGCAAACGCGTTGATCCGCGAAGCGGTCTCACAAGGTCTGCCCGAGCTTCGCGGGGAGACGATCGGCAAGCCCCTGTCCGGCGGCAATACGGCGGAGATGGTCGCCTTCTATACGCTGAAGGAGAACTTCGCCTTCAAGCTCGACCGCAAGACGCCGAAGCTTGCCGAGGAAGGCAAGACCATGCGCGCGATCCGCAACGACCCGCGCCTGCCGCGCCGCTACCGGGAAGCCTGGCCGGTGATCCACGCGATCCGCGACACGCCGCCCTATGCCTATCTCTTCGAATATTTTCCCAAGGAAGACGGCTGGATTTCCCTCGAGGATCGGCTGTTTCCGAACAAGGACGACGACTGGAAGCCCGAGGGCGATCCGGAGCGCCTGATCGCGGTCGTTCTCGACTACATGTTCGAAGGCTTCGAGGCCGGACGCATGCCGCGTATCCAGCCCAATCTCGCCGAAGACTATCTTGACCGCATCCGCACGAGGCTCAATGAGGCGGCAAGGCTCGACGGGCGCTTCGGCTCGATGGCGCTGACGATCAACGGCGAACCCTTCGAGCCCTGGGAGGACCTCCTCGACCGGCTCGAAGCCAATGCGGGCGCCATCGCCGCCATCGCGCCGGGCTTTACCACCACCGTTCACGGCGATCCCAATCCGGGCAATCTGATGCTGCGCGAAAGGGCGGGCGAGTGGTCGCTGAAATTCATCGATCCGAAGGAATGGGGGATCGGCGACTACCTCTTCGACGTCACCAAGCTGACCCATTTCCTGCTCGGAACCGGGCCGATCGAAAAGCCCGCTTCAGGCAAGCCGGCGGTCAGTTTCAAGACCACGGGAGAGGACGGGACGCTCACCTACGACTTCGCCCGCCCGGCCTTTGTCGATCGGGCGAACGCGATGTGCCGCGAACGGGTCGCACGGTTCGCGCGCCTTCACGACGACACCGGCTGGGAGGCCCGCTACGAACTCGGGCTCGCTGCCAACCTCATCGGGCTGCCCGTGGGCCGGCTTAAGAAAGGCCGCGAGGACGCGGCATTGATTCTCTATGGTGAAGGACTGGTTGCGCTCAAACGTTTCCTTTCGCGCATCGAGGCTGAAACCGGCGCCCCTTCAGCGGCAAAAACCAAGACCTCGGCGACGATCGGGCCGGTCGTCCCCCCTGCCCTTCAGACGGTTCGCGAGCGTCTCTTGCGCGAAATCCACGATGCCCGCGAGACCTTCGACCGGCGCGGCTTCAGGGCGATCCATTACGCTCCGCCAAGACCCAATGACAGCGACAAGCCGGTCGAGCTGTCGCTCGAGCACGAGGGCCGGCTGAAACCGGCCGGGCCGGAGGGCGCCGAGCCGTTACGCACGATGCTGCGGGACGGTCAGGGACAAGCTTGGTCGCAGTTGATGCCCGGCGGCGATCCCTGGTTCGACGGGCTTGTCGTCAAGCGCTTCGACCGGCCCCCCGGGCCGCAGAGTTCCGATCTCTACTACGACCTTGCGGACAAGCCCCGGTCGAAGGGGTGGATCGGCGCAATGCTCTCCTTGCGCGAGCGGCGCATGACGAGCAAGTTCATGACGTGGGGCAAAGTCGAGGACAAGACGCAGCATCCGCTCAATCTGGAACTGCCCTTCGTCAGCTATGGCGATACGGGCGTCATCGCGCGGCTGGAATTCAACTGGATCGACGCGCTCGATCTCACCATCGCGGATTTCCGGAAGGCCGCCGCGAGCGGGTTGGAAGATCATGGCAATCCGTTGACCTCGGCCGCAAGGGTGGTGCCCATCGCGCCCTCGCCCCACCCGTTCACGGCCGCGCTGTCCCACACGACCTTCCGGGAGAAGTTCGCCCTCATCGACCTTGAGAGGCCCGAAGCCGAACAGGAGCGCTTCCACATCAATATCGACGACGTGACCGTCCAGTCCCTGAGGACCGGTCACGTCACGAGCTTCTGCGATGTCGATATCGCTCCGTGCGACATTGTGGACGAGGCTGTCCTGTCGCAGCTGGTCACCCTGACGCAGATGCTCGCCCGCCGCTTCGACCTCGTTCCCGTCGAAGCGACGAAGGCATGGCGCGGCCTCGCCGTCACGTTTGGTGAGGAGGATGGTTGAAATCCGCGAACGGACGGGCGGGCTCCACCGCTGACCATCACGTCGGACGGACGATCGAGAGCCCCTCGACGTTCCGCCGTTCGCAGCGGCGGCCACGGCAGGGACGCGGCCTTCGAACCCGAGCGCCATGAAAGCATGATGCCGGAATACGGCATGGTTTTTCGCATCGCATCATGGGCAAAACAAGGGCTTGGATCGAAGCGCCGGCTCTGGCGTCCTGCAGTTCGCGTCAAAAGAGAGGTCAGGTTTCCCGAAGTCCGGCGGTGGCGAACTTGCCTGCCGATGACTGAGTGTCGAGCCTGTCATGGCGAACGCCCAGAAAACGAGCGTTGCGCTCACGCCGGACATGGCCGCGGTGATGCGCGGGGTCGTGAGCAAGCGCGAATACGCCTCCGCGCGAGGCGTCATGCGCGAGGCGTTCCTCGCAAGGTCAGCCTGAAGTGGCCGGCGGCTCAAGCCGCCGCCAGCCGGTCGAGGGGCGCCCGAAAGCGGATGCTTTCGAGCGCCCGACGGGATCTTGTCTTATACCGGCTGACCTTCGAAACCATCGGTTTCATGGGTCGTCGGCAGCCCGAGCGGCGTTTGAGCCGTTTGCCGGGCGTGGATTGACCCAACGGGTCAATTCATTCGCCCGACGGGGTCTTATTGAGCGGACGGCTTGTCGCCGCCGTCAGCGGCTGCAGGCACCGCCTCGGTCTTGTCCTCGGGCATCTGCCCGTTGGCGTCGGCCCAGCTCTTCACCAGATCGTCGTAGGCGACCGTCTGCGGGGTCTCCTTTTCGGTGTCCTTCTTCAGCTGCGGCGCGATGTGGCCATTCTCCTTGGCGAAGTTGTTCCAGTATTCGATATCGTGCTTTTCATTGAGCTTCGGCCCGATATCGCCCTGGATGCCGGCACGCTCGAGACGCTCCATCACCTTTTCCTGCTCGGCGCAGAGCGAGTCCATGGCTTCCTGCGGGGTCTTGGCGCCGGAAGACGCATCGCCGATCGCCTGCCACCAGAGCTGGGCGAGCTTCGGATAGTCCGGCACGTTGGTACCGGTCGGCGACCACTGCTTGCGGGCCGGAGAGCGGTAGAACTCGATCAGACCGCCGAGCTTGGGCGCGCGCTCGGTGAAGGGCTCGGAACGGATGGTGGATTCACGCACGAAGGTCAGACCCTCCATGCTCTTCTTCACGTCCACCGTCTTCGACCCGACGAACTGGGCGTAAAGCCAGGCCGCCTTGGCGCGATCGGCCGGGGTCGACTTCATCAGCGTCCAGGAGCCAACGTCCTGATAGCCGAGCTTCATGCCATCCACCCAGTAGACGCCGTGTGGCGAGGGAGCCATGCGCCATTTCGGCGTGCCGTCCTCGTTGACAACTGGCAATCCTTCCTTGACCGCATCGGCGGTGAAGGCGGTGTACCAGAAGATCTGCTGAGCAATCTGCCCCTGCGCCGGCACCGGGCCCGCCTCGGAGAAGGTCATGCCCTGGGCTTCCTGCGGCGCGTAGTTCTTCAGCCAGTCGAGATATTTCTCGATCGAATAGACCGCGGCCGGGCCGTTGGTGTCGCCGCCGCGATCGACGCAGGAGCCGGTCGGCTGGTCCTGATCGTTGACGCGGATGCCCCATTCATCGACCGGCTTGCCGTTCGGAATGCCCTTGTCGCCATTGCCGGCCATGGAGAGCCACGCATCGGTGAAGCGCCAGCCGAGGGACGGGTCCTTCTTGCCATAGTCCATATGGCCATAGACCTTCTGGCCATCGATCTCGCGGCCGGTGAAGAACTCGGCGATGTCCTCGTAGGCCGACCAGTTGATCGGCACGCCGAGCTCGTAGCCATACTTTTCCTTGAAGTCGGACTTGTTCTTCTCGTCGTTGAACCAGTCGTAGCGGAACCAGTAGAGGTTGGCGAACTGCTGGTCGGGCAGCTGGTAGAGCTTGCCATCCGGCGCGGTAGTGAAGGACAGGCCGATATAATCGTCCAGGTCGAGCGTCGGCGAAGTGACGTCCTTGCCCTCGCCGTCCATCCAGTCGGTGAGGTCGCGCACCTGCTTGTAGCGCCAGTGGGTGCCGATCAGGTCGGAATCGTTGACGTAGGCGTCGTAGATGTTCTCGCCGGACTGCATCTGGGTCTGCAGCTTCTCGATGACGTCGCCTTCGCCGATCAGGTCGTGGGTGACGTTGATGCCGGTGATGGCGCTGAAGGCCGGCGCCAGCACCTTGGATTCATATTCATGGGTGGTGATCGTTTCGGAGACGACCTTGATGTCCATGCCCTGGAAGGGCTTGGCGGCATCGATATACCACTGCATCTCCTTTTCCTGCTCGGCGCGCGAGAGCGTCGACATGTCGCCGATCTGGTCGTCCAGGAACTTCTTGGCAGCCTCCATGTCGGCAAAGGCCGGGCCGCCTGCCAGCATGATGGCGAGCGCGGCGCTCGTACCCAATAGCATTCGTTTCATCAGGTCATTCCTCCCAAAGGCCGGTTTGATGGTCGTGTCGGGCAGCTCCCCCGCGCCTCCGGCGTACGCGGCATGCCCATCGGGGTTTCGTCTTCAGACTAGACCGTCTTGAAGACGAGAACGAAGAAGGCCGCGCAGAGGATCAGCGCGTACCAAAGGGTGAGATCGGTAAAATACAGCCAGCCAAGGCAGATGAAGGCCGAGCCGAGCAGCGAGACGAACAGGCGGTCGCCCCGCGTCGTCTCGAAGCGGAGCACGCCGACGCGCGGACCACCGCCCGGCGAGGCATATTCCCACACGCCCATCAGGGCGATCATGGAGAAGATGACGACGAAGAAGATCGCCGTCGGCCAGGTCCAGGCCATCCAGGAAAGGTCGATCATGCTTCGATCTCCTCAAGGGGTGCACCGGCCAGCCATTCGCTGTTGAAAGCGGCCTGCGGCGACGGTTGACGATTTGGCGAAGGGCAGCCCCGACGGACGAGGAGATGCCGCGTGGTCGGTGATGCAAGAGCTGCCATCACACCCGCCCCAGTGCAAAGCCCTTGGCGATGTAGTTGCGCACGAACCAGATCACGATCGCGCCGGGCACGATGGTGAGGGCGCCGGCGGCCGCCAGAACGCCCCAGTCCATGCCCGAGGCCGAGACGGTTCGCGTCATGATGGCGGCGATGGGCTTGGCCTCGGTGACGGTCAGCGTGCGCGCGATCAGGAGCTCCACCCAGGAGAACATGAAGCAGAAGAAGGCGGCGACCCCGATCCCGCTCGCGATCAGCGGCGTGAAGATCTTGAAGAAGAAGCGCGGGAAGGAATAGCCGTCGATATAGGCGGTCTCGTCGATCTCCTTCGGCACGCCCGACATGAAGCCTTCCAGAATCCACACGGCCAGCGGCACGTTGAACAGGCAGTGGGCGAGCGCCACCGCGATATGGGTGTCGATCAGGCCGAAGGCGGAATAGAGCTGGAAGAAGGGCAGGACGAACACCGCCGGCGGCGCCATGCGGTTGGTGAGCAGCCAGAAGAACAGGTGCTTGTCGCCGAGAAAGCGATAGCGCGAGAAGGCATAGGCCGCCGGCAGCGCCACCGCCACCGAGATCACCATGTTCATCACCACATAGATGATCGAATTGACATAGCCCATGTACCAGGACGGATCGCCGAAGATCACCGCGTAATTGCGCAAGGTGGGATCGACCGGAATCAGCGAGAAGCCCGACAGGATCTCCTGGTTCGTCTTGAAGCTCATGTTCACGAGCCAGTAGATCGGCAGGAGGAGGAAGAGGATATAGAAGATCGGGACGAGCGCCTTCGCCTTGAAGCGCGGGTTTCTCGCCCGTTCTCTCGCCCGCATGGTGCTCGAGGACTGGCCGCTCCGGGGCAGCCGGTCGTGCTCGACCCGGTGTTGGTCGGCCGGGACCCCGTCGCCGGTGTGATCGAAGGTGGCGTTGGTCGTGCTCATGCATCGCCTCCCGTGCGGGGTCCGGTCTCGGCCCCGACATTGGTCATGACGGTGTAGAAGACCCAGCTCAAAGCCAGGATGATGAGGAAGTAGATCAGGCTCATCGCCGCGGCCGGACCGATATCGAACTGGCCGACAGCCATCTTGACGAGGTCGATCGACAGGAAGGTGGTCGAGTTGCCCGGACCGCCGCCGGTGACGACGAAGGGCTCGGTGTAGATCATGAAGCTATCCATGAAGCGCAGGAGAACCGCGATCAGCAGCACCCGGCCCATCTTGGGAAGCTGGATGTAGCGGAAGACCGCAAGGCGCGAGGCGCCGTCGATCTTGGCTGCCTGATAATAGGCGTCCGGGATCGAGACGAGGCCGGCATAGCAGAGCAGGACGACGAGGCTCGTCCAGTGCCAGACATCCATGACGATGACGGTGATCCAGGCATCGACCGGGTTCTGGACGTAGTTGTAGTCGATGCCGAGGCCGGCGACCGTCGCGCCCAGAAGGCCGATATCGGTGCGGGCGAAGACCTGCCAGATCGTGCCGACGACGTTCCAGGGAATGAGCAGCGGCAGCGCCATCAGGACGAGGCAGACCGAGACCCAGATGCCTTTCTTGGGCATTGCGAGCGCGACGAGAATGCCGAGCGGCACCTCGATGGCGAGAATGATCGCGGAAAACATCAGGTTGCGGATCAGCGCGTCGTGAAAGCGCGCCGAGTGGAGAATGTCGTTGAACCAGCTGGTGCCGGCCCAGAAGAACTGGTTGTTGCCGAACGAGTCCTGAACCGAATAATTGACAACTGTCATCAGAGGGATCACCGCCGAAAAGGCGACGATGATGAGGACGGGCGTGACCAGGAACCAGGCCCGGTTGTTGAAGGGCTTATCCATCAGGCGGTCCTTTGCACGGGACGCGCCGAGCCCGATCTCGTATCGACGAGGCGGGAATCGGCATAAAGATTGAGGGCGTCCGGGGCGAAGGCGAGGTCGGCCTCAGCCGGCAGGGACTCGTCTTCCTTGACGATGGCGCTGACGGAATGCTCGCCGAGCCGGGCTCGAACGATCCTTTCCGCGCCGACATCCTCCACCCGCTCGATCGTGACCGGCAGGCCTTTTCCACGTGGTACCACCGAGACGAATTCCGGCCTGATGCCGAGTTCGATCCTCTTGCCTGCCGGCGAGGCCCCGTTTGCGCCGGAAAGATGGTCGGGTAGAGCGAGCCTCTCGCCCGAGACGATCGCCTCCTGGCCCTCGATGGCGCAGGGCAACACGTTCATGCCCGGCGAGCCGATGAAATAGCCCACGAAGGTGTGCTGCGGGCGCTCGAACAGCTCCTCGGGCGTGCCGATCTGCACGACCTCGCCCTCATACATCACCACCACCCTGTCGGCGAAGGTCAGCGCCTCGGTCTGGTCGTGGGTGACGTAGACCATGGTCATGGCGAACTCCTTGTGGAGCGCCTTGAGCTCGGAGCGAAGCTGCCACTTCATGTGGGGATCGATCACCGTCAGCGGCTCGTCGAAGAGGATGGCGGCGACATCGGAGCGGATCAGCCCCCGCCCCAGCGAAATCTTCTGCTTCTCGTCGGCGGTAAGGCCGCGCGCCTTGCGCTTGCCCTTCTCCTCCATGCCGAGCCGACCGAGCATGTCGGCGACACGCCTCTGGATCTCGTCTTTCGGCACCCGGCGGTTCTTCAGGGGGAAGGCGAGGTTCTCGGCCACCGTCATCGTGTCGTAGATCACCGGAAACTGGAACACCTGGGCGATGTTGCGCGCTTCCGGCGAGAGCATGGTCACATCCGTGTCGTCGAAGCGCACATGGCCTTCCGACGGGGTGAGAAGCCCGGAGATGATGTTGAGCAGCGTGGTCTTGCCGCAGCCCGAGGGACCGAGCAGGGCATAGGCCCCGCCATCCTCGAAGACGTGGTCGACCTCGCGCAGGGCGAAGATGCCGGCCTCGGCGAGACCGGGCGTATAGGCGTGGCGCAGGTGATCGAGGCTGATACGGGCCATTGGGGTGTCTCTCCTTGCCGTTTCAGGCCGCGATGGGGCTTGTTGCGTCGGCCGACCGGTCGGCGGCCATGCCCGTCTCGTCGAAGACAAGGACATTGTTCGGGTCGAAGGCGAGGCGCACGGGGTCGCCCGTCTCCACCCGGTGGACGCCGTGGATGAGGGCGATGATGCGGTTGACGCCGGCCTCGTCCCTCACGACGGAGGGGGCGAGCGATGCCGCCTTGCCGCCGGCGCCATGGCCGTGATCGGCATGGATGAAGGTTTCCGAGCCGGTGACTTCGGACAGGGCGATCCGCGCCTCGATGACGGCGCTCGCCTTGCCCTCCCCTGCTTCGTCGGGCCGGGCCCGCGTCAGATGATGGGGGCGGATGCCGGCGAGATAGCGCCCGTCCGCGAGCCCCTGATGCCGCGTTGCCGCAGTGAATTCGACGCCGTGGGCGCCGTGGAAGGTGCCCCCGCGCTTTTCCACCTTCAGGACGTTGAGCGGTGGATCGGAAAACGTGCGGGCCGTCAGGAGATCCTTCGGGCGGCGATAGACGTCGGGCGTCTCGCCGAACTGGGTGACGCGCCCTTGCGAAAGCGTCGCGGTGCGCCCGCCCAAAAGCAGCGCCTCATGGGGTTCGGTGGTGGCATAGACGAAGATCGCGCCGGTCTCGGCGAAGATCTTCGGCAGTTCCTCGCGCAGTTCCTCGCGCAGCTTGTAATCGAGATTGGCGAGCGGTTCGTCGAGAAGCACGAGTTCGGCGCCCTTCACAAGGGCTCTCGCCAGCGCGGTGCGCTGCTGCTGGCCGCCGGACAATTCCAGCGGCGTGCGATCGAGAAAGCCGGAGAGCTTCATCAGCTCGGCCGCCTTCTCCACCTTCTCCTTGATGACCGCTTTCGACTGCTTCTGAAGCCTGAGGGGCGAGGCGATGTTCTCGAAGACGGTGAGGGTCGGGTAGTTGATGAACTGCTGGTAGACCATGGCGACATTGCGCTTGCGCACCGGCACGCCGGTGACGTCACGTCCGTCCATCACGATCCGGCCCGACGTGGGTTCGTCGAGCCCGGCCATCAGGCGCATCAGGCTGGTCTTGCCGGCGAGCGTCGGACCGAGCAGGACATTGACGCTGCCGCGCTCCAGCTCGAGCGACACATCCACGATGTGCTTCTCGCCGCCAACGGTCTTGCTGACATTCTTCAGTTCAAGCAAACGCTTCCTCCCTGGGTGTCGATGCTTGGTGTGCCGTCGTCCAGTGGTAGGGCTCCCTTCCGGGCAATGCCGCCGACATTCTGATCGGCCTCACGAACAGGCCGGTTTGGCGCGCTTGCCGAGACGTGTGACGACTCCGGCGGGAGTTTCCACTGACAAAGCGGGTCGAAAGTGCCGCGACATCATGAGGTCGCGTTCCCGAGACCTCGATAACCGTGCGGATTGCCCGGCAGGTCGCATCCCACATGGCGTCCGGATCGCGTTCGGTGCGTCCGGGTGCGGGAAGCAGCGTTGTGTTCGGATGGGGCTCCGAGCCGGGCTCGCGACCGTCGCTGTCGAACATCGCGACCTTGGTCAACGTGCCGCCGGCATCGATGCCGATCTGGCGATCCGCCATAGTTTCCTCCCGATACGCGCTGAGCGGTCTTGGCCGGACATCCTCCCAGATCGTCCGAACCGCACAGCTTGTAATGACAAGTCAGATCAAACCGGCGAACACGTCTCCTGTCAAGACGCCAGAAACCGAAACATTTGCTGCATCTGCTCACGAATTTGCGCGATGCGTCGACGATTTCCGCTGTTGCGGAGCTTTATTTCCGTGACTTGTCATGACAACTTAAGAACAAGTCCGAACGCAGGAAGAGGGTCGTCATGCGCAGCAGACGGGAATTGATCGACACATTGCGCGAAAGCGGAGGCTGGAACGGCGTCGTCGTCGTGGGTGGCGGCATCAACGGGATCGGCGTCTACCGGGATCTCGCCGCGCAGGGTGTTCCCGTCCTCCTCGTGGAAAAAGGCGATTTCTGCTCGGGAACGAGCGCGGCCCCCTCGCGGCTGATCCATGGCGGTCTCCGGTATCTCGAAACCGGCGAGTTCGATCTGGTGCGCGAATCGGTGGAGGAGCGCAACGTCCTCCTTCTCAACGCCCCTCACCTCGTCCGCCCGCTGCCGGTCTGGGTGCCGATGTTCTCCTATCTGAAGGGCTTGCCGGGCGCGGCCCTTCGCTTTCTCGGCCTGCGCAAGGACCCCGGCCCGAAGGGCGCCGCCCTCATCAAGGTCGGCCTCGTGATCTATGATCGGTTCGGCAAGGTGAAGGAGACCATGCCGAAACACCGAATGGTGTCCCTGAAGGAAGCCTTCGGCGCGATTTCCGGGCTGACGAAATCGGTTCGCGCGGTGGCGGAATATTACGATGCCCGCGTGATCTCGCCCGAACGCCTCGGCGTCGAGATCGTCGCCGATGCCGAGGCCGACGAGCCGCGCTCCCTGGCGATCCCCTATATGGCGGCCGTCGCGTCAAAGGACGGGGGCTTGCAGCTGGAAGATGTGCTGACCGGCGAGCGGATGCGGATCGAGCCGAGCCTCGTCGTCAACTGCGCGGGGCCCTGGCTCGACGAGGTGAACGGGCGGATCGGCATTTCGGAAAAGCTCGTCGGCGGCACCAAGGGCTCCCATCTCGTCCTCCGCGCGCCGGAACTTGCCCGCGAACTCGGCGAGCGGATGATCTATTTCGAGACCCCCGATCACCGGGCCTGCCTGATCTATGCGACCGACGACGAGCACTGCCTTCTTGGCACCACCGATATCCGGGTCGAGAACCCGAGCGACAATGTCTGCTCCGATGAAGAGATCGACTATCTCTTCGACGTTCTTCAGAAGATCATCCCCGATGAGACCTTCACCCGCAAGGACATCGTCTTCACCTATGCCGGCGTCCGCCCGCTGCCCAAGACGGGCAGCGGTTCGACGGGCGCGATCAGCCGGGATCACGCCATCCGGGTCTTCGAGCCGTCCGGCAAGCGCAGCTTCACGGTGCTGGGTCTCGTGGGCGGCAAATGGACGACCTATCGCTCCTGCGCCGAGGAGATCGTCGACGATGTGCTTGAGCGGATCGGCGCCTCCCGCAAGCGCTCGACCCGCGATCTGCCGATCGGCGGCGGTCATGGCCTGGAGGGCTCGCAGGATGCGGTGACGCAGCTGGCGGGCCGCCTCGCCTCGCGCTTCGGCCTCGACAAGGCGCTGACGCTTCATCTGGCGCGCCGTTATGGCAGCAAGGCCGAGGCGATGCTGGAGGGTTTCGGCGAGGATGGTTTCGAGCCCCTCGCCTCGGCCAGCACCTATCTCGTCGGCGAAATCCGTCATGCGGCCGAAACCGAGCGTGTGACCCATCTCACCGATATCGTGCTGCGCCGGACCATGCTGCCCTTCGAGGGCTATGCCACCTCACAGGTGATCGACGAAGTGGGGGCCATCGCCGGCCAGACCCTTGGCTGGAGCCCGGAAAAACTGGAAAACGAGGTCGGAACGTGCAAGCAGGTTCTCGTGACGCAATACCGCGTCGAGATCGAACCAAGCCCTGATCATGCCCAATCCCGCGTCGCAGTCTGACCCTGCCGGTCCGCTCTCCCCCCTCCACCGCGAGGAGGGACACGGGCCTCTCTGGTCCCAGTTGCGCGCGGCGCTTCTCGACTTCATTATCGAAACCGGGCTGAAGGCCGACGATCTTCTTCCCTCAGAGACCGAGCTCTGCCGCCGTTTCGAGGTCTCGCGCACGGTGGTGCGCGAGGCTCTCAACCAGCTCGTCGTGGAGGGTCATGTCTACCGCATCCAGGGCAAGGGCACCTTCGTTGCCAATGGCCGGGAGGATCAGGACTTTCTCGGAACGACCGTCGGCTTTTCCAGCGATTTTTCCACCGGCAACCGGCAGATCCATCGGCAGATCCTGAAACAGGGCATCCGCCCGGCAACGGCCCGCGAGGCGAAGTTCATGCGGATTGCGATCGACGATCCGGTGGTCGAACTCGAACGTCTTCTCGTCGTCGACAGAGTGCCGCGCTTCTGGGTTTCGACCGCGCTTCTGCCTTCGGCCGTTCCAAGCATGGAGACGGTCTCCATGGAGAACAAATCGCTCTACGAGACGCTGCGGCGGCAATACGGCATTATTTTTTCCAGCGCCGAACGCTGGATCGAGGCGTTCAACGCCGATCGGGATGCCGCCAAGATGCTCGACGTTCCGGTCGGCGAGGCGCTGGTCAGGATCGAGTCGCTCAGTCTCGACCAGAAAGGCCTTCCGGTCGAGTATTATACGGCGATCCAGCGGACCGATCAGTCACGCCTTCACTTTCGCATCCGCAGCTAGTCGGGTTCGTGCGGGCAGAGCGTCCCGCTCCGCCCTCTCCTGTCCCAAGTGCAATGGCGCATCCAATGATCGCGCGGCTTCGAGGCCTGTGCCGTGGTATGTCCGCAAAACTCTCGATCGTCATTCTCGGGCTCCGTCCCGAGAATCCAGAAGGGCGAACTCTTCCGCTCATAAAAGAAACGGCTGGCTTCTC
>NZ_JBDJAC010000020.1:0-45674 GCF_039652615.1 Fulvimarina fulva
TCCGCAGGCAGGAGGGGCTCGATGATCGCCCAGTCTTCGTCGGATATCCCAATGCGTTCGCCCAAAACTGCCTCCAAATGGCAGCCTTGAATCAACCAAACGGAAATACGTCAACCTTTGTCCGCGTGGCCTAGTGTCTCGATTTCGCTAGCAACTTCACGAACATGACGCAGAAAGATCTCAGCGTGAGGTGATAGCGGTAAGCCGGTCTTGAGTGTAATGCCTACCGGACCGGTTGTGTCATGTTTTACTGCGGGGATCGATGCCAAGACCCCACTTTGCAAATCGGGAAGTACAACGCCTTCTGAAATGACCCAAATTGCATTTCCAGAAAGCATGTAGGCGCGTGAGAACGCGAGAGACACGGTTTCAATAATACGTTTCGGCTGAGGCAAGTTTCTCGCGACAAAGAGACGATCAACAACAGGTCGGATAGCTGAGCCTGGTGGCGGCAAAATGCATTCAAATTCTGTCATATTGCCTAAAGAAAGATTTCTACTCAGCAGCGGATGGCAAGCACGGACCGCAAAGACGATTGACTCGGAATAAAGATGCTCAAAGACAAGACCTGCCATTTCGTCGGGCGGGCCCATTCGGCCGATAACGATATCGAGGCCGCCTTCGCGAAGTTGTGTTGTAAGATAGGCGGTCGGACCGGTCACGATCCGAGGAATAGCCCCGAGCCCTTCGGCTCCATAACGCCGGATCGCTTCCGGCAGAAGGCGCGCCGAGACAGTCGGCAACGCCCCTACGCGCACGGGCAAGGCATGCGGGGAAGTCGCGTCCGAAAGTGCTTCGACGCCCTGACGAACGGCCGCCAGCGCGGTTTCGGCATGGCGCAGGAAGATTTCGCCGAAGGGCGAAAGAAAGGTGCCTTGCCGGTCCCGCGTCAAAAGCTGGACGCCGAGGATCGCCTCAAGTTCCTTGATCGTCTTCGAGACCGCAGGTTGCGTAACGGAGAGATCTGACGCAGCCTTCACCACGCTTTCGCGATGCGCGACGGCGACAAATACCCTGAGATGGCGAATGCGAATAGCGGTGGGAAGCATGAATATAACCGTCAAGTTATTTTGGGCACACGAAATATCATTTTCCATAAGCAATCAAGCGATGTACTGAAGCGTCCAACAGGGTTGGAGGACGCCGATGGCATTCGCAGTCGCGAACGCAGTGACGATGCATTATTGCCGGACCGGCCGGGCAGGGGCGCCACGCCTCGTCTTCCTCAACTCACTCGGGTCCGATCTGCGGATCTGGGAAGAGGTCGTAGTGTTGCTCGAGGATCGCTTCGATATTCTTCTGATGGACATGCGTGGTCACGGCCTAACCGAACCCGGCTCGCGGCCGGTGTCGATTGCGCTCCTTGCGGACGATGTCACGGCGCTTCTCGATCATATCGGTTGGCAGACGACATCGATCGTCGGGCTTTCCATCGGCGGCCTGATCGCCCAGCATCTGGCGGTCCATACGCCTGCCCGCCTCGAAGGCCTGATCCTGATGGACACCGCCGCGAAGATCGGCGAAGCAGACGCCTGGAATGATCGGATCGCTGCGATCGAGAAGGGGGGCGTCGCGGCGATCGCCGATCAGGTCGCAGTGCGCTGGTTCTCGGAAGGCTATTCGGATCGGGAACCGCAGCGTTTTACAGCCTGGCGGCGCATGTTGACCAGCACGACGTCCGAAGGCTACCGCGCCGCCTGCGAGGCGCTCCGAGACGCAGACTATACTAATGTGATCTCTCAGATCTCCGCGCCTACCCTCGCAATTGTAGGTGATGGCGATGCCCCGACGCCGCTCGCTCTCGTCAAGACGACCGCTGAACGCATTCCAGGCGCCACCTTTCGCACGATTGAGGGCACCGGCCACTTGCCCTGCCTCGAGCGCCCGGTTGAGGTGGCGTCGGCCATCGCGGGTCACATCAATGGCGCGGTCGCCCGATCCGGCGAGACCAGTGATCGTTATGAATTGGGAATGGCTACCCGCAGCGCGGTTCTGGGCCCCGCCCACGTTGAGCGGGCAAGCGCCGCGATCACACCCTTCGACGCGCCGTTCCAGCGCTTCATCACCGAAGGCGCCTGGGGCTCGGTCTGGTCGAGCCCCAACCTTACGCACCGCGAACGCTCCATGCTGACGATCGCTCTTCTCGCCGCCCTTGGCCAGGACGACGAAGTGGCAATGCATGTGCGCGCCAGCGCCAACACTGGGGCGAACGCGACCGACATTGCGGAAGTCCTTATGCATGTGGCCGTCTATGCGGGCGTTCCGGCGGCAAACCACGCGATCAAGATCGCAAAGACTGCACTGTCCGAAATGGAGGCGGCCTCCCGATGAGTGGATCTTACTATCAGCGCGACCAGGACTGGCATCCCCCTGCCTTCACCCCGACCTACAAGACGTCCGTGCTGCGCTCGCCACGCCACGCGCTCCTTTCATTGCCGACCACGGCATCCGAGGAGACCGGTCCGGTCTTCGGTCACAACATTCTAGGCCCGTTTGACAACGACCTCATCCGTAACTTCTCGAAAGACGGCACCGAGGCGATCGGCCAGCGGATCGTCGTCTATGGCCGCGTCCTCGACGAGAATGCCCGGCCTGTTCCAGGTGCGCTCCTCGAGTTCTGGCAGGCGAACTCCGGCGGGCGCTACCGCCACAAGAAAGAGGGCTATGTCGCGGCGCTCGACCCAAACTTCGGCGGTTGCGGGCGCGCCATAACCGACGAAGCGGGACGATACGAGTTTCGCACGGTGAAACCCGGCGCCTATCCCTGGCCGAACGGGGTCAACGACTGGCGCCCGGCCCATATTCACTTCTCGGTGTTCGGCCAGGCCTTCGCTCAGCGGTTGATCACCCAGATGTATTTCGAGGGCGATCCGATGATCTGGCAGTGCCCGATCGTGAAGACAATCCCCAATCGCGATGCTATCGAACAGCTCGTCGCCGCGCTCGACCGCAGCGCGACCATTCCCATGGACAGCCTCGCCTATAAGTTCGACATCGTCCTGCGCGGCCGTCGCTCGACCCTGTTCGAGAACCGGATGGAGGGCAACTAATGGTCCAGCGCCTCTACGAAGAGATGAAGGAAAGCCCGTCCCAGACGGCGGGCCCCTACGTCCATATCGGCACCAATCCGAACTGGGTGGAGATCGCAGGCGTCTGGAAGGAGGATCTGGGTCTTGCCATCATCGGTCCGCAGACAAAAGGCGAGCGGATCGTGATCGAGGGTCAGGTCTTCGACGGATCGGGCGAGCCGGTCCGCGACGCTCTCATCGAGATCTGGCAGGCGGACGCGGAGGGACTTTACCCCTCGCCGAAGGAAACGCGCGGAACCGCCGATCCGGCCTTTCTTGGATGGGCGCGTCAGCCGGTCTCTGACACGGTGGGTGCCTACCGGTTCGAGACAATCCGGCCGGGAAGCGTCCCCTATCCGGACGGGCGGGAGCAAGCGCCTCACATCACGGTGTGGATCGTCGCGCGCGGCATCAACATCGGGCTGCACACGCGGCTCTATTTCGGGGACGAGCGGCAAGCGAACGCGGCCGATCCGCTTCTGGCGCGTGTTCAGAGCGCCGAGCGCCGTCAAACCTTGATCGCGCCGAAAACCATGCGCGACGGCCTGCCAGTTTTCACCTTCGACATCCGCCTTCAGGGCGATGGCGAAACCGTCTTCCTCGATATGTGACGATTCCATGGACAAGACCATTCCCAGCCTTGCCGAAGCGGTATCCGCCATCCCCGACGGCGCCACCGTGATGATCGGCGGCTTCGGCGGCTCCGGCGCGCCGATCGAGCTGATCCACGCTCTCATCGACCGGTTTATCGAGACCGGTTCGCCAAACGGGCTGACCGTCGTCAACAACAATGCCGGCAACGGCCATGTGGGCCTTGCCGCCCTTATCGAGCTAGGCATGGTGGCAAAGCTGATCTGCTCCTATCCGCGATCGGCCGATCCGCGCGTCTTCACCGAGCGCTACCTTGCCGGCGAGATCGAGTTGGAGCTGGTGCCGCAGGGAACGCTCGCCGAGCGCATCCGCGCGGGTGGCGCCGGCATCCCTGCCTTCTTCACGCCGACCGGTTACGGCACCGATCTCGCCGAGGGAAAGCCCGTCGCGAGCTTCGACGGCAAGCCCTATGTACGCGAGGCCTGGCTGAAGGCAGATGTGGCGCTCGTGAAAGCCCACAAGGCGGATCGCTTCGGCAATCTTGTCTTCAACAAGGCGGCGCGCAATTTCGGGCCCGCCATGTGCATGGCCGCCGCCAACGCCATCGTCCAGGTGTCCGAAATCGTGGAGCCGGGTGCGATCGATCCCGAGCACGTCGTTACACCCGGCATCTTCGTGCAAGGGGTGGTCGAGATTTCCGATCCGGCACAGGAAGAGTTCCTGAACCGCGCCAATGCCGTCTATCCTGAAAAAGCCTTATCATGGTAACCAGCCTTTCCTCCATCCAGATCGCTTGGCGGGCCGCCCAGGACATCGCCGACGGCGCCTATGTCAATCTTGGCATCGGACTGCCGGAGGCCGTCGCCCGCTTCCAGCCGTCCGGCCGCTCCGCTATCTTCCACACCGAGAACGGCATTCTCGGCTTTGGGAAAGCGCCGCCCGAGGGCGAGGAGGACTGGGACCTCATCAATGCCGGCAAGAAGGCGGTAACTCAGAAGCCCGGCACGGCCTTCTTCGACCACGTGGACTCCTTCGCCATGATACGCGGCGGCCATCTGGATGTGGCGATCCTCGGCGCCTACGAAGTGGCCGAGACGGGGGATCTCGCCAACTGGTCGACAGGGCCGAAGGGCGTTCCGGCCGTCGGCGGAGCGATGGATCTGGTGCATGGCGCTAAACGCGTCGCCGTCATTACCGATCACGTGACGAAGCACGGCAAGCCGAAGTTGGTAAAGAGCTGCGCCCTGCCGCTGACCGGCGTCGGTTGCGTCACCCGCGTCTATACGAGCCATGCGGTGCTGGACATCGAGGAAGGACGCTTCGTCCTGCGTGAGAAGCCGGCATCCCTCTCCCTCGACGAGTTGCAGGCAATGACAGGCGCGGAAATGGTCATTCCCGACCATGTCGGCGACCTTACTGCACCGGAGCTTTAAACCATGCCTCACGCATTTCTCTGCGCCTATCTCCGCACTCCGATCGGCCGCTTCGGCGGCGCGCTCTCATCCGTGCGGGCCGACGATCTCGCGGCGGTGCCCCTGAAGGCTCTGATGGAGCGTCACGGTTCAGTCGACTGGGAAGCTGTCGACGACGTGATTTTGGGCTGCGCCAACCAGGCGGGCGAGGACAATCGCAACGTCGCGCGCATGGCCACACTGCTGGCGGGGCTTCCCGAGACCGTCTCCGGTACCACGATCAACCGGCTTTGTGGATCGGGGATGGATGCCGTGATCATGGCCGCCCGTGCGATCATGGCCGGCGAGGCCGAATTGATGATTGCAGGCGGCGTTGAATCCATGAGCCGTGCTCCTTTCGTCATGCCGAAAGCCGCGACCGCCTTCTCGCGCCATGCTGAGATCCACGATACGACCATTGGCTGGCGCTTCGTGAATCCGGTGATGAAAGCGCAGTACGGCGTTGATTCCATGCCAGAGACCGGCGAGAACATCGCCGACGATTTCGGCGTGACCCGTGCCGACCAAGACGCCTTCGCCCTGCGCTCCCAGGAAAAGACGGCTGCCGCTCAAAAGAGTGGGTGGTTCACTCAGGAAATCACTCCCGTAGCAATCCGCCAGCGCAAGGGCGATCCGATCGTCGTCGAGACCGACGAACATCCGCGCGCGACAAGCTTGGAGGCGCTTGCTAAGCTTCCGACGCCCTTCCGCAAGGGCGGAACGGTCACGGCGGGCAACGCCTCGGGCGTCAATGACGGAGCGGCAGCGCTGATCGTTGCCAGCGAAGAGGCGGCCAAGCGCCATGGGCTGACGCCGATCGTTCGGATTCTCGGTGGCGCGGCCGCAGGCGTTCCTCCGCGCATTATGGGCTTCGGCCCGGCACCAGCGTCCAAGAAGCTAATGGCCCGCCTAAGGCTCACTCAGAACGATTTCGACGTTATCGAACTCAACGAGGCATTCGCCTCTCAAGGGCTTGCCATCTTGCGCGATCTCGGGATCGCCGACGACGACCCCCGCGTCAATCCGAACGGCGGAGCGATCGCGCTCGGCCATCCGCTCGGCATGTCGGGTGCGCGCATTACCGGGACGGCGGCACTCGAATTGTCCCAGAAGGGTCGATGCCGGGCGCTCGCCACCATGTGCGTCGGGGTCGGCCAAGGCGTCGCCATCGCCCTCGAACGGGACTAAAGCCGGCCCATGACGCCGCTACTAACATCGCTGACAGGCGACTGCGAGATCGCAGCGTTCTTCGAACCCGAGGCCGAGATCAAGGCGCTCCTGCGCGTGGAGGCAGCACTTGCAGGCGCTCAGGGCTCTTCCGGCGTGATCGCACCCGCTGCAGCGAAGCGGATAGAAGCTGCTTGTCGCAACTTACTGCCGGACGAGACAGCCCTGCGCGAGGGACTGGAACGCGATGGCGTCGTGATTCCGACGCTGGTCCGCGCGCTGCGTATGGCTGCGGACGACGCCGGAGATAAGGTCCACCTCGGCGCGACCAGTCAGGATATAATCGATAGTGGATTGATGCTGCGCATCCGCTCCATTCTCATTCTTCTTGACGAGCGCGTCGAACGGATACTTGGCGCTTTGGAGCGTCACGAGCGGCATACCGGTGCGCACCCTCTGATGGCGCAGACGCGGATGCAGGCGGCTCTCCCATTCACGGTCCGGGATAAGCTCGAGACATGGGCGCATCCGCTTCGGGCACACCGACTCAAACTCGCCGCTGTCTCCAAGTCCCTTCCGATCCAACTTGGCGGCCCGATTGGTGACGGATCGAGCTTGGGTGTCCATTACGAGGCGATCCGCGCCGGGACCGCAGGGCGTCTTGAACTGCGCGATGCGCCGCCCTGGCATTCAGACCGCACACCTATTCTGGAGATTGGCCAGGCGTTGATGGTTCTGACCGGCACCCTCGGGAAAATCGGCCAAGATATTGCCTTGATGTCGCAGAGCGGGGTGAGGTCGGTGCAACTTGCTGGTGGCGGTGGGTCCTCGGCAATGGCCCACAAGAACAACCCCGTCGGCGCCGAACTCCTCGTTGCCCTCGCGCGCCACGCCGCAGGGCTTTTAGGAACACTCTCCCAAGCGATGGTTCACGAGAACGAACGCTCGGGCGCAGCCTGGACCCTCGAATGGATGGTTTTGCCGCAACTCTGCGAGACAGCTGGTGCCGCGACGGCGAGGTCAGCCTCACTTCTCGGTCAAATGCAATTCGGTCCCTGAAGCTTGAGGCCGGACGAATCTGCCGATTGCGCCCGTGGATCGATTCCGTTCTAGGCCCGCTGGTGTAGGAGAGCGAAAGGAGCAGAGGCCTATCGCTTCGGCATGCCCTTCGGACGAAGGCTCCGCATTTGGGCGGCTATACGGAAGGGAGCGTTGGCGGCGCCGTAGCCGTCATAGCCGCTGCGCCGCTCAACGATTTCGAAGAAGAACCCTTCGCCATAGGTCTGGCTATAGAGTTGGAAATATTCTCCGCCTATCTCGTCGCGGTCGTAAAGGATATTGGCTTCGCGAAGCCGATCGGTGAGGGCCGGATCGAGGCCAAAGCGGGCTTGGAGATCGTCATAATAGTTGTCGCTGATTGAAAGGGGGCGGAAGTCCTTCTCCGCCAGTTTCGCCACCGTCTCGAAAATGTCCTCGGTGCGAAAAGCGAGATGCTGGACCGATGAGCCGAAGCTTTCGGCGATGAAATGGCCGGCAAGAGTGCGGCGGTTCTCAGCTCCGTTCAAGGTAACGCGCAAAGTGCCGCCATCCCCTTCGATCGCTTGGCTGCGCACAAGGCCACCCGGATCGACGATGTCCACCATCGGCTTTCGCTGCGTCTTGAACAGCGAGGTGTAAAAGAGCGTCCAGGTCAGCATCTCCTCGTAATTCATTGACTGAGCGATATGGTCGATGGCGAGGAGACCTACGCCTTGGTTCTCCTCACCCGTGTTCGCTTCGTCACCACGGAACTCGATGTCCCACACGTCTTTCAGCGAACTCCCCTGGTCGAGGAAATGGATGAGGCCTCCGCCGACTCCACGCACCGCTGGAATCGTGAGTTCGCCCGGCCCGACCGGCTGTTCGAATACATCTACCTTCAGGGCCTTTGCCCGCTGAAGGGTCGCTTCGGCATCTTCGACCATCAGTCCGACATCGCAGACGCTTGTGCCGTGGACGATATAGGCCGAGTGCGCAAAGCCCTCCCGCTCGGTGTTCACAAGAAGATGAATTCCGCCCTGGCGATAGAGAGCGACGTCCTTGGATATATGACGCCCGACCTCGCAAAAGCCCATGCCGGTGAAGAAAGCGTCGAGTTCCTCGGCCTCTGTCTCGTTGGCCGCGAATTCGACGAATTCGATATGGGACGCCGAAATTTGCGGCGGAATCGCCGGCAGGGCGGCAAGCGTCGTCGCCGTTTCCTCGCGTCTGACTCGGTCTAATAGATTGACGAGCGAGCGATAGCCGTCGAGGGCGATCGAGCGCGGTGAGGCGGCGCGGAACTGATCGTTGAAGATTTCCAGCGACACGGTGCCTTCATATCCCGTAGAGGCGACCGCTCGCATGAAGGCGGCGACATCGAGATCGCCTTGACCCGGCATATTGCGGAAATGCCGGCTCCAATAAAGAAGATCCATGTCGATCTTCGGGGCGTCGGCCAATTGGACGAAGGCGATCTTGTCGGCAGGGATCGAGCGGATCGTCTGGGGATCGATCCCTCGCGCCAACGTATGGAAACTATCGAGAATAAGGCCGACGGCCGGATGATCGGCCCGCCGAACGATCTCCCAAGCGTCACGATGGTCGTTCACATGCCGGCCCCAGGCAAGTGCCTCATAGCCGATCTTGAGGCCTCGGCTTTCCGCGAGTTCGCCGAGTTCCCGCAGATCGGCCGCCGCGCGGTCGACACCGCCAAGCGCGATGGGCGAGACATTAGAGCAGATCAGCATGAGATCCGTACCGAGTGCTTCCATTAGGTCGAATTTGTGCGTCGCCCGCTCGAAGCCCCGCGACCTTTGCGGCTCCGGCATGCCCTCGAAGTCGCGGAAGGGCTGGTAGAGGAGAATATCGAGCCCATGGTCCCGGACCATGCGACCGACCTCGCGCGGCCCGCCGTCGAAGGCCAGAAAGTCGTTCTCGAAAATCTCGACGCCTGTGAAGCCCGCCATCGCGATGGCCGAAAGCTTCTCCGCAAGATCCCCGGAAATCGAAACGGTGGCTATCGATGTTTTCATTTTTCCAACACCTTAAGCATGGCCAGAAACGTTGCGTGGCCCATACGGTTCTTCGAGAAAGAAGACATCCTCCTCCTCCAGGACCAGGTCCACGGCAGCGAGGGCTGCTGCGAGATGATGGTCTTTGGTGGCCCCGACGACGGGCGCCGTCACTTCCATCTTTCCCAGAAGCCAAGCAAGAGCCACTTCCGCTCGTGAGCGGTTAATACGCAACGCAATCTCTCCAACCCTTGCGATAATGTCTTCATCGGCTTCGCTTGTCTTGGCGTAGTAGCGTGCTCCGACATGGTCTGAGGCATATCTCGCGCTTTTCTTGTTCCCGTCCGAGGCGCGAGTGAGGCGGCCACGAGCCAATGGCGACCAAGGGGTGACACCAATCCCTTCGGATCGGCACAAGGGCAGCATTTCCCGCTCTTCTTCACGGTACAAAAGATTGAGATGATTCTGCATCATGACGAACTGTGCCCAGCCATGCGCACGCTGAAGTCCGAGCGCTTTCATGAACTGCCAAGCATGCATAGAGGAGGCGCCAAGATAGCGTGCTTTGCCTTGGCGCACGACTGTGTCCAAAGCCTCCAAGGTCTCTTCGATGGGCGTCTCTTGATCCCATCGATGAATTTGCAGAATGTCGACGAAATCCGTTCTTAGCCGTTTTAAGCTTGCGTCTACTTCCGCAAGAATTGCCTTTCGTGAAAGTCCTCCACCGTTGGCGCTATCTCGCATCCGTCCGTGCACTTTGGTGCTCACGACGACGTCGTCCCGTACGGCGAAATCACGCAAAGCCCGCCCCAGAACCTCCTCGCTGGCCCCGTCAGAGTAGATGTTAGCTGTATCGAAGAAATTCACGCCTGCGTCGAGGGCTGCCTTCAGAAATGACCGCCCCTCTTCCTCTCCAAGCACCCAACTGTGTTCGCCCTTGGCTGGGTCGCCGTAGCTCATGCATCCGAGACAAATTCTTGAGACTTTGAGGCCGGTGCGACCGAGATTGACGTATTTCATTGTGCGGCGTCTCCTTGAAAGAGCTCTCGCGCCATAGTGATGGGCGTCGTAGGCATCAGCGGATCGAAACCGATTTGGTCGAGAACGTCTTTTTTGATGTCGAGACCGGGAGCCACCTCTTTCAACAGCATGCCATCAGGAGTGAATTCGAAGACAGCGCGCTCGGTGATCAAGGTGGCTGTATGACCCCGCTCGAGCGCGCGTCGAGCCGAGTAGGTGACTTGTTCGACCTTTTTGACGAGCTTGCGCACGTCGCCAGCACGCTCTACCCTCAAACCGCCTCGCAGAATGGTTGATTTTCCGCCTTTCGCGTCGAACGTCCCGCAAAATACGACCCGTTTGGCGTTTTGAGCGATGTCCATGAACCCACCTGGACCGACGGTCAGTCCCCCCAGCTTCGATACGTTGATGTCGCCCCCGGCGTCGCATTCACCAAAGCCCAGAAAGGCGATGTCGAGGCCACCGCCCGAATAGAAATCGAATTGTGACGGACCGTCGATCATCGCCGATGCTCCGCGCGCATAGCCGAACAGATCTCCCACCATCAGGGATCCGCCGTAGGTGCCGTGTTCGATCGTCTGATAATAGAGATCCTTCTCACCGCGCTCGGCGATCAGCGTTGCGACACCTTCGCCAATCCCCACGCCAAAGTTTATGACGCTACCTTCTCGGAGCTCCTCATAGGCGCGCCGCGCTATCAAAGACCGGATATCCTGGCCGAGCGATGGAGGAGAGCGATCGGCGGGGGGCCGGATCTCGCCGGAAATTGCCGGGTCGTAGTCGAGCGCATAGCTCATCTTCTGGTCCGGGTCGACGACCACCGCATCGACGATCGCCCCAGGCACGCGCACTGCTCTCGCCGGTAGAGAATTACGCGCCACCGCCGTCCTGACTTGAGCGATGACGATCCCACCGGAGTTATGGGCAGCCAATGCGGCGGCATAGATGTCGATATTGGCAGCTTCCTGGTCGAGAGAGATATTGCCATCGGCGTCCGCGAACGATCCACGGATGATCGCGACATCGATCCCGAAGGATCTGTACCACAGCAGCTCGGTTCCACCGATCTGAACCACCTCGACGAGGTCATCCTGAGCCGCATCGTTCATCTTTCCGCCGTTGTGGCGGGGGTCGACGAATGTTCCAAGCCCCACATGGGTGAACAGGCCGGGCCGCTTCGCGGCAATCTCTCTGTAAAGCTGCATCACGCAGCCGCTGGGCAGCACATAGGCCTCGATGGCGTTGTCGCGGGCGAGACGTTGCATCTCCGGGGACCAAACCCAGTGCCCCCCGATCACCCGCTTGACCATGCCCTGGTAGGCAAAATGGTTCATTCCCTCGGTCTTCTTGTCGCCGATTCCGAGCGCGTGAACCACAGTCAGGGCGTTGGGGCGGCCTTCCGATCTGAACCGCTGTGAGACGGCCCGGAACACTTTGTTAGGTTCCATCAGCCCGCCGCCACCGCCGATCAGCGCGACAGTGCTACCGTCGGGAATGAGTTGTGCAGCCTGCTCCGCCGTCACGAACTTGTCACGCACGATCAGCTCTCCTGCTCTGCCGGGGTGGCGCGGCGCGGCACCATGAGGAGGTGTTCGCCCTCCTGAACGGTCTCGTCCCGTTGATTGAGCAACTTCACCGAGATCGTGAAAATGCCCATATCCGGCTTGCTCTTCGAAACGCGCTTCGCCGTGATCTCGAGTCGCGCTCTCACCGTATCTCCGGCCCGGATGGGAAGCTTGAAAGCCCAAGACCAGGAGAGCGCCACGCCGACCCGGAAAATCGAAGCCTGAACCTTCAGCCCGTCGGTGATGCTGAGGCCCAGCAAACCATGGGCAATGCGACCGCCGAACCCCGTTTGGGAGGCAAATGTTTCGTCGACATGAACCGCCGAAAAATCTCCGGTGATGCCCGCATAGCTGACGATGTGCGTTTCCGTGACGGTCACTCCGGGTGTCCAATGCACCGAACCGTCTTCGACGTCTTCAAAATAGTGTCCAGGCAGCATAGCTCGAACCTCGTGAACCTGTGCAGAAATGGGAAACAAGCCGTGGTGCCGTCGGTCTTCGGACCAGCGAAAGTGACGATAGGGTCGGTCAATCAGTCCGGGTCCTGCGACGACCACGATTGGCTCACCGAGCTGCCGATCTGGCAAAAGGCGCAGCCTCTGTTGACCTGATAGGATTCAGTGCAGGATCTGACCGAGAAAATCCTGCAGTCGAGCATTGTCCGGATTGTCGAAGAACTGCGTCGGGGGCGCATCGACCACGACTTCGCCGCCGGCCATGAAAACCACCCTGTCCGCGACGCTGCGGGCGAACCCCATCTCGTGCGTGACGCAGAGCATGGTCATCCCCTCCTCGGCCAACCCCACCATCGTGTCGAGGACTTCGCGGACCATTTCCGGATCCAGCGCTGAGGTGGGCTCGTCGAAAAGCATGATCTTCGGCGACATGCACAGAGCGCGCGCGATCGCCACTCGCTGTTGCTGACCGCCCGACAGTTCGGCGGGATATTTCGACGCTTGCTCGGGTATTCGGACACGCTCGAGATATTTCATCGCGATGGCGCGAGCATCGGACTTGCTCAGCTTCCTTACCCGGAGCGGCGCCAGCATGCAGTTTTCGAGCACGGTCAGATGCGGAAACAGGTTGAACTGCTGGAAGACCATCCCGACCTCGGCGCGGATGGCATCGACATTGCGGGCAACCGGCGTGAGCTGGTGACCATCCACGTCGATCTGCCCTTGCTGAAAAACTTCAAGATGGTTGATGCACCTGATGAGCGTCGACTTTCCGGAGCCCGAAGGACCGCAGATGACGACCTTCTCGCATTCGGCGATATCGAGATTGATGTTCTTGAGCGCATGGAATCCGCCGAACCACTTGTGCAAATTCTTAATCGCAATGATTGGTTTGCCAAGGCTTTGCGGCAGTCGGGTTTCAGTTCCACGCTCGTCCAAATTGCTGCGCACGTTGTCACCTCGCCAGTGCCGAACGGGGCGAACAAGCCGCCCCGTCTGCTTCAGGGTTGAAATTATTCGACGCTGATCGGCAGCGCTTCCGGGCCTTCGCCGGTGGTCGGCAGTTCTGACAACTCGCCGCCGATCCACTTCGCGTACAGTTCGGCGATCTCACCGCTCTCAAGCTTGCGCGCAATGAAATCGCTCAGGTAATCGGCAAGCTCCCGGTTGTTCGGCTGAACGGCGAACGCGTTGAAAGCGCGAGCGACCACGAACTTCTGGTCGAAGCGACCGGAGCCGGCCACTTGGTCGATATTCCCCATCTGGGTCGATGCCCCGCCGATCACGTCGACCTGGCCGGACAGGAGTGCCTGAACCGTCGTAGCATCGTCGTCGAAGCGCTGGATCGTGGCGCCTTCCGGGGCCGCTTCCGTGAGTCCGATATCCTGAGGCGTACCACGCGGGACGCCGACACGCAGACCCGATAGGTCCTTATATCCTTTTACGTCGAGATCGGTACGCCCGATGAATACGGTATCGTTGTTGACGTAAGGACGGGAGAATAACACCACTTTCTGCCGGTCCGGGAAGATGCCCATGACAGCGGCAAGCGCATCCACCTGCCCGGTCAAAAGGGTGGCGACACGATTCGACGATGTGACCGGCGTCGTTTCGAGTTCCACGCCTATGTCCTCGGCGACCATCCGGGACAGTTCGATGTCGAAGCCGGTCAATTTGCCAGACGCATCGGTGTAGCCCCAAGGTACCTGGGAAACCTGGGAGCCGACGCGCAAGACGCCGGAAGACTTGATGTCTTCCACCGATCTCTGGGCGGCCGCGCCGCTAGTCAGCCCGACCCCGAGCAGGCCTGCCATGGCGAGAGCGAGGACATGTTGTCGTCCACGCGCCCAGACCGATTTGATATTGGATGTGTTCATAGTCTTCTCCTCCACATTGCGGATGATCCGCTTCAAGAAGCTCTGTTGTATTTTCTGGCGAGTTGAACGCTGAAATACGACAACGGGAAACAAAGTCCGAAGTAAAACAGCCCCGCAACACCGTATGCCAGCAGCGGCTGATACGTCGTGCTGGAGACGATCTGAGCAGACCGCGTGAGGTCGACGAAGCCGATGATCGCGGCCAGGGACGTGCCCTTGATAAGCTGGACGGAAAACCCGACTGTCGGCGCGAGCGAAAGCCGGATGGCCTGTGGCAAAACCACGTCGCGCAAACGATGGAAATAGGACAGGCCCAGAGCCGATGCGGCCTCCGACTGACCTTTGGGGACGGCTTGAATGCCTCCGCGCCATATCTCTCCCAGATAGGCGCTCGCATGCAGCATGAGTCCGACGGTCACTGCCACCCATGGGCTCACCCTCAGACCCAACAGAGGCAAGCCGTAATAGGCAAGGAACAGCTGCAGGAGCATCGGCGTCCCTTGGAAAAAGTCGATATAGCCCGTCGCCAGGCGCTCGAGTACACGGACCCCACTGGTGCGCAGGAGAGCGACCAGGAGGCCGACCAGCCCACCGGCAGCAAAGGCAATCAGCGACAGGACAATGGTCGACCAGAGCCCCGAAAAGATGAAAAGGACCGATGAAGCGTCGAATTGCTGAATATTGACCAAGATCGTACCCTCACTTCATCGGATAAGAAAAAAACTGTTTTGTGATCAATTTAAATATAGATGCAAATACATATGACATGATGAAATACAATAATGTTATTGTAAAGTATATCTCAAAGCTTCGGAATGTTACAGTATCGATAGATTGAGCTATTGATGTAAGTTCTTCCGCAGAAATCGACGAGACGATGCTTGTCGTCAGCAGCGCCAAGATAAACTGCCCAGCAAGTGCGGGAAATATGATGCGCAATGCGGGCTTGAGCACAATATAGCGAAATATAATCGCCGCATTCAGGCCCAAGGCCCGCCCTGCCTCCAGCTGACCGCGCGGTATGGAGTCGATGCCCTGTCGGATGATCTCAGACGCGAAGGCGCCGCAATTGAGAGACAGGGCCAGCACGGCTGCCGGCCATGGGCTCAGACTAACGCCAAGAGTCGGAAGTCCGAAGAAAATGAAGAAAATCTGCAGCAAGAACGGTGTGTTGCGGATCAGTTCCACATAACCAACTGCAACCCAGCGAAGCCATACGATCATGCTATTGCGACTAACAGCCGCCAGCAGTCCAATCAGGAAGCCCAAGGCGACGGAAAGAGCCGCCAAGCACAGGGTCATCCAGCATCCCCAAAGGAGCTGAGGCCAGTACGGAAGCAAGACTTGGAAGTCGAAGTTGTAGCTCATGCGCCGATCGTCCGATCATCGCCGATGCCCGATGCCAGCCCGAAGAATCGGCAATACATGTCGATTTGTGCGTCAAGCATATGGATGCCAAGATGGGTGCCGAAGCCCATGTCGCGCGCCTTCTTGAGGAGCGCCGTCTCCTGAGGCTTCATGATCACGTCGGCGACCAGCGTGCCCGGCGATAGGGTTTCAACGGCAATCGGCAGATCATCGCCAGGCTGAAGACCCAGCGGCGTGGCGTTAACGACGAGGTCGTATGTCGCTGCATCGGGAAGCACTTCGATGGCGCTTACTCCCGCAGTTCCATTCGCGAGACGATCGGCCAATCGGCGGCTGCGCCCATGTTCGATGTCGAATAAGGCAATCATTTTGGGCTTGGCGTCCACGATGGCGGCCGCTATCGCAGCTCCCGCGCCGCCCGATCCCACGACGAGAATTCGTTTGCCGGCAGGGTCGAAGCCGCTCGCGCTCAAACCTTGGACGAAGCCGATGCCATCGAAGTTCTCGGCTTCCCAACCCTCTGACGTCCGACGAAGCGCGTTCGCGCATCCAGCTTTTTCGACCGCAGGACTGACTTTTGCGGCGTGCTGGGCAGCGGAGAACTTATGAGGGATCGTGACCAAAATACCATCGAGGTTCGGCGACCTTAGGAGAGACGGAAGAAGCTGGTCGATTTGTTCGGGAGCGATTTGGAGTGAGACCATCACAGCGTCTCGGCCCAACGATTGCATGATTGGGTTCATCAGCTCAGGCGCTCGCACCTGGGCCACGGGGTCTCCGATGACCAGATAAAGCCGAGTCCGTCCCGTAATAGGCAGCGTCTTGAGCTCCACACTGACCCTCCCAGGTTTTTGGAACATGTTCCAAATCGCACATTGGTAACAACGAGTCAATGATATTGATCGCTTGTTCCAAATGAGACATGGTTGATTGAGACAAGGAGGACTGGATGTCGTCACGAGATCGCGCGTTATCCATCATCGAATTGCTGGCATGTCACGCTGACGGTCTTCATCTGGCCGACATATCGGCTAAACTCTCACTGCCGAGGAGCGGGGCGCATCGCCTGATGAATGATCTTCGCGAGATGGGATATGTTCGGCAGGAACACGAACGCGGAATGTACAGTCTGACGGTCAAGCTGTCATCGCTGGCGCTGGTGCACCAGATCGCCACCGGCATTACGGATCTGATCCTGCCGATACTTGATCGCTTAGCAGAAGAAACTGGCGAACTCGCAATGCTTTGCGTCGTTGAAGGCGACAAACTCATGCGAACAGCCAAGGCGCGGGGAGCGCGCAGGGGGCTGCAATACAATCCAGAGGAAGAACCGGAAGTCTATCTGGGCGCGACCTCGAACGGATTTGCGTTTCTGTCAACTATGTCAGATGACGCCGCACTCCAACTCGTCGCGAAACAGGGTATCCGTTCCGGTCACGGTCCAAATGCTCCCAAGACGATCAGCGAGGTCATGGACTATGTCGATCGCGCCCGCCGTGCTGGACATTCTGAAATCCATGAGGTGTTCGAGCCCGGAACGTCCGCTGTAGCTTTCCCGATCACTCGTCATCTTGCCTATGACTGCATTGGCACTCTGAGCGTCGCCGGTCCGTCCGTTCGCATGACGCCTGACCAAATCGCGAAGTTGTTACCTAAGGCCGCTCATGCAGCACGGGATATCGGAACGGCTTCGTGCCGCTCGTCCTTCTTTTCAAATATCTCGGCATACGCCGGAAGCTAGATGTTCGGTCCCGGAATTTGGTGGTGCGGATCATAAGTGAACCTGAACGGCTCTTCCGTCCAAGCTTTGCAGATGGCCTCGAAGGGCGTGAGGCCTCTTAGGGTCTTCAAACGACGCGCGAAATTGTAGGCTGCGACGAAGTCCGTGAGGTGCTGCCGAAGTTGGTCGTTGAATAGCCCCGAGTTTTGTGGACGCCCTCGGGTTACGTTTCCTGCTGCCGTTCGAACTGAACGGGTGACAGCATCCCGTTCCTGACGTGCTTGCGCTTCGGGTTGTAGAACATCTCGATGTAATCGAACACGTCCTGCCTTGCCTCCTCGCGTGTTCGATAGGTCCTTCGCCGTATCCGCTCGCGCTTGAGGAGATTGAAGAAGCTTTCGGCCACGGCGTTATCGTGACAGTTGCCACGACGGCTCATCGAGTGCTCGAGATTGTGGTGCTTCAGGAACGTTGCCCAGTCCATGCTGGTGAACTGGGAGCCCTGGTCGGAATGGATCAGGACCGTGTTTTTCAGCTTTCGACGCCAGACCGCCATGAGCAATGCCTGCAGCACGACGTCGGTCGTCTGCCGGCTCTGCATCGACCAGCCGATAACGCGGCGGATGACAGAACTGGACGCCGCTCGCTGCCGGGCTCGAATCCATGGCGCCTTCGTCGGCTCGCTCCGTCAACACGGTATGGATCTTGTAGGGAATGGCCTCGATCAGAGCGCGTAGGAACTGGCAGGCGGTGGCCCTCGTCGCTTTCTCCGAGCCGCACGAAGACGAACTTCGAGGTCCGATCGATGGCGACGAACATATGCAGTTTGCCTGCGTCGGTGCGCACTTCCGCAATATCGATGTGGATGGTGACGATCGGATAGGCTTTAAACGCCTTCTTCAGCTCGGTTTCTGACTTCATGTCAGGGAGCCGAGAGATGCCGTGACGCTGATAGAGCCGGTGAAGGCTCGAGCGCGTCAGCTCCGCAATGCTGTCCTGCAGCGCGTAGAGGCAGTCATCGAGCGGCAGCAGTGTATGACGACGGAAGGCGACGCAGGCCGCCTCCTGCTCTGGCGAAAGCACCGTCGAACGCGGGTTCTTCAAACCCATCGCTGTGTCCTCGACCGTCTTTCGGCTCCGCCACTTGCGGACAGTCTTCTTGTTCAACCCGTAGCGTTCGGCGATCTGCGGGACCGAAGCTTTCAATCGCTCTATCGCTGCTCGGACAGCGTGCGTTCGGCATCGGCCTCGGACCAGTGGCGGCGCAATGCCTCACCGTGGCGCATCCGTGAAGAACTTGTCCCATAGCGCATCCCTCTGCTGGCGCGATAAGCTACCACCACAGTGCGGGACTGAACACCTAGGGTGGCGCGTTCAGGCTTTGGTCATCGGGTCGATCCGCTGCGCCTGAAAGCCGTCGGCCAGCCGCGTCAGCCGGATGTCCGACACCACACCGCCCCTGGCGAACGGATCACCTTCGGCGAAGGCCATCGCGTCGGCCCGGGACGCGGCCCGCAGGATGCCGAAATTGCCGAGCGCGGTCCCATCCTCCGCCCATGTCGCGCTGCCGACCAAGACCTGCGCCAGCCCGTCGCCGCCGGATGCGACCCAGGCCCGGTGATCGGTGCGCAGGCTGTCGCGCTGCGCGTCCATGTCGGGGTGGTGGGTGCATTGCATCAGAAAGAACATCACGCCGCGCCCGCGTTTTCCAGCACGACCATGCCGGTGCCGGTCATGGAGGCGGGGGAATAGTAGTGGTGATGGACCGTGTTCACAGCGTCGTCCATGGCCGCGCGCATCACCAGCCACATGATCAGCTCTGCCCCTTCGGAGCCGAAAGTTTCCACATAATCCTCGCGCGTCATGTCGCGGTATTTCTGCGGGTTGGAACCGATTTCCGCCAGCCACGCCTGATCGGCGGGGGCGTTGATAAAGCCCGCGCGGCTGCCCTGCAACTGATGCGACAGCCCGCCGGTGCCGAGGATCGCGACCGTCTCGTCCGTGTCCCAGCTTTCGATGGCGCGGCGCAGGGTCTTTCCCAGTTCCCACATGCGTTGCGGCGTCGGGATCGGATACTGGATCGTGTTGACAAGAATCGGGACGATCTTCACGGGCCAGGCCTCTGGCCGACCAAAGAACAGCTCCATCGGGACCTGCAAACCGTGGTCCACATCCAGTTCCATGCAGACCAGCGGGTCGAAATGCTCCGCCACCATCGTATCCACCAGATGCCACGAAAAGTCCTGCGCGCCGACGAAATCGGGCACGGGGCGCGGCCCCCAGCCTTCGTCGACCGGGCGGTAGCGGTCAGCGACACCGACGGCGAGCGACGGGATCTTGTCCAGGAAGAACGCGTTGCCGTGGTCGTTGAAGATGACGACCGCAATGTCGGGCTTCTTGTCCGCAACCCACTTCTTGGCCGGGATGTACCCGTCGAAAAGCGGTTTCCAGTCGGGGCTGTCCGCCAGCCCCTTGTCGATGGCCGCCGCGATGGACGGCACGTGGCTGGTGCCCAGCCCGCCGATGATTTTAGCCATTCTTTTTCTTCCCTAGACGCTGATACAGAAAATCCTCGTGGCTAAGACCCGCCTGCGCGGCCCCGATCTGCGTGATCGGCGTCGGATCGACGGCCGAGATCTTGAGGATGTAGAAAAGATTGCCACCAAGGCGCATCATCTCTTCCCAATCGCGGGACATGACGGCCTGCTTCTGCTCGGGCGTCAGCCCGAAGCGGTCGATATAGGCGGATTCGTCAGCCTTGAAGGCCGCGCGGTTCTCGGCCTGCGACAACCCGTTGGCCATCTTGTTGATCGCGTAGCCGGCCGTGTTGCGGTCGCGGTCGAACAGCGGCGTCTGCGGAATTCGGTCGCCGTCCTCTCGGGATCTGATCGGTGGCATGTCAGGCACTCTCCTCTGTCAGGAACGGGATCAGGGCGGCGGCGGTCTGGTCCGGACGCTCGACGGGGGCGAAATGGCCCGCGTCGTCAATCACGACCAGTCGCGCGTCGGGCAGCAGGGCGAGCATGGCCTCGTGTTGGGACACTGGGCTCCATGCGTCCTGTGCGCCCACCATTAGCAGGACGGGGCAGGCGATGTCGGCCAGATAGGCCGCCGCGTCGGGGCGGTTCAAAAGCGCCTTGATCTGGCGTGCGTGGATATCCGGCGACTGGCGCAGGACCATGGCGGTCAGCGCGTCCATCAGGTCAGCGTCGCCGTGGCGGTCGGGATGGACCATGCCGGGCAGCCAGCGGTCCGACAGCGCCTGCATGCCGTTGGCGTGGGCAAAGGCCACGATCTCGTCGCGTTTCGCACGCTCGCCGTCCTTCAGCGGATGGATGCCGGTATCCAGCAGCGCCAGCCTGTCGATCCGGTCCGGCGCCAGCCGCGCCATCTCCATCGCGACGCGCGCACCCATGGAATGCCCCGCCACGCGCAGCCGGCCCTCGGCCAGCGCAAGGCAGTCGCGGGCCATGTCGGTGATGTCGTCTTGTGTCGTCAGATCGGCGACGATGGCGCCGTCCAGCCGGTCCAGAAAGGGCGCCCAGACCGTGCGGTCGCAGATCAGGCCGGGGATCAGGATTGTCGTCGATGCGGTCATGAAATCGTCCTGTCAAAGATCGGCAAGCGCGAAATCGGCGGCGATCAGCGCGGCACGGTCCACCGGCGCGCCGGCCAGCCGCTTGCGCGCCTGCATGTGGGTTTTCGGAGTGTTGATCGTCTCGACCGCCGACAGCCTGTCACCCGCAAAGCGCCAGACGGTGCCGTCCGGTCCCGTCACCGCCTCGTCCTGCGGCGTGGCCAGGCCCGCGATTTGCAGTTTCGCATCGGCCTGATCGGACCAGAACCACGGCACGGCGGAATAGGGATCGTCCGATTTGCCCAGCAACCGGCGCGCGATCAGGCGCGCATGGTCCGTCGCGGCCTGCACGCTTTCCAGCCGCACGGGGCGGCCCGTGACGGGGTCGGGAAAGACCGCGCAATCGCCAAGCGCGGAGATCGCCGGATCATCGGTCAGCAGGCGGTCATCGACGATGATGCCGTTATCGGTGGCAAGGCCCGCGTCCCCGGCCAGCGTGGCGTTCGGCACAACGCCGGCGGCCAGCAGCACCACGTCCGCGTCGACGGTCGTGCCGTCCTTCAGCGCGATGCCGCGATCCGTCACCTGGGTGACCGGAACATCGAGGTGGATGGTATTGCCCAAATCCTGATGAAGGCGCAGGAACCGGTCCGACATCTGCGGCGACACCACGCGCGCCATGAGGCGGGGGGCGGCCTCGGCCACGGTGACGGTGTGCCCCAGACTTGCCGCGACGGCCGCGAATTCCAGCCCGATGAAACCGCCGCCGATGACGGCACACCGCTTCGGGCTGTCCAGTGCGCCGCGCAGCCGCAGGGCATCGTCCAGCGTGCGCAGGTCCAGCGCGCGGTCAACGCCCGGGATCGGCGGGCGCAGGTTGCGGGTGCCGGTGGCAAGGATCAGGTGGTCGTATGAAAACGACCGGTCGCCCGCATGGACCGTCCGGGCGTCTCGGTCGATCCGGTCGATCCAGACGCCGGTCACAAGCGCGATGTCCGATTTGGCAAAGAACGTGTCCGGCCGAAGGCGCAGCGCCTCGGCGTCGCCGGTCTTGAGGTAGGCTTTCGACAGGGGCGGACGCTGGTAGGGCAGACCGCTTTCGCCACCGATCAGGGTCAGGGTGCCTGCAAAACCGTCCTGCCGCAGAGAGATCGCCGCCTGAAGGCCGCCCTGCCCCGCCCCGACGATAACGATCCTGTCCGGCACAGCGACGGCCACGGGGATCAGACCTGATCAGCGGGCAGGTGGATCACCAGCCCGTCAAGGTCGTCCGTCAGCCTGATCTGGCAGGACAGCCGCGACGACGGTTTCACCTCGTCCGCGGCACATTCCAGCATGTCGTCCTCTCCTGCCAGCCGGTCGCCGGTCTTGTCGGTCCAGGCATCATCGACGTAGCAGTGGCAGGTTGCGCACATCATGGCGCCGCCACATTCGCCCACGATTCCGTCGATATCGTTGTTCAGCGCTGTCTGCATCACGCTCGCGCCGACCTCGGCGTCCACTTTCGTTTCGGTGCCGTCGGCGGCGATATAGGTCACTTTGACCATGGCTTGTCCTTTCGGTCAGTTCAGGGTGACGGGCATGTTGATCGGGCCGCGAAAACCGAAGCCGCGCCATTGCACGGCGCTCGGGTCCGGCAGCGTCATGCCCGGAAAGCGTTCGAACAGGGCGGGGATCATTATCTCGCCCACCGTGCGGCGCGCGATATGCGCGCCCGCACAATGATGCGGACCGCTGCCAAAGGCCTGGTGCGGGTTCTTGTCGCGAAAGACGATGAAGTCCTCGCCCTTATCGAACACGTCCTCGTCCCGGTTTGCCGACGCCTGAATGGTCATCACCGTATCCCCCTTGGGGATGTCGAAACCGCCGATTTCGGTGTCTTCCAGCACCAGACGACTGGACGCCTGGATCGGTGCCACCCAGCGCACGCCTTCCTCGAAGGTCTGGCCCCAGGCCTCCTGCCGCTTCACTTCTTCCAACTGGTCGGGGTTGGTCAGCAGGCCGTAGACGATCGTGGCCATCGCGTCGCGCGGTTCGTTGATGCCGCCACCGATGGCGATCTTGAGGTTGGCGTAGATCTGGCTTTTCGGGATGGGGTCGGCGGCGTTGACCATCAGCGAAAAGGCCGAGGGATTGGGGTCGGCCTTGTGACGGTCGACTAGGCTGTCGAAATGGGCGTTCATTTCATCGTTGGCACGGTCGGTGACGGCAAAGGGTTCGGGTTTCCAGCCGAAATTGCCGGCCCCGTCGATCAGGTCCTGCGACCAGCGCATCATCTGCTCGTCCGTCGCCCCGTCGAGGCCGAGAATCTGCGTCAGGATCGCCGCCGACACCGGGCCGCATATTTCGCGATACAGATCCACCGTCTCGCCCTTTTTCAGGCGGTCGAGGTAGGTTTCCGTGATGTCGCGATAGATCTGCGCCCAGTCGGACTTGATGATCTTGGGCGTGAAGGCCAGCTGCATCGCCATGCGCTCGCGCCGGTGTTCGTCGCCGTCCTTGCGCATCAGCGTATGGGCGCGGAACGCCGGTTGCATTGGCGTTTTGGGGTCGTCAGAGCTGAACAGGTCCGGATTGTCCTTAACCAGCTTGGTGTGGGCCGCCTTGGTCAGGAACGTGCGCTTGACCGCCGCGACCCGCACGACCGGCGTGTCCGCCCGCATCCGGCGGTAAATCGGATAGGGATCGTGTGTCAGTTGATCCATATCGACATCGGTGTTCACGGGTGCCAACGGCATCTGCGGTCCTCCTCCCAAAGGTTGGGACAGGCTAGCGCGGTTGGCCGACCCTTGAAATACGATCAAGCAGATCATTGCAATCTGATTTTCAGATCGTAAGATATCGTATGCAGCAGGATGATCTCCTCACGCTCGATCTGCGGGCGTTCCAGGTGCTGGCCACGGTGGCGCAGGCCGAATCCTTTACGCGCGCGGCAGAGGTGCTGGGCATCAGCCAGTCCGTCGTCAGCTACAACGTCGACAAGTTGCGGCAAGTGTTCGACGATCCCCTGTTCGTCCGGGTGGGTGGCCGGACCCGTGCCACGGACCAGTGCCGTGCCATCATCGCATTTTCGGACATCATGATCGCGGATGCGCGGCGTCTGCGCGTCGCGGCGCGGTTCGATCCGGCCACGGCTACAGACCGGCTGGTGATCGCCTGCAACTACTTCGAACGGATGTTGATCGTGCCCCGGGTCGCGACCGCGCTCACGCGGGCCGCACCACTGATGCAGATCGAGATCGTGGATGCCTCCGGCACCGGGCACGAAAAGCTGATGAACCGCGAAGCCGATCTGCTGATCGGTCCGTTCCAGCGTGAAGATGCGGCCTTTTACGCGCGCACGCTCGTCACTGAAAGTTATGCCTGCCTGCTGGACCCTGCGCACCCGATGGCAGACCGGCCCCTGTCACTGGATCGCTATTTGGAGATGGAACATATCCTTGTCACTTACGGGGGTCGGTGGCGGTCAAGTTATCTGACGGAACTGGATCGCAAGGGGCTATCATTGCGGGCCGCGATCCAGATTCCCAGCCCGGCCGGAATCGAGGAGCTGGTGCGCGGGTCGCACCGGGTCGCGACGCTCCCGACGGCCCTGGCACGCCGGATCGGTGGCGGCCTGCGGATACATCCTTTCCCGTTAGCGGCGGAACTGCCTGTCAAGCTGATCTGGACGGTCGAGCAGCACCATTCCGCAAAGTCGATCTGGGTGCGGGACGTGATCGCCAGGACGATCGGCGCCGGACTGGATGCGGTGGGGGCTGTCGAAAACATTTCGGCCTAACGGTTCGGTGACCGTGTTTGTTGATTTTCGGGCTCTTATTGACGGGGGCCTTGCCATGATCCTGAACACGATCGCCGAGAAGCTGAAGCGGGCGTCGAAGGACAACTTCAAGGGACGGCAGTTCGAGGCGTGGCTGATCGTTCAGGCGGTGAACTGAAATCTGCGCTACCCGTTGAGCTATCTTGATCTGGAGGAGATGTTTGCCGAGCGATGCTCTGCGGGCGATCACTCGACGATCAACCGCTGGATTCTGGCCTACGCGCCGCTGATCGAGAAGCGGTTGCGCCGGTTTCGCAAACCCCATTGCGGCCCATGCACGACATTGGCCGGATCGACGAAACCTGTGTGAAGATCCGCGGCCAGTGGCGGTATCTGTAGCGTGCCATCGACAAGCACGGCAACGCTGTTGACTTCCTGCTGACAGCCAAGCGCGATGCTGATGCAGCGAAGCGCTTCTTCCGCAAGGTGCTGAAGGACGAGCCGCTGCCGTCGCCGACGACGGTCGGGACGGATGGCGCAGGACCTTTCCCGGTTGCCATAAGATCGGCTGTCGAGGATCGGCTGCTGCCGCCCAATCCGGTCCACTCCGTTACCAAGCATCTCCAGCAGGGGATCGAGAGCGATCATTTCCGGGTAAAAAGGGCGATGCCGAGGATCGGCGGCTTTCGTTCGTTCAATACCGCTCGGCGAACGATCAAGGGGTTCGAGGCGATGCTATGGCTGAAGAAGGGCTTCGGCATCGCGGGCGAGTGGACCGTTCACGGCCAGAACGATCTCGTCGCGCAGATCTTCGGGCTTCAAAAGATTAACGAAGCCTGAAAACCCCCGCAAAGTCGGGGCTTTCACGTCTCAGAATCAAAATTGCGACAGGCCCCTTGATGGTGCGTTTCCTTCTCAGCATTGGAAGGATCACACTTCACCAAGCCGACGGCGCGTGGTCTTCACCACGTCGCGACCCGCCGCAACGCCCGCCGATGGCCGGGGTCGCGGCGAAGACAGATGGTGGCTTGCCTCAATCGAACAGGGGAACTTCGGCGTCCACGGTTTCGAAAAGGTAGTCGCGCGACGCGATGATCCGGTCGCGCAGGGCTGCGATATCGTGACCCACCATCGCGCCTTTCCACTTCTTGATCTGACCGGCCACCAAAACGGTTTCGACGTTTGACCGTTCCATCAGCGTTACCACCGCACCCGGCGCATTGTTCAGCGGTGCCACGTTCAACGCCGTCGCATCCAGCAGGATGATGTCGGCCTCCTTGCCCGGTGTCAGGGAGCCGGTCTTGTGGTCCAGCTTCAGCCCCCGGGCACCGTTGATCGTGGCGTATCGGATGACGTCGCGCACCTCCATCAGCGCGGGTGCCGCCGTCGGGCCTTGGTCGAGCGCGATCTGGTTGGCCATCATCCGCTGCATGGTGATCGTGCCGCGCATCTGGGTAAAGAAATCGGCCGTCATCGTGCATTCGACATCGGCCGACAGCGACGGCTCTAGGCCCATGTCGATGGTCTTCTGCACCGGCGGCATCCCGTGACGCATGTGCATTTCGATCGGGACCGAAAGCGACACATGGGCGCCGACCTCCTTCACCCGGTCCCACGCCCTGTCGGACATGCCGGTCATGTGGATGAACAGGTGCTTGTCGGTGAAATGCGGGATCAGGCTGTCTATCGTTTCTTGCATGCCCAACGAGCCGACCGCATGAAGGCCGACCATCAGGTCCAGTTCCTTTGCCAGATTCCAGGCGCGCAGCGGATCGATGCCTTGTAGATAGACCTCGCCGCCCATCAGCATGGTCAGCAACTGGTCGTCGGTGCTGAAATAGCTGTCGCGGATCCGGCGGGCATCCTCGGGATAGGCGACATCGGGGCCGTAGCCCTCGAAATAGCCGAACACACCGCGCCGGCCCACGGCCTGCATGCCCTCGATCACCGCATCGGAATGGGCCGGCGAGTGATGGATCTGAGAGACGTCATGAACCGTGGTCACACCCGCATCAAGCTGACTGAGACCGCCGAACAGCTGCGCGATATAGATATCTTCGGGACGGTACACTTTGGAAAACCGGCCCAGGATATCGTCCAGATAGGTCGGCACCCCCGGACGGGTGGCATCGGCGGTCATGATGCCGTTGGGCAGATAGGACCGCAGGGCGGTTTCGAACTGGTGGAGATGCGTGTCCACGAATCCCGGCATCACGACCCGGCCCGTCGCATCGATCTGCGCGGCGTCGCCCGCCTCGATCGACGGCGCGACGTCCAGGATGCGGCTGCCTTCGATCAGCACGTCTCCGGTAAAGTCACCGACCGCGGGATCGAGGCTGAGGATGTGGCCGCCCTTGATCAGGCTGCGGCGGCCGGCCTGGCCGACACCCGCGGGGATGGCCTGGGCGGCGGCGGGACTGGCCAGGAAGCCCGGCAGAAAGGCCATCGCCGCCGCACTGGCGATCGCCGTCCGCAGGAAGTTGCGGCGCGTCGCGCGGGGCTGGCGGTGGGGCAGGCCCAGTTTGCAAAGGTCACACACTGGTATCATCTCTTGGATATGGTGGATCACTGCCGGACTTAAGCTGCCCCTGCAGCATGACAAGGAAAGACAGGCTTGAACTTTGGGCCGGGACCTGGTCGCGTCAGCGCTGCCCAAGGTGCAGCGCATGGTCTGGAAAGACCTCTCGCACGGGCTGGTTGCACCGCAGGCTGCCGGTTCAATCGCCGGGATCGCGCGCGATCGCGCGGCAGGCGTCCAGCAGGTCCTGTTGCGCCGCGGTCGGCAACCATTCGGTGCGGGTCGTCAGGCCGATCGGCCGGCCGACCCAGTCGATCTTCAGATCCAGCGCCAGGATCTGGCCCGAGGCGATCTCGAACGCCGCCTGACCGGAAGATACGCATCCAAGGTGCCGCTGATCCTGAAGCAGTCCGCGCATCAACAGGATCGAACCGGTTTCCACCACCGGCAGCGCGCCGAAATGTCGCGCGATCCGGCTTTCGAACTGGTCGCGGGCCGGCGTGCCCTGGCGCGCCACGACCCATGGATAGCCGACCAGATCCGCGATCCTGACGCCCTGCCGACCGGCAAGCGGATGGTCTGCGCCCGCCACGACACACATGCCATCGTCGAACCAGGGCTCTTGCCTGATATCGGCGATCGGCGCCGGATCGCGGATGGCGCCGATGATCAGGTCGATTTCTCCGCGACGCAGCCCTCTCAGCAGGTCGTTGTAGATACCGTCGATGATCGTAATGTTCTGGTCAGGTCGCATGTTCCGATACCGCGCAAGCGCCTTCGGCAAGAGCGCGGATCGCGACAGCGGCAGCGCCCCGATGACGATTTGCCCGGTGGTGCGGCCATCGAGCTCCGCCAGATCGGCAGCGGCCTGATCCAGTTCCGCAAAGGCCAGCCGGGTGGCAAGCCCCAATGCGCGGGTCGCGCGGGTCGGCACGATGCCATGGGCCGCCCGATCGAACATCTGCCGACCGGCCTCGGTTTCCAACTGGGCGATGGCGCGATGCACGGTCGGCTGGGCAATGCCCAGCCGGCGCGCGGCAATGGTGAAATTCTGCGCCTCGATCACCGCGACAAGCGCGGTCAACTGCGGCGTCGTGGCCGTCAGCGCCAGCCGCGGAGCGACCAGGACCAGGGCCGCATCGAGCCGCGCCAGCGACCGCCGGACCCGGCGGATCAGCACGTCACCGCGCGGCGTGGCGAACAGTCCCTTGCTACTGCGATCGAAAAGAACACCGCGAGAGAGCGCTTCCAGCTTTTGCAGGGCTTGGCTGACGGCCGGCTGCGACAGCCCCATGAGTTGCGCGGCACCGGTGACGGAGCGGCAATCGGCAAGCGCCAGCAGCACCCGCAAATGGCGCAGGCCGGTCCCGTTCACAGCGATCGCAGCAGCGCATCGGCGCGGGCGGCCAGATCGTCTTCGCCGGGCGCTGCCCCGATCGCGGCGATGGCGTCCTGCCATTGCGCCGTTGCCGCCGCCATCCGCCCCGTCAGGCCAAGGGACGCCACGGTGGCCGCCACCTCGCGCATTTCGGCGGCGCGGCGGGTCCCGTGGACCATCATCCTCTCCAGATTGTAGGCGCCGCGCCTGCGCCAGTCGGCCCCGGGATCAGAGGCATCCAGCGAAGCGATGACCGCATCCTCGACCCCCGCGCGGCGGGCGGCAAGGAAACATTCGGCTGTCAGCGCCTCGATCCCCTTGATCATTATCGAGCGCAACATCTTGATCGCAGAGGCTTGCCCCACGCTGTCGCCCGCCGCAACGGGACGCATGTCAAGGGCGGTCAGCACCGCGATCGCTGCAGCGGCGTGCGGCCCCGACACCAGCAGCGGCACATGTTGTCGCTGGGGATGCACGGGGGCCATGACCGCCACATCGACGTAGCGGCCGCCCCCCTGCGTGATGACCCGTTCCGCCGCGCGTTTGGTATCCGGGGCGCAGGAATTGCAGTCCAGCCACAAGGCATCCGGCGCAAGCTGCGGCGCGGCAGCCCTGGCGGCGTCAAGCGCGCGGTCGGCGGTCACAACGCAAAAGACGACCTGCGCACCGTCCACGGCCGCAGCCGCACTCTCTGCCCCCGCCACCGCATATTCCGCATAGCGGGCCAGCATCGTGTCGCAGGTGGCATCGTCATCCGTCTTGCTGTCGAACGCAACGACACGGGGCGGGCGCAACCCGTCCCACCCGCCCAAGAAAGCCGTCGCCGCTTCGCCGAAACCGATAAAGACGAGGTCTTCGTTCATGATCATCGCTCCTCCTGTTCTGATCCCCAGAGTAGCGCGACACGCCGGGTTTTTGCCAGTCGCTATAGCTTTTACTTATGCAATGGTACGGCATTTGAATTGGGACGTGGCCGTCGGCGGTGCTAGACAACCTCAGGATTGTTGAGGGGAGGCACCATGTCCGACAAGACCGCGCTCGTTATTTCCGCACATGCCGCCGATTTCGTTTGGCGCTGTGGCGGCGCCATCGCCTTGCACCAGGAGCAGGGCGTGAACGTCACGGTTCTGTGCCTGTCCTATGGGGAACGCGGGGAAAGCGCGAAGTTATGGAAGCAGGCGGGCATGACCCTGCAAAGGGTCAAGGACGCCCGCCACGCCGAGGCAGAGGCTGCGGCAGAGGCGCTGGGGGTCCACGACCTGATCACCCTGGACATGGGCGATTACCCGCTGGATTTCACCCGCGAGAACAAGATGCGCATCGTCGACGTGATCTGCGACGTGCAGCCGTCCTTCATGCTGAGCCACAGCCAGTACGACCCCTACAACACCGACCACATGAATACGACCAATGCGGTGCTTGAATGCCGGATGATCGCGCAGGCCTGGGGCCACAACCCCGGCCAGAAGGTGCTGGGCGCGCCGCAGCTTTACCTGTTCGAGCCGCACCAGACCGAACAGATGGGCTGGAAGCCGGACACCTTCCTGGACATCACGCCCGTCTGGGCCAAGAAGCGCGCGGCTATCGAATGCATGCAGGGGCAGGAACACCTGTGGGAGTTCTATACCCGTGTCGCCCAGCAGCGCGCCAATCACTTCAAGCGCAACTCCGGCGGGCAATCGGGCGGGCGCGACTGCAAATACGCCGAAGGCTTCCAGTCCATCTTTCCGCGGACCGTGGACACGCTGTGACCGAGAACTGCCACGATATCGCCCATCTGGGCCATGTGGAACTGCTGACCGACCGTTACGACGACAGCCTGCGGTTCTTTACCGAGGTCTATGGGTTGAAGCTGACAGCGGAAGACGAAGGCAGCGCCTATCTGCGGGCATGGGACGATTACGAACACCACAGCCTGCAACTGACACGCTCGCACGCCACCGGCGTCGGCCACATCGCCTATCGCGCCGCCTCGTCAGAGGCGCTGGACCGGCGGGTGGCGGCGATCACGGCGTCGGGCTTTGACGTGCTGGGGTGGTGCGACCCGGTGCCGGGGCATGGCCGCGCGTTTCGCTTCATGGACCCCTTCGGCCATACGTTCGAGATCTATTACGACACCCGGCGCCACGATGCGGGTGCCGATGCGCCCGCGCTGAAGAACGTCGCCTCGCGGTTCACGGGCGCCGCGCCGCGCAGGCTGGATCACGTCAACCTGCTGGCGGGCGATATCGCGGTGTTCCGGAACTTCATGGAAACCTGCCTCGGCAGCCGCGTGACAGAATACATCCAGCTTGACAACGGCCGCATCGGCGGGTGCTGGTTCACCGTCAACAACAAGACCTACGACCTCGCCTGCACCGAGGACCACGAGCGCGGCACCGGGCGGCTGCACCATGTCACCTACGCCACCGACCAGCGCGAGGATATCCTGCGCGCCGCCGACCTGTTTCTGGAGGCGGGCGTCCACATCGAGACCGGGCCCCACAAGCATGCCATTCAGGGCACGTTCTTTCTGTATGTCTGGGAACCGGCGGGCAACCGGGTCGAACTTGCCAATGCCGGTGCCCGCCTGATCCTTGCCCCCGACTGGGACCCCGTCCGCTGGACCGAGGCCGACCGCAAGAAGGGTCAGGCCTGGGGGCTGAAAACCATCGACACCTTCCACACCCACGGCACCCCGCCGACCACGGGAGACTGACATGGCCAAAGTCGTGCAAACCATCACCCGCGCGGATCAGGACGTCATCACGGCTCTTGGCCGGGCCGGGGCCGCCACCGTACACGAGGCGCAGGGCCGGATCGGGTGCCTGTCCAGCAGCCTGCGCCCGATATATGCGGGCGCGCAGATCGCGGGATCAGCCGTGACGATCAGCGCGGCGCCCGGCGACAACTGGATGATCCATGTCGCCATCGAACAGCTGCGCGAGGGCGATATCCTGGTGCTCGCCCCGACCTCGCCCTGCGACATGGGGTATTTCGGCGACCTGCTGGCGACCTCGGCCATGGCGCGGGGCTGTCGCGGGCTGGTGATCGACGCGGGCGTGCGCGACGTGCGCGACCTGACGCAGATGGGCTTTCCGGTCTGGTCGAAGGCGATCAGCGTCGCCGGCACGGTTAAGGAAACCGTCGGGTCGGTCAACGTGCCCATCGTCTGCGGCGGGCAGGCGATCGACGCGGGCGACGTGATAGTGGCCGATGACGACGGCGTGGTGGTCGTGAAACGCGCCGATGCCGCCACCGTCAACGAAAAGGCGCAGGCCCGGCTCGCGCTTGAGGAGTCCAAGCGCAAACGCCTCGCGGCCGGTGAACTGGGGCTTGATATCTATGACATGCGCCCGCGCCTTGCCGAAAAGGGTCTGACCTATGTCTGACGGTATTCCCTGCCTGTGGATGCGCGGCGGCACGTCGAAGGGGGCGTATTTCCTCGCCTCCGACCTGCCCGCCGACGCCGCGGCGCGGGATGCCCTGTTGCTGCGGATCATGGGGTCGCCCGACGCGGCGCAGATCGACGGAATCGGCGGTGCGGATCCGCTGACATCGAAGGTCGCGGTGCTGTCGCCGTCCACACGGGCGGATGCGGATGTCGATTACCTGTTCCTTCAGGTCTTTGTCGACCAGCCGCTGGTCAGCGATGCGCAGGGCTGCGGCAACCTGCTGGCCGCCGTCGGCCCCGCCGCGATTGAACGCGGTCTGGTCGCCGCGACGGGCGATGAGACCCAGGTCCGAATCCACATGGTCAACACCAAAGAAGTGGCCGTGGCCACGATCCGGACACCGCGGGGCCGTGTCAGCTATGACGGCGATGCGCGCATCGACGGCGTGCCCGGGTCCCACGCGCCCGTGCCGCTTATTTTCGACGCGCTGGCCGGGTCGATGTGCGGCGCGCTGCTGCCGACGGGCCGTGTCGTGGACAGGATCGACGGCATCGCATGCACCCTGATCGACAACGGGATGCCCTGTGTCGTGATGGATGCAGGCGACTTTGGCCTGACGGGGCAAGAGAATCGGGACGCACTGGACGCGGATCAGGCGCTAAAGGCGCGGCTGGAGGCGATCCGCCTGCAGGCCGGGCCGCTGATGGCTCTGGGCGATGTTGCGGAGAAAAGCGTGCCCAAGATGACGCTGGTCAGCGCATCGCCCGACGCGGTCATCGACACCCGGTCGTTCATTCCGCATCGGTGCCATGCGACCATCGGCGTCTTTGCCGCCGTGACCGTGGCCACCGCCTGCACCTTGCAGGGCTCGCCCGCCCGGCGGCTTGCATCACTGCCGGACGGCGATGTGTTCCGCATCGCGCATCCGACCGGCGCCGCCGAGGTCATCCTGCGGCGCGCGCCCGACGGTACCGTCACGCAGGCCGGGACCCTGCGCACCGCGCGCAAGCTGTTCGATGGCCGCGTCTTCGCGGCCCCCGACTGACGTCACGGCGTCGGACACCTACGACCGCCGGGGTCGAATGCCCCGCCGCTTCATCACCAAGGGAGGAAACCACATGATGAACCTGCTCAAGACCGCCTGTGCCGCCGGCGCTATTCTGGCCGCTGTCCCCGCCCATGCCGAAACCCTGTCGATCGCGCATTTCGTGCCGCCGCAGCACACGCTGACGAGCGCTGTCATCGATCCCTTCATCGCGGCCGCCACCGCCGACGGATCCGATCTGGAGTTCAGGGTCTATCCGGGCGGCGAACTGGGCGCAGGCCCGCTGGAACAATACGTCCGCGCCGTGCAGGGCGTGGCCGACATCGTCTGGGGCCTGCAGGGCTACACGTCGTCGCAGTTCGCAAAGACGATGCTGGCCGAACTGCCCGGCGTCAAGACAGAAGGGCGGAACGGCTATGACATCCTGTGGGATGCCTATGACGCCGGCATGCTGACCAGCGAATTCCCGGCGACCGTGCCGCTGGCGCTGTGGCTGTCGGAGCCCAACATCTTCATCATGAAGGACCACGACATCCGCACGCCCGCCGATGTGCAGGGCCTGAAGATCCGCGTGTCCGGCTCTGCCGCCGCGCGCGTGATCGCGGCGCTGGGCGCCACACCCGTGCAGATGCCCGCGAACGAGATCTACAACGCGCTGCAGACCGGCCTGATCGACGGTATCGTGACCGGCGCCTCTGCCGTGGGCGACTTCAAGTTGGACGAGGTGGCGAACAGCTACACCACCGGTCCGGCGCTGGGGCAGATCTCGTTCTATTTCGTAATGAACGCCGCGAAATACGACGGGTTGAGCGAGGCCGACAAAGCCGCCGTCGACAGCATCAAGGGCCGACCGCTGTCGCAATCCGCCGAGGATGGCTGGAACGCCAAGGCCGACGCGGTCCTGCAAGAGATCCAGGCGACCGGCGACAACACGGTGATCATGCTGTCGGCCGAGGAAGCCGCGCCCTTCAACGCCATCACCGAACCGCTGGGTGAGGCGTTAGCCGCCGAAGTCGGTGGCGAGGACGTTCTTGCCGTGATGCGTGGCAACTGAGACGATGCTTGACCGTCTGGACCGGTGGGCGGCGGGGCTGACAAGCCTTGCCGCCCTGATCGGCACGCTGGGTCTGATCACGGAAGTGGTCGTGATCCTTGCCGATGTGATCGGGCGCTATTTCGGAGCGCCGATTTCGGGTGCGCAGGATGTCTCCACGATGGCGATGGTGATCCTCGTCTTCGGCGGCATGGCGCTGTGCGACCGCACCGGCGGTCACATTGCCGTCGATCTGTTTGAAGGTGTCATGCCGCACTGGATGCGGCATGCGGGCGATGTGGTGTCAGCCCTTCTGGGGGCGGTGATCTTTATCGGCATCGCCTGGACGATGTGGGAAAGCGCGCAGCTGTCCCGCATGCTAAACCTGGCCACCAACATCATCCAGTTGCCCAAGTTCTGGTTCCAATACGCGGTGATCGCGTTTTCCCTGATCGCCGCCTTCGGGATGGGTCTGCGGGCCGTCACGCTGATGTTCGGTGCACGCCGCGGCCGCAGGGTGGAGGATGTGATATGACCGATGTGACCACCGGCCTGATGGGCATGGCGATCCTGCTGGTCCTGCTGGCCCTGCGGGTGCCGGTCGCCTTCGCGATGTTCGGCGTCGGCTTCGTCGGGATCTGTCTGTTGCGGGGCTGGGATGCCGCGACCAGCCTGCTGGCCTCGGAAAGCTTCACCCTGGGATCCTCTGCCGAACTGGTCGTCGTGCCGCTGTTCATCCTGATGGGCAACGTGGCGACCGAAACCGGGATGAGCCGCAAGCTCTATGACGCGGCCTATGCGCTGATCGGGTCAGTGCGCGGCGGTCTCGCCTCGGCCACGGTGATCGGCTGCGGCGGCTTCGCCGCGCTGTCGGGGTCGTCGGTCGCCTCCGCGCTGACCATGGGCAAGGTCAGCCTGGCCGAAATGGAGCGGTTCGACTACAACCCCCGTCTGGCCGCGGGATCGGTTGCCGCTGGGGGCACGCTGGGCATCCTGATCCCGCCCTCTACCGGCTTCGTGATCTACGCGATCCTGGCGCAGGAAAGCATCGGACGGCTGTTTCTGGCAGGGGTCCTGCCGGGGCTTTTGCTGCTGGGCATGTTCGTGGCGACCATAACCTTGATGTGCTGGTTCAACCCGAAACTGGCGCCTCGAGGCCCGCAGACCACCCTGCGCGAAAAGGCCGGGGGTCTGGCCGGTGCGACGCCGATCGGTGTCGTGATCCTGCTGACAATTGGCGGCATCTATGGGGGGCTTTTTTCCCCGGTCGAGGCGGCCGCAGTCGGCGCGGGTCTGGTGATAATCTGGGGGCTGGTGACAAGATCGCTTGGATTGGCGACCCTGTGGAACGCGTGCAAGGATTCCGTGGTCACGACGGCAACGGTCATGCTGATCCTGATCGCGGCGCATATGATCAACCCGTTCCTGGCCCTGTCGCATATCCCGCAGGCAGTCGGGGAATTCCTGACGGCACTGAACATGCCGGCCATCGCCGTGCTGGGCCTGATACTGCTGTGCTACATGGTGCTGGGCTGCTTTCTGGAAGGGTTCGCGATGCTGGTGCTGACGATGCCGATCTTCTTTCCGGTCATCACGGCGCTGGGGATCGATCCGATCTGGTTCGGTGTGCTGGTCGTGCTGACGCTGGAAATGGGGCTGATCTCGCCCCCCGTGGGGATCAACGTGTTCATCGTGAAATCCGTGGCCCCGAGCGTGCCGCTGGGCCAGATCTTTCTGGGCGTCATCCCGTTCTGGATCGCGATGTTCGTGACCTTGCTGCTGCTGATCGCGTTCCCGGCCATTTCGCTTTACCTGCCGGATACGATGATCACGGGGGGCTGACGGACCCCGCGCCCCCGTGGAAAAGACAACACCCGCCGAATCGCTCCGGCGGGTGTTATCATCTTGTCCTTAGCTGTTTGATCCCAGGTTTTGATGGTGCACTCTTTTCATACGAATGGAAGGAAGCATTATAGGGCAGATTCAGCATGGGAGCGCCACGACGACTGCGGCAGTCCGTCGAGCGATGCAGCATAGTCAATAGAGCCGGAGGGCGTTGTCCCGACGCTATGGGATCAACCCGAAGACCGTCGCCAAGTGGAAGAAGCGGACCTCAACGGTTGATCGCCGAACCGGGCCGAAGGAGCCCCATTCCACGGTTCTGTCGCTTAAGGACGAGGCGGTCCTCGTTGCCTTTCGCGGCCATACGCTATTGCCGCTCGATGACTGTCTCTATGCCCTCCAGCCGACAATCCCGCATCTGACGCGGTCATCCCTGCATCGATGCCTGCAGCGCCACGGCATCTCGCGGTTGCCGGAGGTCGAGGGCGACAAACCCAAGCGATCCCAGTTCAAGCGCTATCCGATCGGTTACTTCCATATCGATATCGCCGAAGTTCGAACCGAAGAAGGCAAGCTTTACCTGCTCGTGGCGATCGACCGGACCTCGAAGTTCGCCTTCGTCGAGCTGCACGAGAAAGCGACGCGACGTGTTGCGGGAAACTTCCTGCGGGCTCTCGCCGCTGCCGTTCCATACAAGATCCACACCGTCCTGACCGACAATGGAACGCACTTCACCGATCTTTCGGGGAACGGATGGACTCCCGAGGACATCAAAGCAATGCGGGCGGAAAAGGTCCTCTTTCGATGCCATGCCTTCGAAGGCGCCTGCGCCGATCTCGATATCGAACATCGTTTGACGAAGCCGCGTCACCCATGGAGTTCGAGGGGACAAGAAAACGATCCAGTGAATCGTTTTCCCCGAGAACGGCCAGGTCGAAAGAATGAACCGAACGATCAAGGACGCGACCGTCAAACGCTTCCACTACGACAATCACGACCAACTTCGGCAGCACCTCACGGACTTCGTCGCAGCCTACAATTTCGCGCGTCGTTTGAAGACCCTAAGAGGCCTCACGCCCTTCGAGGCCATCTGCAAAGCTTGGACGGAAGAGCCGTTCAGGTTCATTCTTGATCCGCACCACCAAATTCCGGGACCGAACATCTAACCACACGTCTAAGCGAAGTTTGCAAACCTTCGCTCCACTCGAAGCTGACCAGCTTGACGCGTCGAAATTTGCAAAGGTTCAGTATGCGATCCGTGCCACGCTACGCAATTCCTCGGCGGTCGTCGTGCGGAAGCCGAAGAACTCCAGATAGGCCGGGATCTGCTCGAACAGCATGTCCGTACCAACCTGGAAAGCACATCCACGCTCTCGGACGGCCTCAAGAAACGGCGTGATCTCCTGTTTCATCACCACTTCGCCGACGAAAGTCGAAGGTGCGATGCGAGTCACGTCCATCGGAAGCGGATCGCCTTTCTGCATGCCGAGGGGCGTCGCGTTCACCACCATGTCGAAGCCCAATGGGTCCTTCGAACCGACTGAAACGGTCAGCGCCGGATAGTGCTGGCGCAGCCGATCTGCGAGAGCTTCCATTATGGGGACATGGTTGTCGAAGACGGCGATCTCGCTTACCCCCGCAGCGGCGAGCGACGCGGCGATGGCCGAGCCAACTCCGCCGGCCCCCACCACGAGAACCCGGGCTCCCGCCAGCGCGGCACCCTTGCGCAGGGCGCCCCGCACGAAGCCCTCGCCATCGAACTGATCGCCGATCAGCCGTCCATCGGGTCCGAGGCGAACGGCATTGCATGAGCCGGCGACGCGGGCCGTGGTGCTGGCCTCGTCCAGCAAGGCCATGGTCGTGACCTTGTGCGGCATCGTGACCAACGCGCCGTGGATATTCGAAAGGCGGAAGGCCAGCCGCAGAAAATCCGGATAGTCCTCAGCCTTGCAGCCCATCGGGACGACCACCGCATCGATGCCGTGCTTCTCGAAATACGGATTGTAGATCATCGGTGCCCGAAAGGACTCGGTCGGGTGGCCAAGATGGGCGATGAGACGGGTCTTGCCTGAGATCATGGAATCCGGTTCTCGTGTGAAGTTAGCCGGCATAGCCGAAGAGTCGGGGAAGGAAGAGGACAATATCCGGCACGAGAATCATGACGACGAGCGCGCCGATGAGAACGCTCAGGAAAGGCAGCACCTCGACGATGATGTCCCGAAGCGGGATGCCAGTGACCGCATTGATGACGAAGAGCAGGATGCCGTAGGGCGGCGTGATCAATCCAATCATGCAGTTGACGACGACCACCACGCCGAAATGGACGAGATCGATACCTAGAAGGTTACAGGTCGGGATGAAAAGCGGCACGATGACCAGGATGATCGTCGTCGCATCCAGCAGGCATCCCAGGAGCAAGATCAGTATGTTGACAGCGAGAAGGAACATCAGCGGCGAGACGTTCACGTCCACCAGATAGGCGCCGAGCGTCGAGGGGATGTTCTCAGATGCAACGATGTAGTTCAGGATCAACGCGCCGCCGATCACGATTCCGACCGCCGCCGACGATCGGGCGCTTTCCACGAGGATCGTATAGAGCGTCTTCAATCTCAGCGTTCGGTAGAAGAAGCCCGACAGCAAGAGCGCATAAGCCGCGGCGACTGCGGCGGCCTCGGTCGGCGTCGTGACACCACCATAAATACCATAGAGCAGGATCGCAGGCATCAGGAGCGCGGGAAAGGCGCGTCCCGTAATGCGAGGCAACTCGCGGATGGGCGTCGGCGGCTCGGTCATGAAATTGCGGCGATGTGCGCTCCACCAGTTCATCATCATCAGCACCGCGCCCATGAACAGGCCGGGCAGTATGCCACCCATAAACAGAGCGCCGATCGAGGCGTTCGAGACAAGCGCGTAAAGAACCATCGGAATCGAAGGCGGGATGATCGGTCCGATCGTCGCGGAAGCCGCGGTCAGGGCCGCCGCATAGCCGGCGGGGAAACGTCCGTCCTTGCGCATCATGTCGATGATAATCCGGCCGATGCCGGCTGCATCGGCCACGGCCGATCCGGACATGCCCGAGAAGATCAGGGAGGACATGACGTTGACGTGGCCGAGGCCGCCCTTGAAGCGGCCAACCGTGGCAACGCAGAAATTCAGCAGCCTCTCTGAGATCGTGCCGGCATTCATTATGTTAGCGGCGACGATGAAGAGAGGAACGGCAAGCAGCAGGAAGCTCTGATAGATGCCATCGACGAGGACCCTGCCAACAATGCCTGTCGAAGAGCCGGTGGCCAGCATGTAGGCAATCGAAGCCACAATGATCGCGTAGGCGATGGGCATGCCAATGCCGGCGATGAAAAACAGGGTGCCAATCAGGACAAGAAATTCGAAGCTCATGTCCGGCGCTCCTCGTTCTCGTCAAGCGCGTGCGGCACAGCGGGCAATTCGCGATCCGGACCATGCCGGAAAGTCGCCCATGCCCGCAGGAGATAGCGGAGCCCGACCGCTCCCAAAAAGACGAAGTAGATCGAATAGATCGGGAACATATTGATAGGCAGCGTGGCCGAGCTTCTCAGGTGCAGAAGCCTCATACGATCATAGGTCGGGCCGACCGAAGACCAGAACGCCGCAGCGATGATCAGCGCGCCGGTGATCGCGAGGACTGTCCGAGCCTTTCGACCCACGGCGTAATAGATGATGTCGAAGGTGACGTGGTCGTGGTCTCGCACCACGAACGCGTTGCCCCAAAAGATCGTCCAAAGCCATAGTACGAGGATGAACTCGACGGTCCAGCCAAATTGGGCGGCATCGACCGGCCCAAAGACCGCGGTGAACCATGCCGAGCCCGTGGCGTAGCGAACGAAGATCTGCACTATGAACGTGCCGAAGATGGCCGCCATCATCAACGCAGCAACGCCCTCCGCTCCGTGACGGAACCATCGTCCCAAAGCTGCCATCACTTGTCTGCCCTTCCCCGAAACTTGTTCCGGCCGCCTTGGCCCGCACGCGTGTCGCATAAGGGCCGTGGCCCGGCTGGAAGTCGGGTCACGGCCATAGGGCTGGATCAGTTACCGAGCGCGTTTACCTTGTCGAGAACACCCTCCGGCCATGCAGCGCTCAGATCGCTGTCCAGATAGGCAGCCTGCACCGCTTTGCGGAAGGCAGCGATGTCGGGCTCGTAGACAGCCAGGCCCCGTTCCTTCAGGATCGATGCCGACTCTTCCTCCTTGGCCAGCTGCGCAGTGCGCCCGCTATCGGCCGCTTTGACGGCAGCTGCGGTAATGGCCTCCTGCTGCTGCGCGGACAAACTGTCGAAGAGCTCGGCCGAGATGGCGATGAAGTTCCAATCGACGAGATGCGAGGTCAGCACGATCTGGTTTGTGACTTCATAGAACTTTGAATCCACGACTGTTGGCAACGGGTTTTCCTGACCGTCGATCGCGCCGGTCTGAAGCCCCATATAGACTTCCGAGAAGGCCATGGGCGTGGGGTTGGCGCCGAGCGCACGGCCGAGGAACTGCCAGGCATCAGTGCCTGGCATGCGAAGGTTCACGCCGCTCAGATCGGCGGGTGTCTTCACCTCCAGTTCGTCTTTGGTCTGGCGCAGGTTTACCTGACGGCGACCAAGATACATCGGAGCCAGCAGACGAACGCCCAGCTCCTCCTCGACCCGCTCCTTGAAGGGATCCATCAGCGGATCCTTGAAGACCGCGACCTGATGGTCGGCATCCTGCAAGACATAGCCGGCTGCAAAGACCGACCATTCAGGAAAGAACGTCGCCAGCTCCTGTGCCGAGGTGATCGACATTTCGATGTCACCCGAAGCAATGGCCTCAAGTTCGGAGCCCTGCGCGATGAGGGTTCCGTTCCAGTGAGGCTCGAACTTCGCAAAATCGGAAACCGCCGGCCCGAAGACCTCGGTCATTGCAATGGCGCGCTGATCGGTCTCCGAGTTCACCGCTGACAGGCGTAGGGTAATCTCGTCCTGCGCGAAAGCGTTCGTGCCGGTCACAGCCAGGACGGCTGTCGCCGCCAGCATGGTGTTGCGGATGATCTCAAAACACATCGTTTTCCTCCCTCGATGATTTTAATAGGTCATGCGACATGCCGCACAGCCAGGTCCTCCGAACATATCGATAGAGCAAAATTTCGATCGCGTCGACAGAAATCGATTTTACAAGATAAAATATTTTTTTGGCTCTTACATCGATCTCTCGATGTGGCTATCCTCTGCCTGGAGGAAGGGGCTTATGACCACACTGGACATGCTGAAAATGAGGAACGGAAAGGCGACGATGGCGCACAGGGTCGAGGCTGCTCTGCGCAACGACATCCTGCACGGCACTTTGCTCCCCGGTTCGCGCCTGAACCTCGACAGCATGCGCGTTCAGATGGATGTAGGCCTCTCCCCGCTGCGTGAGGCGGTCACGCGGCTCGTCGCCGAAGGCTTGGTCGAAGTCGCGGCGCAAAAGGGCTACACGGTCACCCCGATCTCGCTCGCCAATCTCAACGAGGTCTCAGCGCTCCGAGTCGAGCTGGAGCCTTACGCTCTGCGCAAATCGATCGAGAATGGCGGGCTGGATTGGGAGGCGGACGTCATGGGTGCACTGCACCGCCTGAACCGAACCGACCGCATTCCGGGCAACGCCGCCAGCCTTGCCGAATGGGAAAGCGCGAACAATGCCTTTCATCTGACCTTGATCAAGCGCTGCGACATGCCGCTTCTTCTTAAAATCTACCATTCGCTCGTCAGCATGAACGATCGATATCGCCACATCTATCTCAAGGCGGCAGGGGTTCAGCGCGAAGTGATCGAAGAGCACACTGCCATTGCCGAAGCCGCCGTGGCGCGCCAGGGGGACCGGGCTGCCGCGCTGCTGACGGGCCATATCGAGCGATCCACGAACAATCTGCGGGCCCTCATCGCCGCGGCCTTGCCGAAAGACGCGACATGATCCGTCCTCTCGGCCTCGGCCATTTCACGTTTCTCTCTTTACCCCCGACCGAACTGGTGCGGCTTGCGCGCGGGGCCGGATTCGATTTCGTGGGCTTGCGCTTCCAGCCCGTCAGGCCTGGCCAGCTTCACTGGCTGCCGAACGAGACGGAGCAAAGAGAGCTTCGCCGGGTCATGGAGGGTGAGGATATCGGCCTTTACGATATCGAGACCGTCGTGATCGAAGAAAATCTTCGCCCCGAGACTCTGATACCGGCGATGGACACGGCGGCGGCTTTGGGCGGAAAGCGTATCAACACCTGCGCCGATCGCTTCGACGGCCTGTCCGACCGCTTCGCGCAGATCTGCGAGCTTGCGGGGCAGCGCGGCCTCGGGGTTGATATCGAATGCATGGCCTGGCGCGGGATCGACAGCCCCAAGGCCTGCCTCGAGCTGATCGCCGAGAGCGGCGCGGCCAATGCCGGCTATCTCGTCGACGCGCTGCATCATAGTCGCTGCGGCGGAACGCCCGCCGAGATCGCCGCCATGGCGCCGGAGCGAATCGTCTCGGCGCAGCTTTGCGATGCATCGAATTTGGCCCCGACCGGCACCGAGGCCCTGATAGCGGAGGCGCGCGGCGGGCGGCTGGTCCCCGGCGAGGGCGCCCTGCCACTGTCCGAACTTCTCGGCGCCCTGCCGGCTCATGCGGTGCTTTCAATCGAACTGCCATCAGCCTCGGACACGCGGCCGCCGCTGGAGCGGGCACGGGCGATCCACCAGGCAACCATGACGCTATTGAAAAAGGTGCAAGAGTGAAGACGATCCTCGTTCTGAACGGACCGAACCTCAACCTTCTCGGCCAACGCCAGCCCGAGTTGTATGGCCGCGAGACGCTGGCGGATGTCGAGCGCATCTGCCGGGCCGTCTGCGCCGAGGGCTATGACGTCGAGATGAAGCAATCGAACCATGAGGGTCAGCTCATCGACTGGATCCACGAGGCACGCATGACCACTTGCGGCATCGTCATCAATCCAGCCGCATTCACACACACCTCGATTGCCATCCTCGACGCTTTGAACACGTACGACCCTCCCGTGATCGAGGTCCATATCAGCCAGATCCATAAGCGCGAGGCGTTCCGACATCACTCCTACGTCTCGCACCGCTCCGACGGTGTGATCGCGGGTCTCGGGACGGAGGGCTATGCCGCCGCCGTGCGCCGCCTCTGCCAAATCGGATGGGTCTCGCCCGCTACCATGGAGGGGGGCTTCAAATGACGATCATTGCGAACGAAGCCGCGGTGACGCCTGCGGTCCTGAAGGTGATGGAGCAGACAAACGATCCTCGGCTGCGCGAAATCATGACCAGCCTCGTGTCGCATCTCCATGGCTTCGTCCGCGACGTGGGCCTGACGGAAGCCGAGTTCCAGCAGGCGACCAGGATCCTCAACACGATGGGTCAGCAGACGAACGAACGGCACAACGAATTCGTCCTGATGGCGGGCTCGCTCGGCGTCTCTACCCTGGTCTGCCTTCTGAACAACGGCGATCACGGCGCGACCGAAACGACGCAATCCCTGCTCGGCCCCTTCTGGCGGATGAACCAGCCGCTCACGGAAAACGGCGGCTCGATCCTGCGCTCTCCAACGCCGGGACCAAGGCTCTACGGCCGTTTCACCTTCGTCGACCAGGCGGGCCTGCCTATCGAAGGGCTCGAGGTGGATATCTGGCACGCCTCGCCCGTTGGACTCTATGAGAACCAGGATGAGAGCCAGGCCGAGTATAATCTGCGCGGCAAGTTTTTGACGGGGCCGGATGGCGTGGTGCGCTTCACCTCGGTCAAGCCCATCGGATATCCGATCCCGACCGACACGACCGTCGGCAAGCTGCTCGACGCGCAGAACCGTCATCCTTACCGGCCTGCCCATGTCCATGTGCTCGCGCACAAGCAGGGGTTCAAGACGCTGATCAACCAGACCTATGTGGACGAAACCGACATCTTGACCTCGGACGTCCAGTTCGGGGTGACCGACGCCCTCATCGGCAACTTGGAAAAGCACGACGAGCCCCATCCAGAAGATGGCGATATCGGCGAGTGGTACAGCCTCGAGCATAGGCTGATGCTCGAGCCGGGCGAGTCGCGTCTCCCAATCCCACCCATCAAATGAGACCGCAATGCTGAGCGAGAACGAACGACAGAAAGCCGCCGACGCCATCCTTGAGGCCGAGCGGTCCCGCAAGGTCTGTCCCCAGCCTTCAAAGACTTGGCCCGAGATGACGATCGAGGACGCCTACGATGTCCAGCGCCGGTGGGCAGAGGCGCGGATCGCACAAGGTGCTGCGATTGTCGGCCGCAAGATCGGCCTGACCAGCCGCGCGATGCAGCAGGCCTCAAAGATGACCGAGCCGGACTACGGCGTGATGCTGGACGACGCGCTCTATTTCGACGGCGCCCGCATCAAGGCCGGGACTTTCATCAAGCCCCGGCTCGAGGTGGAACTGGCCTTCATCATGGGAGAGAATCTGTCCGGCCCTGGCTGTCAGGTTCATGACGTTCTGCGCGCGACCGAGTTCGTCCAGCCCGCGCTGGAGATCATCGACTATCGCACCGAAGTACCGCGGCAGATCGTCGACACCATCGCCGACAACGCGGCCTTCGGGGCGATCGTTCTTGGGGGGCGCACCATTCGCCCCTTCGACGTTGATCTGCGATGGGTAGCCGCAACGCTGGCGCAGAACGGCGTGATCGAGGAATCCGGCGTTTCGGCCGCCGTCATGGGGCATCCCGCGGCGGGCCTCGCCTGGCTGGTGAACAAGCTGGCGCCCTTGGGGGGCGGGCTGAAGAAGGGCGACATCGTGCTAGGCGGCTCCTTCACCCGGCCGGTCGACATTTCCTCGGGCGATGTCATCTTTGCCGATTTCGGACTGCTCGGCTCGATCGGCGTCGGGTTCGAATGATGGGCCGGATGCGCAATCTCCAGCAACGGGAGCAACACTGATGGAACTGCCCAAAAATGCATTCAAGAAAGCCCTTCGTAAGGGGGAGGTCCAGATCGGGCTCTGGAGCTCCTTTGCGGACCCTTCGGTTGCCGAACTCCTGGCCGGCTGCGGCTACGACTGGATCATGTTCGACACTGAACACTCCACCTCCGGTCCGCCTGAGGTCATCAATCTCCTTCGCGCGGTCGAGCCCTATCCCGTGACGGCGGTGGTGCGCCCCGGCTGGAACAACCCGGTCGAGATCAAGAAGCTGCTTGACGCCGGAGCGCAGACGCTTCTGATCCCCTATATCCAGAATGTCGACGAGGCCCGCGCCGCCGTCTCGGCCGTGACCTATCCGCCCAAAGGCACCCGCGGCGTTTCCGGGATCAGCCGCGCCACCCGCTATGGCACCGTCGCCGATTATGCCACGCGCGCCAACGACGAGATCTGCCTTCTGCTACAGGTCGAAACGCGTGAGGCGCTGGGGAATCTCGACGCTATCGCAAGCGTCGAAGGCGTCGACGGCGTGTTCTTCGGACCGGCGGATCTTGCCGCAAGCTTCGGTTTTCCGGGTCAACCTTCCCATCCCGAGGTCAAAGCTGCAATCCTCGACGGAATACGGCTGCTGAAAGACCGCTCTGTTCCGGCCGGTATTCTCTCCTTGGACCAAAACTTTCTCAAAAAAGCCCGAGACGCCGGCGCAACTTTCATTGCCGTCGACGTTGACAGCGGGCTCCTGCGCCGTACTGCCGAAGCGCGAAGGGCCGAATGGGCTTAAGCGGCTCACTAGGCCACGTGGACAAAGGTTGACGTATTTCCGTTTGGTTGATTCAAGGCTGCCATTTGGAGGCAGTTTTGGGCGAACGCATTGGGATATCCGACGAAGACTGGGCGATCATCGAGCCCCTCCTGCCTGCGGA
>NZ_JBDJAC010000021.1:0-39714 GCF_039652615.1 Fulvimarina fulva
GATCGCTGTATTGCTGCTCGGACAGCGTGCGTGGTCGTGGCGCATCCGTGAAGAACTTGTCCCATAGCGCATCCCTCTGCTGGCGCGATAAGCTACCACCACAGTGCGGGACTGAACACCTAGTGAGCATTGAGGAACGGAGCGCCTCATTATCAAGCCACCAGCCCGAGGGTGGCAGAAATGCGCTCTTGCCCTTATTCTATGCGTAAGTTTGCGTGGATAAAGTGTCGGGGATGGATCAGGCGCGACATACTGCGGACGGTTCTGGTTCAAGATTCGTGCGCAAGGCGGATTGAAGACCATTGGTTCGGCCACGCGCCTATCAAATTCTGCGGCGAATTGGTGCCGAAACCTGAACGCCTGTGATAGGATGCTGACGTCGCATGGGAAATCGCATGTTGCTTGCGTGCTGGGGCGGGAGAGCAAAATGCCTTGGGAGTTGATCGCAGTCTCTGTTGTCTGTTGCGCTGCTGCATTCAAGTTGCGTGTGGGCGCATTCGTCGTTTTCCTCGCCATGCTTCTCGCGGCCAAGATTGCCGTCACGCTTGTAACGGGTGGAAGCGTGCTCGACATCTTCCTTCTGTTCGTGACCGCGCAGGGCGCTTATGCGATCGGCCTCGTCGTTGCGACCTGGATGTCCGGTCGGCATGTAGGAACAGCCAAGAGCAATCAGGCGAAAACCTGGATCGGCGACCCATCGGATAGTTCCCGCGAACCCAATTCCGAACAACCGAGCCGATAAACGTAGACGTCGGATCTCGTTCTTCGACACGCGACAGGACGATACGGTTGCGTGCCAGCGAGAGCTTCAGCCGGAATCGCGAAGCGTTGGCGTCGGGACGTGCGAACTGTTCCGCTCACCCGGTTTCCTCTCGTCCCGTGATATGCGTGCTCGATCGGGCTTGGCGGCGATGGTCGGCGAAACGAGCACTTCCACGAGATCGCGTGGACCGACAAGGGTTTGCGGTTCGGCCGCCACCACGGCCTGTTCGCCGTCTGCCCCGCGCCGCGTGATCCGGTACTGAATCCAGCGACCCTCACTTTCGCCCTCTTCGGTGCCAAGGCGTGCCGCGTAGTAGGCGGACTCATCCATCATCAGGCCGGCAATGCGCATCGCGAGTTCGGCCTTCCGAAGCTCCATCGCAATCAGGTTGAGTTCCGTCTGGATCGCCGAATTGCGCTCATTGGCGAGATCGGTGAGGCTTCGTTCGGCCTGTTCCTGGGACGCGCGGGCGCGTGTCAGCGCAACACGCAGGTCGAGTAGCTGGCTCTGGGCCTCGACGACGATCCGCTGCAAACCGAACTCGCGCGAACTGACGGTGAGGCCGCGTTTGACGAGGCTGCTGACGTCGGACAGTTCCTTGTCGGCGATGGCGATCTGCTGTTCCTGCGTTCCAATCTTTGCGATCAGCGCCTGGATCTCCTCTGCGTAGAGGGCTCTGAGACTTTTCGCCGCGTCGAGCTTGCCGCTGAATTCCGTGAGACGGAGTTTTTGCAGGCTCCTTTCCTCCTCGACGATCTGGTCAATTCCAGCAGTCCCCGACAGCCGATCGGGAACGGAGAACGTGCGATCTTCGGCTGACAGTTCGGAGCGGAGGCGTGCCTGGCGCACGAGCAGCGAACTCCAGTCGATCTGCGCGTCCTTCAACGAACGTGCGGATTGGATCTGTTCGCGTTCCGCGCGTCCCTCTGCCGTATCGTTGACGCGGCGCAATCCTCCGGCGAGGCTGACGGCCTTCATCACCGTCAGATCCGGCGAATAAGTATACTGGCCGGGCTTTTCGACCTCGCCTGTGACGTAGACCGGACCGTATTCGGAAATCGCCACTGTAACGAAGGGCGGTGTTCCGGTTGACGAGCGCTTTGCCAGGTGCGCTGCGATCGCCTTTGCCAGCTCGGCCGTCGTCTCGCCCGCTGCATCGATCTCACCAACAAGCGGTATCTGGACCTTGCCGCCGGCATCGACCCTGTAAGTCCCGCCAAGCGCTTCCCATTCCTTGTACTCACCTTCGCCCGACCGCCAGTCGACGATCCTGATGTCGAGCTTGTCCTCGGCGACGAGGGCATAGTCTTCGACCGGTTCGGCCAATACCGGGAAAGCGAAGAGCGAAGCGGCGAGAGCCGTCATGAGCGTGAGCGAGTGGCTTTTTCTGCCAATAGGTTCGTCCTTGTATCTCCTGAGGACTCGATCGAACATGGCGATACCTCTTTTGAATGGAACTGCGTCCGAAGACGTCAGGTCTGTTGGATTGGTGCTAGAAACGACACGAAGGCGTTGGCGGCGGGTCGTGATCGTGGCGGGAAGCGTTGCGTCAGTTTGTCAATCGCGGCGCGCTCGTCAGGTCCGAGCGCGCCGACAACCCGTAGCGCGACCGGATAGACTATGACGCCAGCCAGGACCGCCTGCACCAGCTTAAGAGGGCCGGTGCCGATCTGTGTAACGGCATAGGCTGCGGCTGCGCAGGTCGCCGCAGCCAAAGTCAGCCGGAGCAATCGCGCGAAGGGATAGGCATAGCCGATCCGGCGCGTGATGAACCAGATGCCGAGGAGAACCGCCGCGATCTGGACCAGGGCACGGGAGGCGGCAGCGCCGACCAGACCAAAATGAGGGATGACGGAAAGCCCAAGCACAACTGCCAGGACGCCGCCGATCACGGAGGACCAGAATATGAAGTCGCTGCGCCCCAGCGCGTTGACAAGATGCGTTCCGATCACCGTGGAAACGGACAGCGCGGCGGCCAGGAGTATGATCGAGGTCGCCGTTCCCGACGCCGCGAAGGCGTCTCCATAGATGAAGATGACCATAGGCTGGGCGATCGCAGCCATGCCGAAGCAGGCGGGCAGGGCAATCAGCGCCACCATGATCGTGCCACTTGCGAAGGTGCGTTGGACTTCATCCCGATCGCCGCGGCCGTTCATCTCGGCAAGGACCGGCAGGAAGGCTCCGGTGAGCAGAAGAGGACCCTGCGAGGCGAGAGCCGCGAGTGCGATGGCGACGCTGAAAAGGCCAACTTCCGCAGGTCCCCAGTAGAGCTGCAGAAAGAGGATCTCCATCCGTGACCAGACGAAGACGTTGCACATGTTGGCGGCCCAGGCGTAGCGCCCATATCGCCAGATTTCGCGTGTGAGATCGGCTTCGGGACGCCCGCCGCTTAGCGCCAGCGGCAGCGCGAAGACGCCAAGCGCCGCCTGACCGATGACATAGCCGCCGATTGCTCCGGTCGTGCCGTATGCGAGCGTGCCGATCGCAACGGCGATGATCTGAACGATCAAGGCGCAAAGGGCGATCTTCGCCAACCGTCCAAATTCCTGAGCGCCGCGATGATAGCCGATCGTGAACGTGGCGAGGGCCTGCGCGATCGTGAGAGCGACGACGAGGAGGACAGTCGTTCTGGAATTTCCGGCTGTCACTTCAGGGAAGATGATCGCGAGCATGCGGTCCATCTTATCGGGCATAAGACCTGCTATCGCGACGACGGCGACGACAGCGAGCGCCGCGTAGCAGAGAAGTCGCCTGACGAGGAAACCAGCGAGAACATGCGCGCTATCACGGTCGCCGCGGCCCGCCCGATCGGCAAAGAACCGCGCGACGCTCAGGGAGCAGCCGACGTCAACGACCGGTGAAAGGACCATGGCGATCCAGACCGCGAATGCAACGACGCCCGCGCCCTCAACTCCAAGTATATTTGCAACGATCACACCACTGACGAAGCCTGCAAGCAAAGTTGCAGCGCCGGCGAGGGCAGATCTAGTTAATTTTGGCAGTATATCTCTTGACATTCTGATAGAACCATGGTGTAATATTATGGTGCCGCAATTTTATGCTTTTTACCATCCGTATTTTTCGCGTTATTTTGTTGGTCGTCGTGTTGCTTTCTATGCCAGCGTGAGGTGAGGTGTCATGCGTCAACCCATCACTTCCTTGATCCGGCTTTCAGGTGTCGGGGTCATTATCGGTAGTGTCATAGCTCTCACCGGCGCGTTGGGTGGACGGTCGCTCGGCGAACCGATCGACCTCACCGGAGCCGAACTCGCATTCGACGAACCGTTCGATGGCCTCGACGTCTCGCCTTGGGGTCCCGGAACGCGTTGGATCGCCCATACGCCTTGGAACGGTGATTTTGGCGATGCGAAGTTCGTTGATCCGAGAGAAGGATTTCCGTTCACGACTAGCAACGGCATCTTGCAGATTACGGCGCGCCGAAACGCCGAGGGCCAATGGGAATCCGGGCTCTTGGCCTCGGCCGACCCAAGTGGCGCGGGCTTCACGCTCCAGTACGGCTATTTCGAAATGCGAGCCCGATTTCCGGAAGGTGCCGGCACATGGCCGGCCTTCTGGCTGATCAACCGCAACGACGACCGGACAGTCGAGATCGACATCGTCGAACACTATGGTCATGAACCGGCTCGATATAGTGCGTCGCTGCACATGTGGGACCGGAAGGCGCCGGAACAGAGTCGGAGCGAAACCGGACATGTCGCCGTCGATGAAGGCAGCCTCTACACCGGCTTTCACACCTACGGGGTCTCCGTCGCTCCCGATATTGTTCGCTACTACTTCGACCGAAAGGAAGTCTGGGCTCGACCTACTCCTCCCGAAGCGGCCGACGGTGCCTTCTATATTCTCGTTGATCTCGGGCTTGGAGCCGGCTGGCCCATCGAACAGACCCCCGATCCTTCCGTAATGCAGATCGACTACGTGAAGGCCTGGCGCCTGCCCGAGATGCCGGGCGGCTGAAGCAGCTTGCAAATGAGAGTCGCGCGGTTCGACTATCATGCGGCCGCCTTCGCGATCTCGACGAGCCGGTCGGTCTGTTCGCGAATGTCGATCTCAGAACGAGCGGCATGCTGAGCGGCAGCCCTGCTGAGTTGCTCGTATGCCTGGTCATCGCTCCACATTTTTCGCAGCGTGTCGGCCCATTGGTCCGGTGATGCATCGTGAGCAAGCAGCTGCCCGCCGGCCCCGACCGCTTCCGGCAACCCGCCACGCAAGCTGGCAAGTACTGGAATCCCACTGAAATGGGCTTCGCTGGCGACACGACCCCAAGTCTCTTCCCATTGGCTTGGCGCGAGAAGAACCCGGGTCTGTTCATAGACCGGCTTCATCGAACGTTGGCGCTCGAGCAGTCGAATATTACCCGCCGCTCCAGCGCGCTTCTGAAGATCGCTTTCGGCCTTGTTCGACAGGGGCCAGCCGCGAACGAACAGAAACGGAATCTCGGGACACCGTTCCGCGATCTCGAAGGCAAGCTCGCGGCCCTTAACCGGGACGGGATTGATGAAGGTGACGAAGCGCCCCTGGGGGACCGTCCGGTATTCTCCAGCCGGAAATATCGGCGGAATGACGTTCGGCCGGATGCCGAAGCGGCGCTCGAACTTTGTGGCTGTGAACTGCGAATTGGCGATATAGGCCGAGAATGGCAGGTCGTTGGCATTTCCTTGCCAAGCAAGAGGGCCGCTTTCGAATTCTAGGCCATGGAGATAGGCGATAGAGGCGATACCCTGTTGTCGGAAGTTGCGGCCCATCTCGACCATGTTGCCGTTCTGGATGACGACGACGTCCGGCAGATGAAGGCCGCGGATGTCGCGCCACGGTCTCATCGAACGGTAGACGTTGTAGCCGAGCTCGCGATCGATCGAGACGTCGCTCCGGCGCATGCAGTTGAGCACGAATTTCCGCATGCCGAACCCATCTCGCACCGAAAGCTTGGCAAGAACCGATGCGCGGTGACCGCGCCGGTTCAACTCGAGCGCCGCGAGATGGGAATTGACCTCCAATCCGCCTGATAACTGCGGCATGTGAGGCGTTCCGCTGGCAAGAAGCAGGTTCATCGCGTTGCGCTCTTCCAAGGTCGGACTTCGTCAGTGTCGAAAACCGCGCGCGTTAGCGCGCGGTCATGAACAGCCATTCCTGAAGGCCTGTCCGCCGCTCGTTCATCAGTTCGATCGCCGTTTCGGGCACGAGCGTCGGCAGGAGCGGCAGCTTGTCGAACGGGAAATCGACCATGGTTCGAGGACGCGCGAGGATTGAAACGATATCGTGCGTTGCCTCGAAGCGCTCGACCATTGTCCTGGTGCAGCCGAGCAGAAGGCCGTCATGGGTCTCGACGAGGATGTCGGCATTTGCGAGCTCCGGAGACTTTTCGGGGTCGAGCAACGCCTTCTCCCCTCCCTCGATGTCGCAGACGACAAGGCTTTTCGGCCCGGCCTCGATGAGGGCCTGGTCAAGGTCACTGCTTTCGCAGAAACCGCGCAGTTCAATGCGGTCTGAAACGCCGTTCTCCTCAGCCGCGCGGCGCACGAGCGGATGGTGTTCCGGCAGGCCCTCGAAGCCGATCACCCGTGTCGATGGCATGCGGCGAGCGAAGCCGACCGCATAATAGCCGTCTGCAACGCCGACATTGATGATGTGGCTGTAGTCGCGCGCGACAATCTCTTCGACGACGCCATGCAATTCCAGTTCCTGTGTGCCCAGAATGTAGCCGAGCAAGTGTCGGCTCGAGACCGAACTCAGTTGCAATTTCAGGCCTTCGAACGGGCCAGCGACCACACGGCCTTTGGACCGCGCGACGACATAGGCGCAGACCGCATGCCAGCGAGGGGCGACAATCCATCGGGCCGGCGTACGGACGTAGCCGGGCAGGCGGCGATAGGCCCGGTAGAGGTCCATGGTGACGGAGTTGCCTTCAATGGCAGTCCAAGTTGTGTGACGCATGACTCCTACTTTCTCAATGTTGGTCTCAAGATTGGCGGAAGTGCCGGGACAAAAAAGGTTCTGAGCAAGTCGGCCATCCGGATTCGAATGGCGCCGAGCCCCTTGTTTGTTGGCGTGGCGGTCTCACCCACGGTACTCGCGTGCGGCCGTCTGCGGGCGAGGTTGAGAAGTGGAACCTCGACAAACACATGGATTACGCCGGCGCCGGCGATCGAGGCGAGCGTGGCAAAGAGGACGAAGCTGCCCGCTATGTCGACTTTCCCAAACACGAGCCACCAGATCTTCTCGGCGGCGACGATCGAGAAGAAATGGAAGAGATACAGCGCATAGCTAATGTCACCGAGCCAGACGCCATTCTCCACTGGGCGCGAGGGCTTTGTGTTCTCGCGCGCGGACACGCAAATACCGATGACCAGGGCGCAAAGGGCCCAGGTTGCGACCCACCAAGAGAAAGGCGCGGGCATCGCATCGACGAAGAGCGTGAAGGCCAAGATGTTTTGCGCAAGAAGCGCCAGGACGACGGCGAGAGCGCCTGGAATGACCGGCAAGCGAACGCTCTTATGAATGACGCCGATGACCATTCCTGCTGCAAAAACGAAAAGGACTGGATCGGTCCAGAAGCCTATGATCGTATGGGGTTGTGACGCATCCGTGAGCGGTGTGACGAAAACTGCTCCTGCGGCAATGATCGAAAAGAGAGCGCCAAAGAGGAGTGGAAGACCGCTGCGGAGTGGCAGGACGAGTGAGACTGCGAACAGAAGATAGAAAAATATCTCGTAGTTCAGGGTCCAGCCGACACCGAGGAGCGGGCGCATGTAGTCACCGGCTTCGACGGGAAAGGGAATAAAGAAATAAGAGGCGAACGCGCGTTCGATTGTTGTTTCGGAGCCACCGCGATAGCGCAGGATGATCTCAAGGGACGTCGCGATCCAGTAGAGAGGTACGATGCGCCAAAAACGCTTCAGGATGAAGCGACCGACTGCGCCCGGCCTGCCATATTCCCCGATGCTGGTATGAACCATAATGAAGCCGCTGATCGCAAAGAACGCCGCGACTGCGAGGGCACCGCTGTACTCGGCGGCCCGTAGAACGACTGGCGAAATGGCCGACCATTCGGCTTGTCTGAGAATTGCATGGTCGACGACCACGGTAACGGCGGCGAGCCCTCTGAGGACCTGGAGTGTGGTCAGTTTGCTCATTCGAAACCTCCACCGCCATCTGGATGAAGGTCATCGCTGAATGAAGCTTTGGACTGGCTTCGATGAAAAACGCTGGAACGCATGCTCATGATAAACTCACATGGCTAGGATGCGGCTCGGGTTTAGACGCAATCGGAAGAGATCGGAGATCGCCCTGGCATTGCCGGAAAGCCTCCCGGACCGATCGACGGCTGTCTCCCCCCGGATCGTGCCGTAGACGTTTGCAACCAGGTTGCGTCCGATCTGCATGAGGCCCTTGGGCCATGAGCAGGTGCCCTTGAGCATCAGATAAATCGGGTTCGCGACCTGCGAATAGCCAAGCCGCGTGCCTGGCTGGCGCGCCGATTTCACGCCGAGATGAACACCGGCCGCATCCCGCGACTTGACGATCCGCCCGAAGGGCGCGACCGCACGGCTGAAGTCGACATCCTCAAGCCACCCGTAGAGGGGCAGTGACTCGTCGAAGCGAAGGGAGTGCTGGATGACCGGGCGCATCCTGACGGCCATGTTGCAGCCATAGCCGTTGTAGACGTCGCGAAGTGCGGCCCCCTCAGACGGCGCGGCTGCCCCAAGATAGCCGAGACCTTCTTCAACCGAGAAGCCGGGTCCCTTGATCCCGTCGGCGAGCACGCGCCCGGTGACCATCGCAATGTCGGGATGCTGGACAAAGACACTCTCGATTGCCTGCAGATAGTCCGGCGCGAGCAGGAAATCGTCGTCGATGAACAGAATGATGTCGGCATCGCTTGCTTCTTTGAGAAGGCGGTTGCGCTGACGTGGCAATCCCCGTTCGCCGACGACAGTTCGGACATGGGGAAACGCTGTCTCGATGCGATCGAGGTCGGACCGATCGGGAGAGCATACGAGGATTGCGTCCGCAGGCCGCGTCTGCCGACTGAGCAGCCCGACGACGCGCTCGAGCACCTCGGGCCGCCCGACAGTCGCGATGCCGATCGCAATCTTCAAGTCGGGCTGGCCGGTCCGCGTCACGGCTGTTCGTCCCGATCGTCGTTGATCGGCTTGCGTGCATAGGCCCAGACCATGACGGGGAAGTTCGGCTCGTTCTTCAGGGAGCCGAACAGGCCGGGCTTTGCCCATCGCGAGAAGTTCGCCTTGACGCAGCTCCGATTGCCCCAGGAGCGTGTCTGGATATTGTGCGAAGGAAAACCAGCATCTTCGAGCAGTTGCGCAAGGCCGGTCTCTGTCCAGCGATTGCAGTCGATCGGCGATGCGTGGACGCGCAGAAGAAACGGTGTCGCTATGATGAAGTAGCCGCCCGGCTTCAGCATCGTGTAGATATTGCGCGCGGCAGCGCCGGGCTTCTTGAGGTGCTCGAACACCTGATCGGCGATGATCAGGTCGTAGCGGTCGTCGAGCGTTTCGGCGCAGACATCGAAGCCGGGATATTGGGTTGCACGATAGCTCTTGAACTCGAATTCGCGCCGCCACTGGACGCCGCCGGAGATTTCCAGCGTATCGATGGTCTCAGGCCCGAGATTGCGGATGAAAGCGAACGTGTCGCGATACATCATCACCCGAACCCAATCGTCCGTCTCAAAACCAAAGGACTTGAGAGTCCGCCGGACCTTCTCCTTCACATCGGGGCTTTGAACGATTTGCGTGATACTCATTGGACCTACTCTCTGCTAGCTGCCTGATGGTGCTTGGTTGACGACGATCCCGATCGGATCTGTTCCGATCTCCTGAAACGAGTTGACGGCGTTGGTGACAGCATCGAGCGGGGTCTTGCCGTAGCGTGCCACGAGGATGAGCGCGTCGAGATGGGGAGCGATCGCGCGTGCGTCCGCTGATTCCGACATGGCCGGAAGATCGATGATCACGAGGTCGAACTGACTGCCGATATCGGAGAGATCGCAAGCGGTTCGCATCGAGGAAATGCGTGCCGAGGGTGTCACCTCGTCTTTGGCGCCGACAGAGAGGAAGGTCAGCGTCTCGGTCAGCGGACTAAGGGCCGCAGCCGGCGGGGCTGTACCGTCGAGGAGTTCGGATAGGCCCGGCAAGCCGTCGTCGCGCATCGTCTGGCTCAGGGTCGCGCCATCGCTGTTGGCGTCCACGAGGATGGTCCGGGCGCCAGCCTTGCCCCAGAGCCAGGCCAGGTTGTAGGCGATCGTCGTTGTGCCGACGCTCCGTTCCGCCCCGACGAAGCCAATGATCTTGGCCTCCCGCATGCGGCGCATACCGTCGATGCTGGCGCGAAGCTCCTTCATATCGTTCTGGAAAAAGCGGTTTCGTGACGACACGCTTGCCTGGTCGTTGAGCGCGGGGAACGGATATTTCGATCTGTGGAACAGTGTCTTCCGAAAGCGCCTGATCAGGCTGACGCTGGCGACGCCCGTTTCGGTTCGAACCCGATCTGCCGAGGTTATCTCTCGTTTGACGACGTTTCGTATGATCGCGCCGGTCATACCAACGCCCGCGCCGAGCACCAGGGCGAGCGCAACGATCATACCGCTGCGCGGATGGCTCTTGCCGATCGGAACGGTCGCCGCCGACAGCACAGTCGCGTCGGAGAGCGGGTTTGACACCTGCTGGCGCGTCTCCGCTGCTTTCTGAAGATAGGATTTGTAGAGATCGCGGGTGGTTTCGGCGACAGCGTCGAGTTCTGCAAGACGATACTGATCGGCCGGCGCGCCGGTTGCCCGGAAGGCGTTGACGGCACGCTCGGCCTCGAAAACCTGCGTCTGCAAAATGGCGACCTGCTCGAAGAGCCAGTTCGCATAGAGTTTGGCAGCCGAGGACTTCATGGCGACGTTGTGGGAGATATACTTTTCGGCGAAAGCGTTGGCGATCGCCGCTGACTTGATGGCGCTCGTCGAAGAGACGGCGATCTCGATCACCGGAGACTGTCCGACGCGCCGCACCCAGATCTGCTTTCGAAGCGCCGCCATCACGCGGTCCTTGGCGCGTGGCCCAAGCGTAGCTGCGTCCGCATCGTTGGGCGCTGCTGCTCCGGCCGCGGCATCTTCTTGCGACAGGCGCGTATCCTTGCCGGCTGGTGCTGCCGGCACCGCCGCACCGGGATCGTCGGTAATCTGGTTGATAAGCTGCCGCAGGCTCCCGACGACGGATGGGCCGGACTCGGCGAATTCGGAATCTTCCAGAAGCTGCTGATCTGAGATGACGGCCGAGAGCACGTTGTTCGACTGTGCAACCTCGATCTGGCCCTCCATGAGCGCCTCCTCGGCACCCGATGAACTTCCGTTCGGTCCACTATTTTGACCGAGGTTCAGCATCAGCTGAGTCGAGCTCGTATATGTCGGCGGTGTGGTCAAGGCATAGGCGGCCGCGATCATGGCGAACACGGCTGCCGAGCCGATGATCGGCAACCAGCTCTTCAAGAGGAATTGGAAGATCTGGCGAAGATCGAGCGAGCGTTCGCGACCCCCATGCAGAGTGTTGATCGGATAGCCGACCGGGATCGCCGCGAGAGGGCTGCGATGAGAGGTCAAGAGCGGCCTCCTGTCGACGAAAGTCGACCCATTCGAACGGGGCGCGGACGCCGTGGCGAGGCCGCTTGGAGCGCTGTTGAGGTTGAGCCAATCCATGCCTGTGCATAGGCGGGGGGCGTCAATTGCCAGACGGTGCGCGCGCCCATTGCCAGTCCGGTCGCAAGGCCTGCGTACAGGCAAAACATGATCCCGAGATCGACCGCGCCAGCCGAGATCGCGGCAGCGGCGATCAGCGCGAAGCAGGACGTGAGGCCAGCGATCACGACTGGGTCGAGCGTTCGTTTGCGGGTTTCTGCAAGCGCGAGACGCGCCAGCGATATGAAGAACAGGACGAATATCAGCGTGCCCGGCAGGCCGACATTTGACAGGAGGGCGACGACGAAACTTGAGGTGCGGATGCTACCAAGTCCGCCGCCGAGACCGGCGGTATCGGCAAAGGAAATCAGCGCCTGATCGTTCCAGCGCATGCGTTCTTCGCCCGACTGGCTGTCGAGCTTGTTGACGACCGTCCGCTCGAACAAGCCCAGGACGCTGTCCCGGACCTCGGGCATCATCGAAGCAATTGCGATGCCGACCGGAATCGCGACGACACAGATGAGGACGTAGAGTAGGTGGCGCGAATTGGCCCTGCGGGAAAAGATCGCCGAGACGCAATAGACGAGGACGCCGAGCGACAAGAAAGCGGTTGCCGCATAGGCTGTCGTCGACGTCGCAAGAAGGATCGTCACGATCAGGGTCAAAGCCAGCGGTCCGGCAAGCCTGGATGGATAGTTCTCGATCCACAGCATCAAAGCGAAGGCATAAAAGCCGAGGGCAGCATAGCCGTATGCACCGGCCTCGCTGAATGAGCCGACGATCCGCTTGAAGCCCTGGATTTCACCGTCTTCGAGCATCCGGTAATTGGCGTTTCGTATCACGTCCATCAGCTCCTGTGTGCCGGTGGCGTAAGTCGCAAGGTCGAGAAAGGCGAAAGCGGCGCACAGGACACCTGCGATCAGGATCGCTTTCACGAGAGCTCCGGCCTCTCCGAGCCGTGCGGAGGCGAAGGCCGCAGCAAAGCAGATGATATCGCCGAGCAGATAGACCGCCTGAGTGATGTTGGTCGTCGTCGGACGCAGCGGCGTTGCGAGGATGAAGTGGTGCTCGTTGCCCCGTGCAAGGGAGTAGGTGACGGTCGAGCCGGCAAAGATGCGCGGCATGAAAACAGCGGTCACGACACTGTAAAGGACGAAGGTCGCGAACCAGAAACCGGGATTTGGATAGTTAAGCGAAGAAAAGGAAACGCCGATGAGTGCTGGCCGTATGGCGATCGTCAGGCTGAGAAATGCGAGAGAGAGATGAGCGGGCTGGATACTGGCCCCGCCGAGCGCGGGCAGGATCAGGGCGGCCGAGGCCCCGAGAAGGCTGAATAAGGCAAGTGCCGCAAGCCCGAAATTCAGCCCCCGGTATACCGTCCAAACGCCGATCAAGACGACGATAAGGCCAATCAACTCGATACGCATCTTAACTCCGTCTTGGGCTCTATCGACTTCACTTCGGACGCCAGGTCGCTGGAGGCATTGCAGAAGACATCGAAAGGAATGCCAAGCATGGGTCGCTGGGCGAGCGGCGACTGCCGTGTGAAGACAGCTCAGTAGGATCCGCGCTGTGCGAAAAGTGCCGGAACAGTTTTCAAGATAATTCCGGTGTCGTTCGCGAAAGACCACTGTGAGAGGTAGTTCGCATCGAGACGAACGCGTTGATCATAGGTCGTGTCACTGCGACCGCTGACCTGCCACAGGCCTGTCAGTCCGGGACGTGCCGAAAGATAAAGTGAGGCGAGCGAGCCGTATTTCTTGAGTTCCTCGGTGACGATCGGGCGCGGTCCGACGAGGCTCATGTCCCCGCGAATTATATTGATGAGCTGTGGCAGTTCATCAATGCTGGACTTGCGCAATACATGCCCGATCGGCGTCAGACGGGGGTCGTTTTTCAGTTTCTGAGTTGCGGCCCACTCTTCGCGTATCAGGGGGTCGGAGTCCAGATAGTCCTGCAGACGTTCCTTTGCGTCGGTTCGCATCGTCCGAAACTTAAGGCAGCCAAAGGATTTGCCGTTAAATCCGACCCGTTGATGGGAAAAGAAGACTGGCCCTCCGTCCGCCAGCTTTACGGCGATGGCTGCCAAGAAAAAGAGAGGGGATATCAGAAGCAAGCCGCAGACGGCGAGACTGATATCGATAACTCTCTTCAGCCAGCCACCATAGGGCGCCGACCGTTCGGAGACACGGCTGCTGGAACGCTGCGAGATGAGGAGCTTAGCATAGTGTGAGAGCGACGAGACGTTCGAGTGATCGACTGGCATTCAGTCCCCCGTTCGACGATGGTGCGGTGCAATAGATTTTTAACCTTTGGTAAACCGTACTTAAGGGCATGTGTGGTGTCGGAGTCTGTGACCTAGGTCATAGTGTGGAAAATATTTATGCGATTTCGCGATTTGCCTAATAAATATTCTTTTTGACTAATAAACCGCCCTCAATCGGGATTGAGAATCTCTATGTTGCAGCGCATGCTCAGAGTTAAGGTATCTCAAAAATCCAGATCAGGTAATGGAAATTCCAAGCCGTGCGATCCACTGGTAGTATAATGTATAGCCAGACCCATAAACGCTCGTCATGGTTTCTATATAGGGCAGACCTTATCAGAGTGCTCGATGATGAAGATGGAGAATGACAGAGTCATGCGGCGTGAGGTCCTGCGAGGATCTTCACTGCTCGACGGTGTTGACGATGCTGCAATTGAGTATTTGACCGATTACTCTGTGATTCGAACATTTAACAGAGGTGCGGTCGTCAACTCTATGGAGAACGCCGCGACTGGTATTGTCGTGCTGATCGACGGGAAAGCATACGTGACGTCTTATCTGGCGGACGGCCGGATCTTCATTCTAGATATGCTGTTGAGCGGGTCGCTGTTCGGTCTGATGAATCTGTCCGGGGCGAGCTCGATTTCGATGGAGATGGTCGCCAAGACCCCCTGCGTGGCGATCTTGATCGAGAGTAGAGCAGTGCTTGATACAATGGAACGATGGTCTTCATTCCGTAGAGTAATGTGGAATCAGGCGCTCGAGCGGATTGCAGATCTCAATGCCAAGGTCATCTGCAGCGCCACTCCGAGCCTGCCGGCAAGGCTTGCAACCAACCTGCTTCGCCTTGCTTCGGAATGCGAACAGAATCCCGGCGTGAAAGAGCCGGACGTGATGATCTCCCAGCACGATCTCGCATCAATGCTGCCCGCCTCGCGGGAGAAGGTGAACCGCTGTCTTCGCGGATGGGAAGAGCGCGGCATTATCGAAGTGGAATTGGGCCGGATTAGCATACTCAAGCGCGGTGCACTCGGTAGCTTCGCCCTTTGCGATCCATTGGCCGTCGAAGACTAAATCGGCGGGTCTCCGCCGCCGCGCCGAAAATTTGGAGGCCGCCGCGGCCCTCGCATGGACGTTCCTGACCGCACGAACGGAGCTTGGCATGTTTGCAGATCCCGTGACCGGACGATCGACCCGATTGGGGCGGCCTCTTTGGCCGCGTGCCGATCAGATCAATGGGTCCATGACATCCGCACTGTGCGGGGTCGCGCATGGACGGTGACACCCATTCCCTGTTTGCGGGGCAGACGGTCGCGCCCGGTGAGGATCGGTCTCACAAGGCCCAATCCATCGACCGTATCGTGATCATCAACGATGTTCCGGGTGCCAAGGGTGGCGCTACGGATCTGGCTCTGCTTTCGGCGAGAATGCTTCGCGAGATCGGCATCGCGGTCACCTATATCAGCGGAGGCGACGGCGATCGGCATCTGTTCGATGCACATGGCGTCCAATTCGTTGGGTTGGGTGGGCGGCATATCCTCGATCAGGGCGCGAGCGCTGCGATCGACGGTATCTATAACAGGACGATGGCACGCAGCGTCGCGGCCTGGGTGGCGGCGAACGACACGCCCGCCACTGTCTACCACGTGCATGGATGGTCGAAGATCCTGTCGCCGGCGCTCTTTTCTGCGCTTCGCACAGTTGCCGGACGCCTGGTCGTTCACGCACACGACTACTTCCTTGCCTGTCCGAATGGTGCCTTTCACGACTACCGTGCCGGCGCTCCCTGTAGCCGAGTTCCCCTCGGTGCCTCCTGCCTTGCAACCCATTGCGACAAGAAGAGCTACGCGCAGAAGCTCTGGCGCAGCGCCCGTTCGCTCTCGCTTTCAATGACGTTCCCACGCTCTGGAGACGTGCGCATCCTGATGATCCACGAAGGCATGAAACCGTTTCTCGAACGGACAGGATATCCGGAAAATGCGCTGTCGACCGTGCGCAATCCGGTTCGTCCTTTCACCGAAGAAAGGGTTCGAGCCGAAGACAACCGGGCATTCCTCTTTGTCGGACGCCTCGTCCCTGAGAAGGGAATCGAGGAATTCCTTGCAGCGGCACGTTCGCTCGCCGTGCCGGTCATTGTCGTCGGAGACGGGCCACTTCGCAATCGGCTCGCTCAAGAATATTCGGACGCCGAATTCACAGGCTGGCTGAGCCGTGAGGAGATCACTCAGTGCGCAGAGCGAGCCCGGGCGCTCGTGATGCCGACGAGATATCCCGAGCCGTTCGGTCTCGTCGCTGCGGAGGCGTCATTCAGCGGATTGCCTGTCATCCTTTCGGACACGGCGCTTCTGGCAGGAGACGTCGTTCGCGCCGGAATTGGCTTTGCTTTCGAATCCGGGAAGGTCCGATCCCTCCGGGACGCAATGACCCGCGTTGCCGGGATGGAACCCGGTGAAATCGCCGACATGAGTGCACGCGCCTACGGCCGTACCGGCGAGATCGCTGTTTCATCGGAAGCCTGGCGAGATGCGCTGGTCAATCATTACCGCGAAATTCTTGGCGCAGTGGGAGAAGGTGTCTCATGAATATGCCTGACATGCGTGAACCGGCATTCCGACATGCCTCCCTTGCGGCTCCCGGAAGGCCAATGACGCGCGGTGGTGCGCATCGCCGTCGCATCCTCGCATTCAATGTCAAATACAGTCCCAATCTCGGAGACGGTGTGCTCTGTGAGTGTCTTGAGGCGGCTCTGCACGAGACGATGACCGGGGCCGATATCACCTCGATTGATCTCGCTGCCCGAAAGGCTTACGGCGGCGGCGGCGGCGGCAGGCAAGGGGCGCTCCAGGTGCTCGGCAGTTTGCCGAGCCCGGTTCGGAAAGCTGCGGTCCGCCTTCCGCTTGCCTTCCAGTCGCGCCGCAAGTGGCGTCCGCACTACACCGACGGCTTGCTCTCGGGCGATGGCGTCGTCATCGGCGGCGGCAATCTGTTTTCGGATATGGACCTCAACTTCCCAACCAAGCTCTCCCTTGCGCTTGGTGAAGCAGCCGAAAGGGATCTGCCGGTCGTCGTTTACGGGGTTGGTTGTGCAGAGCATTGGTCTGAGGCGGGCCTGAAAATGGTGCGCAGCGCATTGCTGCGCGCCGATCTTCGGGGGGTCTTCGTGCGGGACGAGGCTTCGCGCCTCAACTGGAACCGCCTCTTCGCCAGCGAAACCGTCGTCGAGGCCGAAGTGGTCCGCGATCCGGGACTTCTCGCGAGCGAAGTCTTCATGTGCCCGAAACCTCTTATGCCGGGGAAACGGGTTGGCCTATGCATCATGAGCGACCTGGCCATTCGTTACCACTGCGATGTCGAACTTTCGCCCGGCGAACTTGCCGACTGGTACGTCTCCGTCGCTGAAGCCATCGTGAAGGACGGAGGCTCCATCACGGTGTTCACGAACGGCAGTCCCGAGGATAAGGCGATGCTCATCGCTATTGCCGACAGGCTGGTACACGCGGCGCATTCGGTGACCTTCGCGGACCCGGACACACCGGCCGACCTCTGCAGAACGATCTCGGGGCTGGACGCCTTGATTGCCTTCAGAATGCACGCGATCATTCTCGCCTACTCCTATGGCGTGCCGTCTCTTGCGCTGCGTTGGGACACGAAGCTCGACGCCTTCATGGACTCGGTCGGGCTCGCGAAGAACCTCGTCAGCATTGGCGACTGCCTTCCGTCTGGGGTCCCATCTCGTCTTGAGGCCGCACGGTCAGACCTGCCGCAAGACGCTCTCCGCTTCGCCGTCATCGACGAGGCTCGCGCCGGCATCGCACGTCTTTCAGCCGTCCTGGAGCACTGAAATCCCCATGAATGTCGTCTTTCCCACGTCTTCCCGCGACCCCATTCCTGCACGGACTTTGGAGAAAACGGTCGCGGCGAATGGGCCGAGACGCGAGCGACCGGCAAAGGTTGCGATCTTCCACTACTGGCTCGTCGGCATGCGCGGCGGCGAGAAGGTGGTTGAGGACCTATGCAGGATCTTTCCGGACGCCGATATTTTCACGCTCGTCGTCAATCCGGAAAAGCTCTCTCCACTGCTACGTGAAAGACGGATCACCACGTCGTTTCTGCAGCGGATCCCGGGTGCCCGCAGGCATTATCAGAAACTGCTTCCGATGATGCCCTTCGCGGTCGAGCAGTTCGACCTGCAAGACTATGATCTCGTCATCTCCAGCGAATCCGGGCCCGCAAAGGGCATCCTGCCGCGGCCGGACGCGCTCCATCTGTGCTACTGTCATTCGCCGATGCGCTATGTCTGGGACCATTACCACGTCTATCGCAACAAACTGAACGCTGTGGGACGATTGGCCATGTCTCTGACGGCCCCCGCGCTGCGCGTCTGGGATGTCACGACGGCGGCTCGTGTCGATCACTTCATCGCCAATTCCGCCCATGTCGCACGACGGATCTCGCGCTATTACAACCGGCCGGCGACGGTCGTGCACCCGCCCGTTGCCGTCGACGACTTCGAGGTCGCCGAGGCGACCGAGGACTTCTACCTCTGCGCCGGGCAGTTGACGCCCTATAAGCGGGTCGATCTCGCGGTTGAGGCCTGCTCGCTTACGGGACGGCGGCTCGTCGTCATTGGCGAAGGTGAAGAGATGAAGCGTCTGAAGACCATTGCCGGGCCGACGGTCGAGTTCCTCGGATACCAGCCCTTCCCGGTTCTGAAGAGCCATCTTGCCCGTTGCAGGGCGCTGCTGTTTCCTGGTGAAGAAGATTTCGGAATCCTGCCCGTGGAGGCGATGGCGTCGGGCCGTCCGGTTGTCGCCTATGCATCCGGCGGGGCGCTCGATACCGTCGTTGACGAAAGCGTTGGCGTGCATTTTCACGATCAGACCGTCAATGCCGTCATCGAAGCGCTCGATGCGTTCGAGGCCGGCGCCGACCGGTTCGAACCCATGTTTATCCGAGCGCATTCAGAACGGTTCTCGCGGGCGCGTTTTCGCGACCAGATCACGCAGTTCGTTCGCGAGAAGTGGTCAGATGCAGGTCTCTCGCCCCAGGCACTCGACATGGCTTTCGATCCAGAGCTGCGATCCGGCGTGATCGCGAGGCGCATGTGAGCCGGTCTGTCGGCTGGACGGAGCACGGGCATTCGCAGCAAATGGGGGTGTGAGCGCTATGAAAGTTCGACGACTGGGACGACAGCATCACGACTTGACCCATAGTCAGTCAGCGGTTTGCATTGTGGGCGCTGGAGTCGCCGGGATCTATCTCACCGTCAAACTCGCTTCGATGGGATACCGCGTTATCCTCCTCGAAAGCGGCGGTGAAGGCCTTGGCACCGATGAATTGAATACCGTCGTCAATGTGGAAGGATGCCACAAATGGGGACGTGATGGCCGCGCGCGTGGGCTTGGCGGCTCCAGCTTGATCTGGGGCAGGCGCATGATCCCAATGACGCGCAGCGATCTCATGGCTCGCGATCACATCGGCGCCCCGGCTTGGCCGATATCCTATGACGATCTGCTCGCAGGGCTTTCGAGTGTCGAGAGTTTTTTCGGGCTCGGCAACGGTAGCTACGACAACGACACGTCGGCTTTGGCGCCGAACGAGGGAAGTGTGGTGCGTGCCTTCGAGAGCTGCTTCATCGTGCGGCGTCCGAAATGGGCCGAATATCGCGGCGGTAATGCCTGGCGCATCGCGAAAATGAAGCTTGCCCGTTTCCGCGATATCGAGGTCTGGACCGGCGCGACGGTGTTGGGCGCCGAACTTGACGCCGATAAGGAACGCATTGCCGCCATATCGGCCCGATCGAACACCGGCCGCCGCCTTTCGGTGCAGGCGGAATATTTTATACTAGCGGCAGGTGGCATCGAAACGACGCGCCTACTCCTTCAGATCCATGCTGAGAGCGGCGGTCGGGTGTTCGAGGGATGCGATGCGCTCGGACGCTATTTTCATGATCATCTCGATCTGTGTGTCCATAGATTCGGACACGAGGAGACCAGAGCAATAAATCTGGCGCTTACTCCGGCCTATGAGGGGCGCCATCGCCGCAGTCTGCAATTCGAGATGAGCGCCGCGCTGCAGGCATCCGAACGCGTCGCTTCCATGTTCTTTCATGTTACAGCAGACACTACTGCGAACCCGACGTTGGAAACGCTGCGGGAGGTCAAACGCCTTGTCGAGCGTCGTCAGGTAACGGTCGGCGCTGCGACGCTTTTGCGGCAGCGGATCGATGCGCGCCTGGCAGGCCGCATTCTGTTCGAGCGCTTCCTCCAAAAGCGACTGTATTTTCCGCAGGACACCAGTTTTAGGCTTCGAATCTGTGCCGAGCAGAGCCCACGTTACGATAACCGTCTGCTTCTATCACGCGAAACGGATCGGATGGGAATGCGCAAGGTTGGGATCGTCTGGCGACCGGGACCAGAAGACGAGCGAACCCTTCGCATTGGCGTGGACAAGTTTGAAAAATACTGGAACATGTCGTCCTATCGCATCCTCGCGGATATCAGCGCGCTTACGCGTAAGATTGGCGAAGACGAACCGTTGATCGCGAAGGCGCAGGATTATGCCCATCCGTCCGGAGGGACGCGAATGGGCATCCGGCCGACGGATTCCGTCGTCGACGCCGACCTCGTGTGCCACAAGGTCCCCAATCTCGGAGTCGTCAGCTCGTCGACCTTCCCGAGTTCGGGGAGCGCCAATCCAACTTTGACCATCGCGCTTCTCGCAGATTACGCCGCCCGCATGCTGCCGAAGCGCATAGGGGCTCCTGCGCGATGAGTGGTAGGTCAGTCGCCAGGTAGTGGCATGCTCTATTGTTTGTCGTTGCCGTGGACTGCCGGTTCGCGGCGCCGTAGATCTGGAGGTGGAATGTATGACGAACATTCTCGTTGTCGGCGGCGCCGGTTATATCGGCTCGCACACCTGCCTCGACCTGGCCGAAAAAGGCTATACGCCCATCACCTACGACAATCTGACGAACGGACATTCGGAATTCGTCAAGTGGGGCCCGCTGGAAGTCGGCGACATCCGCGATGCCGAGCGACTCGATACTGTGATGGACGCATACAAACCGGCCGCGATTGTACATTTCGCCGCGCTGATCGAAGTGGGCGAGTCAATCAGGGACCCGATCTCCTTCTACGAGAACAATGTAGCTGGCACCCTGTCGCTGCTGGCCGCGACCGAACGCGGCGGTATTAATAAGATCGTGTTCTCATCGACCTGCGCTACCTACGGCTTGCCGAACGTCCTGCCGCTCGGCGAAGCCCATGAGCAGGCGCCGATCAATCCTTACGGGCGTTCCAAGCTCTTGGTGGAACAGATCCTTGCCGATTGCTGCACCTACAGGGGACTGAAATCCGTCGTTCTCCGATATTTCAATGCGGCCGGTGCCGATCCAGAGGGTCGGATCGGGGAGTGGCACGACCCTGAAACCCATGCGATTCCGATCGCCATCGAAGTCGCGCTGGGCCGTCGAAGTGGCTTCACGGTCAACGGCACCGATTATGAAACGCGCGATGGCACCTGCGTACGTGATTACATTCACGTCCTCGATCTTGCGGACGCCCACAGCCGCGCGGTGCGCCACCTACTGGAAGGCGGGGAAAGCACGCAGCTCAATCTCGGAACGGGGACGGGTACGACAGTGCGCGAACTCCTGAATGCGGTCGAGGACGTTTCTGGGCGATCTGTTCCCGTGTCGTTTGGTCCACGCCGTGAAGGTGACTCGCCTTCGCTTGTCGCGGACAACGGCAAGGCACGCGAAGTGCTTGGCTGGACTCCGACACGTGATCTGCGGACGATCGTTGACACCGCATGGAACTGGCACGCGAAGAGCAATCTCTGAAGCGAAACCAAATCTGTTCCTGAGTTAGTCGGATAAAGGGTGGCACATCATAACTGACGTGCTTCCCGAAATTTGGACCGTTCTGAGCTGGAATTTTCCAATTATGATCCTGGGATCGGGACGAGGAGAATTCCATGAAGAAGTCGAAGTTCACCGAGGCGCAGATCGCCTTCGTTTTGAAGCAGGCCGATGAGGGGACTGCCGTTGCCGAGGTCTGCCGGAAAGCGGGAATATCCGAAGCGACCTTCTACAATTGGCGCAAGCGCTACGGCGGGATGATGCCGTCTGAGGTGAAGAAGCTGCGGCAACTCGAGGAGGAGAACACGAAGCTGAAGCGGCTGGTCGCGGATCTCTCGCTGGACAAGGCGATGCTGCAGGACGTGCTTTCAAATTGAGGCAACGCAGCGCCACCGGTCCGAGCGCGGTCGTGTCCCCGAACGTGGTGTAAGATGAGAGCAGATCCACGAGCGAGCGCGCTTTTTCCAGCGCCGTAGCGACGCGAGTGGATTTGCGGGCGGCCACCGGAGGTTCCGCGGTAGGGTCGGGTTGCGAGACGCAACCGAACCGAGGGCTGCCCCCGATGACCAAACCCATGATGGACCTGCGCGCCCTGGTCGAACAGAGCGCCGACGCAGACAATCTTCGCGAGATGATTAGCTTTGCTGCCGAACGGCTGATGGAACTGGAGGTGAGCGCCGCCACCGGCGCGGTTACGGCGAGAAGAGCGCCGATCGCCTGGCCCAACGCAACGGATACCGCGAGCGCGACTGGCAGACACGCGCCGGGAATGTGGAACTGCGGATCCCCAAGCTGCGCACCGGCTCCTATTTCCCATCCTTCCTGGAGCCGCGCCGCGCCGTTGAGAAGGCGCTCGTGGCCGTGATCCAAGAAGCATACGTTCACGGCGTGTCGACCCGCTCCATGGACGATCTCGTCCAGGCCATGGGCGGCACGGGGGTTTCCCGCAGCCAGGTCTCGCGGCTTTGCGAAGACATCGATGAACGCGTCGACGCCTTCTTGACACGTCCGATCGAAGGCGAATGGGTCTACCTTTGGATCGACGCCACCTATCTGAAGGTCCGTCAGGCTGGGCGCATCGTCTCCGTCGCGGTCACCCTCGCCGTCGGCGTCAACCGCGATGGTCGCCGCGAAGTCCTTGGCATGGCGATCGGCCCGTCCGAAGCAGAACCGTTCTGGACGGACTTCCTGCGCGGGCTCGTCCGGCGCGGCCTCACCGGCGTCAAACTGGTGATCTCCGATGCTCACGAGGGCATCAAAGCCGCCATCGCTCGTGTCCTGGGCACGACCTGGCAGCGTTGCCGGGTTCACTTTCAAAGAAACGCCCTGGCCCATGCCGGCAAGAACAGCCGGCGCGTGGTCGCTGCCTTCATCGCCACCGCGTTCGCCCAGAACGACCCTCAGAGCGCCAGTAAACAGTGGCGTCACGTCGCCGATCAGATGCGTGGCAAGCTGCCGAAGCTCGCCAACCTCATGGAATGAGCCATCGATGCGCCACCGGTTCGAGCCCGATGGCGAATGCCGAAGAGGACGTCCTTGCCTATATGAGCTTCCCGCCGCAGCACCGGGCGAAGTTGCACTCGACAAACCCGATCGAGCGCCTCAACGGCGAAATCAAGCGGCGCACCGACGTGGTCGGCATCTTTCCGAACGAGAAGGCCATCACACGGCTCGTCGGTGCCATCCTCATGGAGCAGAACGAGGAATGGGCCGTCCAGCGTTCATGATACATGACGCTGGAAACTCTCGCTCCGGTCTGCGATGATCCCATCATCGACCTGCCTGCTGCATGACAGGCTGATCAGCTCGACACTGCCGCGATCCGCGACGCGAAACGTCAGCTACACCAAGTTCCGGGACACGATCATCGCCGGGGACCTGCCCCGTTCTTTGGTCCAGATCTCACGCGATCCTTCGGGCTGGTTTGAGTAAGGCGGCGAAGGCGCTCGGCGTCAAGTTTCCGAGCGCCGAATGCGGCCGCTGTTCGTTGTAGTCGGTTCTCCAGGCTTCGATCCGATGACGGGTATCAGGCATTGACAGGAACCACGAGGCGTTCAAGCACTCCTGACGAAGACGGCCGTTGAAGGCTTCAATATTGGCGTTGTCGCCGGGTTTTCCGGGCCGTGAGAAGTCCAACTCGATCTTGTTCAGGTAGGCCCATTGATCGAGCATGCGACCGGCAAATTCGGGGCCGTGATCAACTCGAATGCTGCGCGGCTTGCCTCGGATACGAATGATCCGATCCAGTTCCTCTACAACCTGATAAGCACGGAAGTTCGTCCTCGCGCATGTCACGAGAGCCTCTCTCGTATGGCAGTCCACAATGGTCAGGATCCGGAACGCACGATCGTCGAAGAGGCGATCGGATACGAAGTCCATAGCCCAGACATCGTTCATGGCATCTGCCTCCGATCGTCCCTCACGATAACGGCATGACCGGCGACGTTTCGGAGCACGTGTGCGGATCGAAAGACCCTCTTCGCTGTAAAGCCGATAGATCCGCTTGTGGTTGGCGTCCCAGCCTTCTCGTTGCAGAAGAACATGAAGCCGGCGATACCCATAGCGGACGCGGGCTTCGGCAAGCTCCTTCAACCGCATTCGAAGGCCCGTCGCAGGATCGCGTCGGGACTGGTATCGATGGGAGGCCCGTCCAAAGCCCATAGCTCGTAGCGTCCGGCGTTCTGAAAGCTCGAAAGCCTTCTGATAATGCTGGACGATCTCGCGGCGCAGAACGGGCCTCACCGTTCGGCTCTGTCCTCGGACCGATGGCGGGCTGTCGCCTCACTTTCGCAGAGCATCCTGAAGCATGGACTTGTCCAGCGTCAGATCCGCGACCAGCCGCTTCAGCTTTCCGTTCTCGTCCTCGAGCTGCTTCAGGCCTCGGATCTCCGACACGCCCATCCCGGCGTACACCTTCTTCCAGCGGTAGAACGTTGCTTCCGTAACGCCCGTCTTGCGGCACACTTCGCCGGCGGTCGCGCCGGCATCCACCTATCTCAGCGCAAAAGCAATCTGCTCGTCTGAATATCGTTTCTTCGGCATCTTCGGCACTCCTCTCGTCGAAGGATTATGCCCGAAAATTCACATTCAAAATGGACCAGTTTGGTGGGGCCTATCCCGGCGCAGGACTTGCCAGCCCATCATGATCATCGGATGGGGGAGAAGGACATCTCTCCAGCGATGCCGAACATGGACCATGCTTACCGTGCGCTGAGCAAGCCCGGACAGAGGGCCTTCGCGGTGATCGCGGAAGTTGTTGGCCGACTTAAGCGTGATTCAAGAACGGACTGGATGCAGCGGTGATCGGCGATTGAACGGGCGCTGCGATCGTCATGAGCAGGTCGGGTTCGCTCATCTTTATCAGCGGCCCCGGATGCTGACGCATCGGGCCGCTGCAACGTTCAAACGCCACGCGGGCTATATCAATGGCCATCGGTCAAGACCGGAGGCCATTGATATTACGGAGAGCTCCGACGTCGCATCCTTCAGTCGCCTGCATTCTTGGCCAGTGCCTTGGCGACTACGGCCATGGCTCCCTGCACCGCTGGATAGCCGCAATAGGGCACGCAGTTTAGAACGGTCTCAACGATCTCCTCGACAGTTGCCCCAACCGCGAGGGCGGCTTCCACGTGGACTCCCACTGGTCCCTCGGCAACGGCGGAAAAGCGCCCGACCAGTGCGGCGATGGCTGTGAGCTCTCGTGTCTTCGGATCGAGGCCCGGGCGGGAGAAGATGTCACCGTAAGCGTGTGAGACGATCAGGGATCCGATGATCGGCGCCACGTCATCGAAGCTGTGGACCACATCGCTGCCCGCAGTCCCGGATGTCGCCGCCATCGTCGCTTGTCCGACCGCCTCTCGATCTTCGGACGAGGCAGGCCCGAAGTCAGCCAAGCCGTCCGCGCTTACAACGGGATCAGTGAGGGCTGCCTCCAGGGTGAAGAACGCATTCAACGCGGCAGGAAACCCGGCATAGGCAGCCAGTTGGATGAGGGCTTCGGCAATCATATCAACGCTGATACCGCTCGACCGTGCGCCGAGAATATGGTGTCGGAGCCGGGTCTCCCGGTTGCCGCTCGCTGCCAGCATGACGATGATGGCAAGATGGCGGGCGACAGGATCGAGATGCGTCCCGGCGAGCATCTCGCCAAATTCCACCTCTGCGGTCCACCTCGCCAACACCGGCGAATGCTTCGCAAAGGCGGCCGGATACGCGTCGGCTGCCGACCCGAGCATGGTCCGCATGGCCGCCCGGCCCTGGCTCAGCCGGTCGTCGCCATGAGGTTCGGCGGAGGGCTCGAACGTCAGCCCCCGATCCTCGATGAGGGAACGAACCACTCCCACCGCCGCGATGGATGTCGGAAAACCGACCAGGGCTCCTCCGATCAAGAGCAGGTCCGCGAGCTCGTCGACCGTGCCACCAACCTCCAGCAGTCCGTTCATGTGAAAGCGGAGCTGAGCCTGCGCGGACCCGTTGGCAAGAAGGATCGAGACGGTCAGGGCCTGCCGGACCCGAATATCGAGGCCGGGCCGTGAGAGCACGTCGCCATAGGGAAACAGCACCGTGAAGTCAGACATGGCGGGCGACAGTCGAGCGAGACGGTTTATCGGCCCGTCCCAATTTGCTCCGCCCACCCGGCGTAGCAGATCCCGTCCGCGTGAAAGGCGAGCATCCAGGGAGTGGTCCATGATCTTTGTCCATTCGGGAAAGATGCGGCTGTCGACGCCGCAGCTTGGGTTCAGAAACTGTTAAACGTGCCGAAGCGTCCCATGGCGAGGGCGTGGCGTTCTCGGCGGAACCGTTGAGGGTGACATTGGCGAAGGGCGGCACAATGGTGTCGCAGTGAAGGTCGGCGACAGCGGGCCCATGTCCTTGGTCATGAGCTGGGTTCCAGGTGGGACCGCAGATCGAAAGCGTTAGACCCCTGCCACGACACGCGTGAGGATCATGCCCGCATGATGCAGCACGTCCGGTTCGGCGAATTCGCCGTCAGCCGTGAAGCCCGTATCATCGACATAGTCGATGTGGGTCCCCGTGATCCGGTAGCGTCCCTGAAAGGCGTGAGCGCGCCCATCGCGTGCCTCGTCGTAGCGACCGTTGGCAAGCAGTTCATGCTGGATATGACCGTTCGCCGTCACCCACATGCCGATATAAGGGTGGCTCATGGCTGGATCGTCCTTCCCAGAAGTGAGCCAATGGCCTCTGGTTCGACCACCCAGGCATAGTTCATTTCCTGCTTGATTTTCCATTCGTCGCCGATGCAGCGCCAACCCAGCTGCGAGCGGGCATCGAACGAGACGACCGAACCGTCCAGCTTTTCCAGGCGCCCGACAAAGCCCACGGTCGTCGACGCAATGTCCTGACCGACGAGAGCGCTATTGCCGTCCGTCATGCCATGCTTGATCGACTTCGCGGCCGCCTGAAGAGGCTCCCAGTTAGGACCGTAGATGTTCGCGTCGGTGAAGAGCTGCGTCTTACCAGGTGCAAAGTTATCCCAAAAAACGCCCTTTGTGTCCTCGAGGTCATAGTACTTCGCCATTTTTTCGGCGAAGACGAATTTGGGATCCTGCTCATGCCGTTCCCAACCTTGCATGATCCATGCTTGGTGTAGAGCGAGAGGTGCACTCGGACCTTCTTGTGAGCAGTCGGCATGCGCGGCAGACGCAGCTACAGTACACATCAAAGCAAGAAGCGCGTTTCTCATCGAAATAGTCTCCATAAATTTGAAATTCCATTCTCGTAGGATGAATCTCGCCAGGTTCTGGCGAGGCGGGCGGACATCCTCATGCCGGGTTTCCAACAGGACGCACCACGATCTCGGTCGTATCGACGTCCGCCGGCTGCGTAATCGCGTGGAGGATCGCGCGACCGATCGCGTCGGGCTTGAGCGCGACGGCGCGGAAGCTCGCCATCTCGGCCCTTGCGGTCTCGTCGCTGATGCTGTCGGCAAGCTCCGACTCGACCACGCCGGGGCACACGCTGGTGACGCGGATACGGTCGTTTTCCTGGCGAAGGCCGTCCGAGATCGCCCGCACCGCGAACTTGGTGGCACAGTAGACGGCGGCGGTCGGCGAAACCTGGAGCCCGCCGATCGAGGCGATGTTGATGATGTGACCCGAGCCCTGCGCGTTCATCGCCGGCAGCACGGCCGCAATGCCCCACAAGACGCCCTTGATGTTCACATCCACCATCTGCTCCCACTCGTCGACCTTCAGCGAGGCCATGGGGGACAGCGGCATGACGCCGGCATTGTTGACGATCACGTCGATCCGTCCGAACTCGGCGAGAGCGGCGTTCGCGAAGGCGGCCACGTCGTCCCGGTCCGTCACGTCGAGGCGGCGAACCCGCACGGTGCCGCCCATTTCCGTGATGTCGGCCGCAAGGCTTTCCAGCCGGTCGGTGCGACGCGCGCCCAGCACGACCGTCATGCCTGCCTGCGCCAAGACGCGCGCGGTCGCCTCGCCGATGCCGCTGCTCGCTCCGGTGATGAGTACAATCCTTGTCATGCCAAATCCTCTCTGTGGTCGCCGGAAACCTAGCCAAGCGGAGTGGACTGAACTACTGGCGTAATCATGGATGGGCTGGTAAGCGGTTCTGGACAATGAAGACCGATCTCAACGCCCTCGCCACGCTCGTCGCCGTCGCGCGCGCCCGAAGTTTCCGGGCGGCGGCCGATCAGCTTGGTGTCACCCGGTCGGCGGTGAGCCAGGCGGTCCGCAAGGTCGAGGACGCGCTGGGGACGGCGGTGCTGCGGCGGACGACGCGCAGCGTCACCCTGACGGAAGCCGGCGAAGCCCTGCTGGAGCGGGTGGCGCCGGCGCTCGGGGAGATCGAGGCTGCCGTCGCGGCTGCGGCTTCAGAGGGAGGAAGACCCACCGGCCTTTTGCGCCTGGCCGTTTCCTCCATCGCGGAAGCCTTCCTGTCGGGTGATTTGCTGACGTCCTTTCGCGCAGCCCATCCCGGCGTGCGGCTCGATATCGTCGTCACCGACGCGGAGTTCGATATCGTTGCAAACGGGTTCGATGCCGGCGTGAGGCTTGGCGAAGTGATCGAGCGCGACATGATCGCGGTTCCCGTGAGCCGGGAACAGCGCCAGATCGTCGTCGCCGCACCGACCTATCTGGCAGCGGCCGGAACGCCGTTCCACCCACGCGAATTGACGCAACACCGCTGCATCGGCTGGCGTTCCTCCACAGACGCCGCCCCCTATCGCTGGGAGTTCACAGAGGACGGGCGTGACTTCGCGGTCACCGTCGAACCTGAGGTGACCACCAACGACATGGCGTTGATGGTCAAGATGGCGCAGTCCGGTGGCGGCCTGACCATCGGCATGGCGGAAACCTTCGCGCCGTGGCTGAGCCGGGGTGAGCTGAGCGAGGTGCTGGAGGCCTTTTGCCCCCCGCTTCCGGGTTTCTTCCTTTTCTATCCCAGCCGGCGTCACATGCCGCTCAAGCTGCGCGCCCTTGTCGATCATGTGCGCGATTGGCGTGCCCACCGCATGTGACGAATACGCAGGAGAAGCTGGTGAACCTTGATCGACGTCGAACAGTCGATAGCAGCGCGGATTAAAGCTCTGCGGGCAGAAGCAGTTCTGCGGCTCCGGTAAGGTCTGAGACTTCCGCGTAAGGCAGCCAATCCGGATTGCCTCGTTGTCCCAGGCGATTGACCCAGATGGCCCGAACTCCAAGCTCGTGGCACGCCTTCATGTCGAGGAACATGCCCATTGCGACATGAACCGTCTCGTCCTTCGTTACACCCATCGTCTCATAAGCATGTTCGAAGAGTTGCCGAGACGGTTTGTAGGCCTGTGCCCGCTCGGCCGTGATGACGTAGTCGATCGGTACGCCAATCCGCGCCACGTTATGAACGATCAGATCCTCGTCCGAGTTCGTGAAGATCGCCAGCTTGTAGCGCCCGCGCAGGCGCCGCAACACGTCCGGCACCTCCGGATGTGGCCCCATGGTCGCGATCGCGTTTGCAAGCCGCTCCACGTTCCTCTCCTGGGCGTTAAGTCCATGTTCCTGAAGGGCTGCGTGAAAGCCGGTCCGCAAGATTTCCTTGTAGAGTCGATGCGGCCTCTCGAGCTCAAGACGCCGCGAGTGACGGGAGAATGTATCGAGGACCGCGGAAGCTTCAGCCTTATCCCGGCCCTGTGCGACGAGAACCGCTTCGAGCTCGCGTAAGAGAACCTCATGCCATTGGACGAGCGTACCATAGCAGTCGAAGGTGATGATTTTCGGGGCCGGATCGAGCTTGAACAAGGGAGCCTCCGGGTTCAACATGGCATGACCCTCCAAGCGTGGTCTTGCAAGGGGGGCTTTGGCGCCTGATCCACTGCGGTTGCCATCCGGCCCCGACGAGCGGGTTTACGGCTTGAAGTCGGTCACACCGAGATGTGTCTCGAGATCGATCGGGACGGAGACATGGTCGTGGATGATCCGCCAGTTCCCTTCGAACTTGCGGTAGCCGAGCGTCTCGCGGCTCCACATGTCGAATGACTTGCCGGCGATCGACCCTGCGAACCGGGTGAGGCCCGTCGAGAACGCCACGTCGCCGCAAGCGTGGATCTTCGTCTCGCCCCGTTCGAAGGTGGGGTCACCGTCGAACATCGCGAAGAAGTTCTTCCAGTGCGCCCGGAACGTGTCCCAGCCCTCGAACAGAAACGGCGGCATCACGTCATAGGCGAGGTACTCAGGCCCCGGATAGTAGGTCTCCATGATGCGGTCGAGGTCCCGCGACTGGGCGGCTGCAAGCCATTCTTCGCGCAAAGCGTGGATCTGTTCTTCGTCGGTCATTGTCTCATTCTCCATTGTTGATGGTCATCGAAGGCGTGTTCGCGCCTCCATCGATCTTGCGGAACGCAAGGGTGCCTCCGCCCTCGATGCTGCCGGCGGGTTGCCATCGTTCGGTCTGTCCGAACTCGGTGGCGATTGACGCCCCTTCGGCGTGGCCGGCGTGAGCAAGGTTGCCGCAGACGAGGAGGCCGCCCGGCCGCAGCAGGTCGCGAAGTCTTTCGACGAGGCGGGCCGTCGGACCGAGCCCGTCGAAGAAGGCGAGGTCGTAAGGGCCGGTCAGCTCGGCCATGACGTCGAAGAAGTCGCCGTGCCGAACGCTCACCCGGGCCTCGAGATCGAAGTCGCGAACGGTCTTGCGGGCGAGTGCCACGTGCTCGGGATCGCCTTCGATCGTTTCCACCTGCGTCTCTTCGGTCGCAGCAGCGAGGACGCAGGCCGTGTAGCCGATGGCGGTGCCCAGCTCGAGGATCCGCGTGGCATGATGGGCCCGTGCGATCGCCAGCAGGCCGGCGCCGTCCTCGAAGGTGTAGGCGTTGCATCCGTGGCGGCGCCGATGCTGCCGGGTTGCCGCCTGCACCCTGTCGAAACGGGCAACTTCGTCGGCTTCACCATCAAGGCCCGTCATGCCATGTACTCCGCGAGCCATGCGAGCATCGGCTCGGGGCGGCGCTGGAACTCCAGATAGCCGTCCCAGCGCAAGGTCGTGTCCCGGATCCAGTGCAGTTTCTTCTCATGGATCGGAATGGCGTCGAAGGTCGCCTGGACGTCCGCCGGCGTGGTCAGAATGTCGTCATGCACCTGATAGACGAAGGTCGGCGTCCGTAGGCTGCGCGCCCACAGGTTCGGCGACATCTGGTCGAAGGTGAGGCTCGCGGCGAGCTGAATTTGCCGGTCGAGCTGGTTGATCCGGTCGGCCAGACCCATGGCCTCCAGTCCGCGCGTCATCACCGAGCGGATCGAAAGGGGCTGGCAAAGCACCAGACAGCGCACGTCGTCGAAGTGCTGCGGCTGCGTATGGATGGCATACAGGTTGGCGTTGGCGCCGTTACAGCGCGAGAACAGGCTGATCGCCATGTCCTTCAGGTCCTCGCGGCTGCGCGCATAAAGCAGGGAGCCGATCACGTCGCGCCCCTCCTGCCGGCCCCCGCTGTTGAGGCCGCCATTGGCAGCCCCGCTGAGGCCGAAATTGCGCTCGTCATAAGTGAGCACGTTGTATCCGGCCTCGTGCAGAATACGGTAGTCGGCGACGTAATCGACCTCGAAGGTGTTGCCGCTCGCAGCGCCCCAGGAGCGCCAAGGCTCCAGATGGGTCGGGCAGCCATAGCGGTTGAACATCATGGGGTGGTTGACGATCACAAGGCGATCGGACCCTGCGCAGGGGATGAACCATGCTTCGAGCGGTACGCCATCCTGCGAGGGAAAGGTCACGTCTTCGTAGTCGAGGCCCTCATCGGCGGGGGTGCGAAGAACGGGGGAGCGAAGCGGCTGGCTCCATCCCTGCGCCATCCCTTTGAGGCGTTCAGCAATCTGATCCTCGGGCAATGGCTGTTCGGGGTGCGTCTCTGCAACCATGCGAAACTCCATTCGGTGTGGGTCGACGGGCGACCCGTTTGAGGACGATGTACGTCGTGCATTGCATTTGTGAAATGACGATGTACAACTGAACGCCATGCAAAAAACGGATGAACCAGGCATTGGCCACATCGACTTGCGGGCGCTGCGCTTTTTGATGGAGGTGCTGACGGGCCGTAGCGTCACGCGGGCCGGCGAGACGATGGGGCTGAGCCAGCCGGCGGCCAGCCGCCTGCTGGCTCAATTACGACATGCGCTCGGCGGCGATCCGCTGCTCGTGCGCGCCAGAGGCGGCGGCTATGTTCCAACCGCCCGTGCCACGGACCTGTTGCCGCGACTGAGAGAGGCGATCTCGGCGACCGACCAGGTCTTCGCCCGACCTGTGTTCGACCCGGGCACCTCCGAGCGCTCGTTCCGCATCGCGACGACCGATTACGGCGCAGCCGTTGCCGTTCCGGCCATGGCGAGAGCGGTTCATAGAGAAGCGCCTGGCCTATCGCTGGAATTGTGCGCCTGGAGCGCCACGACCCTCGGCGAACTCGAGGAAGGGCGTGTGGATTTCGCACTCTACACAGACGAGGCGCTGCCCCCAGGCTTTCATCATGCGCCGCTGTTCGAGGAGGGCTTCGCCTTCCTGCTGCGCAAGGACCATCCGATCCTCGCCATGCGCGACCAGACCGGCCATATCGCGCCGTCGGAACTCGCAGCCCTGCCTCGTGTGGTCATGCTGTATCCGGATGGTGCGGAGATGGGGACAGACGATCCGCTGGCATCTTACGGCCGCCCGCTTGGACCCGGCGATCTCAGGACCCCCCACTTCCTGTCCGCCCCATTGTTCGTGAAGGGCTCCGACTTCGTCCTCTGCGTGCCTCGCCGCATCGCCGAGTCCGCGGCGGCTCCGGGAGATCTCGCAGTCGTCGATTTTCCCGAGGCGGATCCGATCACCTACTGCATGATCTGGCACGATCGCGCTGAAATGGATGCGGGTCTGACCTGGATCCGCGAGCGACTGCCCGGGTGGACCGCCGGCAAGGGGCACACGCCATGAGAGGCAACAAGGCGGTCCAGGCTGTCCGCCACGGGAAGCCGGGAGTGTGGCCGACGTCGAAGAGGCGAGAGACCAGTACGCGCCGTAGATGCCGCCTGGGCGTTTTTTGAAGCGGCATTGGGTAACAAGGCCACCACCGGGCCGGGGCCTTCCGACCCATCCGGAACGTTCAAGATCGTTGTGACGCATCCCGAAACCGGACCTCTATGTCTCGCTTAGGTTCTTTACCTCTTCGAGAACAAAGTGTCCAAAACTCACGGCGAGCTTGTCGCGACCGACGGCGATACCGCCCGTCGCGACTTCGTAGACTGGCGCTTCGCCGAACTCGTCAGCCTCGTTGCAATCGAGGATAAAGGTCGGTCCGTAGCCGGCGACCATGAACGAAACCATACCAGGTCCGATGATCCCCCTTTGGCGGTCATCCTCTGTTGCGAAGACGACGTTGGGTATTCCCTTGCCATCCAGACCCGTTAGCTTCGTCAGGCCGTAGATTTCGACCGCATCGAAACTGACGGTTCCGTACAAGCGAACCATCGCTTTGTAAGATGGAGGAAGCCGGACGTTCAGGCGGCGTTCTAGTGCCGCGATGTCCATTTCATCGCCGGGGAGAGATCCGTCTATCGCGATGCCCGATTGCGTCGCGTACCTGACGGCCTCCTTGAACGAAACTTCGCCGTCAGTTTGGGCCATCAGTCTGCTCTCCCAATTGTGCGTTCCGGACTGTCGGCTTTCACAACGTCTAAGTCGAAAAGTAGACCATCTGCTATCCACCCCAAATAGCCGCTAGGCAACCGTCCGTGCGTCGAGGCTATGGCGCGAAAAACATCGCGCTCGCCGAGACGTTATACCCGATGGCATTTGCTACCCCATGCCGTTTTGAAGCGGCAACGGCCCTGGTCAGGCCACGCAGATACCGTCCACGTCGACCTTTCTAAAAAGGTGCGGGCTCGCTGTCGTGATGGCGGGATAATCTCCGAGCTGCGCCTGAAATTCGGGATTGCTGAAGGCCGCGCGGAAGTGGGCGGTGGACTGCCAGACGGCGTAATTCAAGAACGTCCCGCTTCCTGCGATGCCCCTATGAAGCTGGGTCGAGATGAAGCCCCGCTGCCCTTTCATGACGGCGGCGTCGTTCGTCCAGGCCTCAAGAAGCGCGTCGGCGTCTTCTGGCGAAACGACGAAGGTGTTGATCAGGATTACCGGGCCGCCCTCATCGGCCAGTTGCGAGGCGAGCGTGACGGTCTGGTCCATCTCTGCGAATTTCACCATTTCATACTCTTTCGTTGACGGCCGGGCGGGCATTGGCCCGCCGGCGGAAACGGCCCGTCATCTTCAAGCCGTCCCGCATGTTCAGGCCAAGCAGCGTGATGTTGACGGCGCCGGCGATGAGTTCGAGTGCCTGCACCGCGTAGAAAACGGCATCGAGCTCACCGGCTCGCGCCTTGAAGGCGAGAAACAGCGCCGAGGGCACGAGAACCAGAAGGCCGTTTGCTGCACAGGCAGCGGTGCGCTTGATCTTCGTGGTAATCAGCTTCGGCCGTCGTCCGTTCGACAGGTTGAAGCCCGTCCCGCCGGTCGCCGCGAGCGCCGGAATGAGCAGCAGGAAGCCCCAGGGTATTGCGCTCTTGATGGCAACGATCGTGCTGACCGAGCCGAACAGCTCGCCGAGCGCGGTCGACAGCCAGAAAATTGCGATTGTGAGGAGGGCGATCCCGCCCGCGACGGGATGAACGATTTTGACCATGACTGTCGTTTCAATATGGTGTTATGATGTCAATATCGATAGGACAGATACGGCTTTGACATTATGATGTCAATATGGGTGTATGTTTGAAAATGAAGAATCCGACACGGACCCCGTCCGGAACCGCCTTGAGCGATACGATCTTCGATCTGTTGAGATTGAACAGTCGCATCCTTACGGCGGGTGACCGGCTGGTTGCCGGCCTCGGACTGACCAGCGCCCGCTGGCAGGTCCTCGGAACGATGATCGCGGCCGAGCGCCCGCAACCGGTCGCCTGGATCGCCCGCGACATGGGCGCGAACCGTCAGAATGTTCAGCGCATCGTCAACGACCTGGCGCGGGATGGCCTGGTCGAGTTTCAGCCCAATCCCCATCACCGGCGCGCGCAGCTCGTCGTTCTCACCGACAAGGGGACGAAGGCTTACGACGACGCCATGCAACGGCAAACGCCATGGGTGAACGATCTTGCCGAAGGCCTTCAGCCGGAAGAGATCGCGGTGGCCCGGAAAGTCATCACAGCCCTCCGGCTCAAGCTGGAAGACGGCGAGGCTGCCGACTCCTAGTGGAGCAAATTCGCTCTCCTAGACGGCCTCTTTCAATGGCGTCTGGGCCTGACGGATGTCGCGGGCGGGCGGTTGCCCGAACATCCTGCCATACTCGCGCGTGAATTGCGGAACACTCTCGTATCCGACGGCGTAGGCAGCGTCAGCGACGCATTCGCCCAGAGCCAGCATTCGCCGTCGCGCCTCGATCAGGCGCAGCTGTTTCTGGAACTGAAGGGGAGACAGCGAGGTGATGCTGCGGAAATGAACGTGGAAGGCGGACAAGCTCATGCCTGCAGCGTTCGCCAAGGCTTCGATCCGGATGGGTTCGGCGTAGCGCTGGCGAAGGATCGAGACGGCGCGAGCGATCCGATGGGCATGGCTGTCGGTGACGCCGAGCCCCCGGACTGCCGGACCATGCCGACCGATCAATAGCCAGTAGTGCAGCTCACGGCTGAGCTGCGGACCCAACACCGCCAGGGTGTCAGGTCGGTCGAGCAGGCGCAGCAGGCGCAAAGCGGCATCGGCCACTTCCGGCTCCGTCGGATCGACGCGAACGGGCTGATCCGTCTTGCACGGCGCCGGATCCATTTCACTCACCAGTCCCGCGATGATGACGGGGTCGAGTTCGAGAACCAGTGAATAATAAGGCAAGACGCGACTGGCCGAGGTGATCTGGCTCACGGTCGGGACATCGGTGGTGATCAGAAGGGATTCGCCCGCCCCGAAGTCGAAGCTCCGGCTTCCCATCGTGACACGCTTGCTGCCCTGAAGAATCAAAGCCATCAGGGGCTTCGAGACGGCATATTGCAGCGTCGTCGGCGCCGTTTCGCGCAGGATCGCCAGTCCGTCGACCGGGGTGGCCGCGATGCCGTCGCTGTCGGCATGGGCATCGGCGTAGCGCCGCGCGTGGTCGAGAAGTGCGTCCATCGACCGATCTTAGGATGGGAGATCGGCTGCGGCAACAGATCAGGACAATCAGGCAAGTTTTCTGGACGATCGCGCAACGCCATTCGCGCAGCACGGGGCACAAAGCTCACCTGTTCCAACCGACCCGGAGACATCCATGTCCACCATTTCGCTCGTCACAGGCGGCAGCCGCGGCCTTGGCCGCAACACCGCGATCAGCATCGCGCGTCACGGCGGCGACGTCATCCTCACCTATCGTGGCGGCAAGGAGAATGCCGAGGCCGTCGTTGCCGAGATCGAGGCGCTCGGCCGCAAGGCGGTCGCTCTGCCGCTCGAAGCGGGCGACGTCTCGACCTTCCCCGCCTTCGTCGAAGCCCTGCGCGGCGCTCTCTCGAAAATCTGGGGACAGGAGCGGTTCGACCACCTCGTCAACAATGCCGGGCATGGTGAGATGGCGGACTTTGCCGCCACCACGGAGGAGCAGTTCGACAAGCTCTTCGCCGTTCACGTCAAGGGCGTGTTCTTCCTGACGCAAGCGCTGCTGCCGGTGCTTGCCGACGGCGGTCGCATCATCAACTTCTCGTCCGGGCTGACCCGCGTGTCGTTCCCTGGCTTTTCAGCCTACTCGGCCGCCAAGGGGGCGGTCGAAATCCTCACCGTCTACATGGCGAAGGAGCTGGGCAGTCGCGGCATCACCGCTAACACCGTTGCACCGGGGGCCATCGAAACCGATTTCCTCGGCGGCGCCGTCCGCGATATTCCCGATTACAACAGCGCCTTTGCGGGCATGACCGCTCTTGGTCGCGTCGGTTTGCCGGACGACATCGGCCCCATGGTGGCGAGCCTGCTTAAGCCCGACAATCACTGGGTCAACGCTCAGCGTATCGAGGTATCGGGCGGTCAGACAATCTGACACTGGAGCAGCGGGCGCCGCCGTCGGTGCCCGCCCATCTCATCCAAACGACGCTCCATGCCGAAGATCGTCGTCCTTCGGCCGAGTGGCGCGGTTTCACTACGTTGGCAGAGGGTAGAAGAGACTAGCGGATTAGCGCGACGTCTCCCGGCGGGAAACGAGCCGCCGGCATCTGTAACTGTCAGCTCCTGCCGTCTTCGGTACCATTCCAGCCTGGATAATCAGAGCTTCATGAAGTCGATGAAGGCGCGGAGCGCTGCCGGCATCCGCGTTCGGCTGGGATAATAGAGGTGGAAGCCCGGCACCAGCTCGTCGTGATCCGCCAGCACCCGTACCAGGTCGCCGCGTTCGAGATAGGGGGCAACGAAGTCTTCGAGCAGGAAGGCAAGGCCCATGCCTTGGAGGGCGCCCGCGAGCAAGAGATCAGTATCGTTGGTGGTGAGCACGTTGCCGGTCACGATCGTCGCGGCGGGCCTGCCGGGCCGCGCGAAGCGCCACGGGAGAAGGGCGCCGCTTTCGGCCCAGCGGTAGCTGAGGCAGCGGTGATGGGAAAGGTCCTGGGGGGTCACTGGCGGCGAGTGCGCAGCGAAATAGGCCGGCGAGCCGACCACTGCCGTGTGAAGGTCCGGGGTGAGACGCACCGCGATCATGTCCCGGTTCACCTGGCCGCCGATCCGCACGCCAGCGTCGAACCCCTTTGCCACGATATCGGTGATCTCGTTGTCGACGACGAGGTCGAGCTCGACCCCGGGAAAGGCGTCAGCAAAGGCACCGAGGCGCGGCATCACCACAAGCCTCGCCGCAATGCTCGGCAGGTTGATCCGCACGAGGCCCTTGGGTTGTGCCTGGAAGGCGCTGGTCTCGCGAAGGGCGGCATCCATTTCCGCCAAAGTGGGCTCGATGCGTGCGTAGAGGCTCTGACCGGCCTCCGTCGGCGCGACGCTGCGCGTCGTACGATTGAGGAGCCGGACGCCCAGCCGCTCTTCCAGCAAACGAATGGTGCGGCTGAGGGCCGAGGGCGACAGGCCGAGCCGTTTGGCGGCGCGGCGGAAGCTCCGCTCCTCTGCCACCAGTGTGAAGGCGCGCAGCTCGGCGAATTCAGCGGGCGTCATTGTACACTTCCAGCGCAACGAATGATGCCGGATAAACACCATTCTCTCGCACAATGCCAGGGCGCACATTGCCCTCGACACTGGAGCGCGCCGATCACCGGTTGATGGGTGCCCTCCGACTCCGACAAGAAAGGCTATGAGCGATGACCAACATGCGGCGCTGGGAGATTGATGCGATCGGGCTCGACCACCTGCAATTGCGCGACTGTCCGATACCGCCGCCCGGCAAGGGCGAGATCCTCGTGCGGACGGCGGCCGTGGCACTGAACTATCGGGACAAGATGGTGGTGGAGAGCGGACGCGGTCTGCCGCTGCGGTTCCCCTTCACGCCGGGTTCGGACCTCGCCGGTGAAATCGTGGCCCTCGGGGAGGGAGCCAGTCGCTTCGTCGTTGGCGACCGGGTGGTGTCGACGCCGACGCCGGACTGGATCGACGGGCTTCGTCCCGGGACCGCCCGCACGCCCGCCTACCAGACGCTGGGCGGGTATTACCCGGGCGTCCTCGCGGAATACGTCGCGATGCCGGAGCTGTGGTTCGTCAAGGCGCCGGCGAGCCTTGAACCCTGGCAGGCGGCAACATTGCCGGTGGCGGGGCTGACAGCCTGGTCCGCGCTTGCGGAAAGTGCCGGGGTGCGCGCCGGCGACACCGTTCTCATCCCCAGCACCGGCGGCGTCGCGCTGTTTGGGCTTCAGATCGCCAAGGCGAGCGGTGCCGAGGTCATCGTCTGCGGCCAATCTGATAACGAGGCACGGGTGCGCGCACTTGGCGCCGATAACTTCGTGGATGCCGATGCTGAAGACTGGATGGAGGCGGTCTACCGGATCACCGGCGATCGCGGTGCCGATATCGTGCTGGAGGTGATCGGAGGGGCCCATCTCGGAAGATCCGTCGAACTCGCCGCCGTTGGTGGCCATGTCTGCCAGATCGGCGCTCTCGATGGCTTCGAGTTCAGTTCCCCGGCCATGCCCCTGATGCTGAAGAACATCACCATTCACGGCATCGGCACCGGCAGTCGCCGGGCCTTGGAGCGCCTGGTGCGGGCTGTCGACCGCGCTGGCATCCGGCCAGTCGTGGACGTGCGGTATCCATTGACCGAATTGCCCGCCGCTTTCGAGCATCTGGCGCGCGGTCCTTTCGGCAAGGTGGTGATCGACATGATGGAGTGACGTAATGAACCCTTCACCTGTTCATAGTTGCGACTCCAGTCGCTACAGGGCTCAATAGGGAGCGCTCAACCTGCAACTCAGCCTCTGGTCCAGGTAAGTATGGGAGCGAAGTCAGGTGACCTGCGATGCGTCGTGGATCTGGGCCAATGTGCAGCTCGCAAGGCTGTCTCGAAACGCCTGTTCTGCAAGAGTAAGCGCATCTCGAACTGAATAGCCCCGAGATTTGTGGACGCCTTCTTCCCTGATTTTGAGGCAAGGAGGTCCGGATGCGGTCTGTCAATTTCACTGATGAGTTCAAGCGCGATGCAGTCGCACAGATCACCGAGCGTG
>NZ_JBDJAC010000022.1:0-25928 GCF_039652615.1 Fulvimarina fulva
TCGAGCGCCTGTTCAACAAACTCAAGAACTGGCGACGGGTCGCTACCCGATACGACAAAACCAGAGAGTCCTATCTCGGCTTCGTCTCCATTGCAGCAATCAAACTTTGGCTACCCTTTGTCCGCGAGGCCTAGTAAATACGTTTCGGCTGCTCCTCAAACAGGAACATGGAATTTCTCAGTGCAGTGTTTGCCTCGTAGCCGTTTTCGGCGTAGCAGGCGGGTGGTCCGTTGAGCGGCGCCCGGCACCGAATGGCCAGCGGACAGATCGGTCAGTAGTTCGCCGCTCCGTCAATTGTGAACCCGATAGAGACGCCCGCGATGACCGCGGGCGTCCGGACTGCTACGGTGATCAATCGTGTCAGTCCGAAAACCAGCGCCGTGCGCTCGACGCCGCGCAGGACGGTACGCCCACCTTCAGCAGCCTCGACGCAGCGGGCGCAAGCGTCGGAGCCGGAAGGGACGCGTAGCGTCCTTGAGGCCTTATTCGGCCGGCATTACGGCACGGATGCCGACCATGCCGTCCTTGCCCTGCTCCAGCATGAGCATGGCCTGGTCGCCTTCCGATATCTCTCCCACCTCGGCGCCGTCGAGCAGCGTCATGTCCATGGTCATGGGCGGCCAGCGCAACGCGGGGATCGCAGGATGGCTGACATTGATCGTGTCGCCGTCGATGCGGTTGATCGTGGCGGTGGTATGGATGCCCTCCATGTCCGAATGCTTCATGGCGCCGTGATCCATGCTGCTATGGTTCATGGAGCCATCATTCATGCCGTCCATGGTCATGCTGCCATGGTTCATGCCCTCATGCGTCATGTGGTTGTCCGCGAAGGCGGGGGCGGTGAAGAGGGTTGCCGAGAGGGCGAGCGTGATGATGCGCATTTAATTCTCCTGAGGTTTGATTATTCCGCGGGGGCAGCGATGGTCGGCTCGGCGCCTCCGGTTCCGCGCAGGCGTTCCCGGTTGCGGGAGCCGATCTCCAGCCGCTTCCAGATTGTGAAGACGGCGGGGATGACGAAAAGTGTGAGCAGCGTGGCGGTGGCCATGCCGCCGATCATAGGGGCGGCAATCCGCTGCATGATTTCGGAGCCGGTGCCAGTCCCGTACATGATTGGGATGAGCCCGGCGAAGATGGTGGCGACGGTCATGACCTTGGGTCGTAGTCGCAGAAGCGCTCCCTCGAAGACAACCTCCTCCACGTCGCGCTGCGTCAGCGGACGGTCTTGCACCTCCTCGATCCTCCGCTTCCAGGCAAGGTTGAGGTAGAGCAGCATGACGATCGCCGTCTCTACCGCGACCCCGGCTAGCGCGATGAAGCCGACGAGGACGGCGACCGACATGTCGAAACCCAGATACCAGACCAGCCACACACCGCCTGAAAGAGCGACGGGCAGTGCGGTCAGGATAATTGCGACCTCCTGAACGCGGCGAAACTCCATGAACAGCATGAGAATAATGAGGCCGATAGTGGCCGGGGCGACCAGCGTCAGCTTCGACCGTACCCGCTCGATGTATTCGTACTGACCGGACCAGGCTATGGAATAGCCCGGCGGAAGCGTGACCTCCTCGGCCACGACCCGTTGCGCCTCCTCGACATAACCGCCGAGATCGCGGTCCGCGATGTCGATGAAGACGAAGCCGGTGCGACGCGCATTTTCGGAGCGGATCATGCCGGGACCGTCGACCAGACGGATCTCTGCCACCTGTCCGAGAGGGACGTGGGCGCCCGAGGGCGTGACCAGCGGGAGTTCGCGCAGACGCTCCGGGCTGTCGCGCCAATCGCGAGGATAGCGCAGGTTGATGGGGAAACGCTCCAGTCCCTCCACCGTCTCGGAAATGTTTACACCACCGACCGCCATCTGCACGACCTGCTGGACGTCGGCGATGGAGAGCATGTAGCGGGCGGCCGCGTCACGGTCGATATCCACCTCGATGAAGCGCCCGCCGACAGGTCGCTCGGCATAGGCGGAGGCCGTACCCTCGATGCCTCCGACGGCACGTTCGACCTCGACTGCGATCTGCTCGATGACGTTGAGGTCAGCGCCGGTCACCTTCACGCCAACCGGGGTCTTGATGCCCGTGGCAAGCATGTCGATCCGGTTCTTGATCGGCTGTATCCAGACATTGGTGACCCCGGGAATCTGCACGGCGCTATCGAGCGCGTCGCGAATGCCGGCCATCGTCATACCGGGGCGCCATTCATCCTCGGGTTTCAATTGAATGGTCGTCTCGATCATCGTCAGCGGCGCGGGGTCGGTGGCGGTGACCGCACGGCCAAGCTTGCCATGGACGGTCTTCACCTCCGGCACCGTGGCGATCAGCCTGTCGGTCTGTTGCAGAACCTCGCGGGCCTTGCCGATCGAAACGCCCGGATAAAGGGACGGCATGTAGAGGAAGTCGCCCTCGTTGAGTTCCGGCATGAACTCCGTCCCGATGCGTTGCATGGGATAGGCCATCGAGGCGACGATCAGCACCGCGCAAGCGACGGTCGCCACCGGCCAGGCCACTGCCGCGTCGAGAAACGGGCGGTAAAGCGCGATACAAAGACGGTTCAGGGGATTTTTCCGTTCGGGAACGATCTTCCCTCGCACGAAATAGCCCATCAGCACCGGCACCAGCGTCACCGACAGAATCGCCGCCGCCGCCATCGCATAGGTCTTGGTGAAGGCGAGCGGCTTGAACAGCCGGCCCTCCTGCCCCTCCAGTACGAAGACCGGCAGGAAGCTGACGGTGATGATCGCGAGCGAGAAGAAGAGCGCCGAGCCCACCTCGGATGCGCTCTCGCTCACAATGCGCCAGCGGTTCTCGGGCGTGAGCGGCTCGCGCTCGATGCGCCGATGCAGCGCCTCGATCATCACGATGGCCGCGTCCACCATCGCCCCGATAGCGATGGCAATTCCGCCGAGACTCATGATGTTGGCGTTCACGCCCTGAAATCTCATCACGACGAAGGCGGAGAGGATACCCAGGGGAAGCGTCAACAGGATCACGAGCGACGAACGCAGGTGCAGGAGAAAGGCCGCGCAGACAAGCACGACGACGATGAATTCCTCGGTCAGCTTGTCCTGAAGGTTGACGATCGCCCTCTCGATCAGCCCTGAACGATCGTAGGTGGTGACGAGTTCGACGCCTTCGGGTAGCGAGGCGCGGAGATCGACCAGACGCGCCTCCACCGCCTCGATGGTGGCGAGAGCGTTGCCGCCCCAGCGCATGATGACAACGCCGCCGACGGCATCGCCCTCGCCGTTGAACTCGCCCACACCGCGCCGCAGTTCCGGCCCCATGCGGACCTCGGCGACATCGCCGAGCGTCAGCGCCGCGCCGCGTTCATTGACGCGCACCGGGGCGCTGGCCAGGTCGTCGAGGCTTTCGATGTAGCCGGTCGCCCGGACCATGAATTCCGCCTCGCCCATCTCCAGCACGCTGCCGCCGGTTTCGCGATTGGCGTTCTCGATGGCGCGGCGGAGTTCTGGCAAAGTCAGGTCGTAGGCCCGCAGCTTGTGGGGATCGACCACGACCTGATACTGCCGCACCATGCCGCCGATGGTGGCGACCTCCGCGACGCCGTTCACAGCCTGCAACTCGAATTTCAGCCACCAGTCCTGCAGCGCGCGAAGCTGGGCGATGTCGTGTGTGCCGCTTCGGTCGATCAGAACATATTGATAGATCCAGCCGACTCCCGTGGCATCGGGGCCGAGCTGCGGCGTCGCGCCCTCCGGCAGGCCAGATTGGACCTGCGCGAGATATTCCAGCACCCGCGTGCGCGCCCAGTAGAGATCGGTGCCGTCTTCGAAGACGATGTAGACATAGCTGTCTCCGAAGAATGAAAATCCGCGCACATCGGTCGCGCCCGGCACGGCCAGCATGGCCGAGGCGATCGGATAGGTCACCTGATCCTCGACCAGTTGCGGGGCCTGTCCCGGAAATGGGGTCTTGATGATCACCTGCACGTCCGAGAGGTCCGGGATCGCATCGACCGGCGTGCGCATAACCGCCCAGGTACCGCCGAGCGCCAGCATGATGCCGAGCGCGACCACGATGACCCGATTGGCAATGGAGGCGCGGATGAGTGCGGGGATCAACGCGCGACCCCTTCCAGCGTCATCTCGAAGGTGGCCGGATCCAGGGAGATCAGTAGCGTCGTCTCCTCCCCGAGCGGTATGTCATCCGGCACGAGGCTTTCGGCCATGGGGAAATCCATGGTCATGCCGGGCATCCCGATGTCGGCCATTGGACCGTGAGTGATGTTGGCCTTACGGGTCTTCGGATCGACGGAGTTCACCTTGCCTGAGACTTCCATCGGCGGCTCGGCGCCCTCCACCAGCTCGAAACCTTCGAGGGTCATCTCGAAGGTTTCCGGGTCCATAGCGAAATACAGCGTCGTCTCCGCGCCGACCGGCAAGGCGGAGGAATCAAGTTTCGCGCCCAAGCCGAAGTCCATGGTCATGCCGGGCATCCCGATGTCCGCGATGGGCCCATGGGTGATATTCGCCTTGCCCGTCGCCGAATCGACTGAATTAATCGTGCCCGACACCGCCATAGTGTCTTTCGGGTTGGGTTCGCCGGATGTGCTCCCCTCTGAATTTTCGGCGCCAACAAGCGTCATCTCGAAGGTCGCGGGATTCATGGCGAGGGTGAGATCGGTTTCCGTGCCGATCGGCAAGGCGGACGGATCGAGGCCGCTTCCGAGGCCAAAATCCATGGTCATGCCGGGCATTCCGATCTTGGTCATCGGGCCGTGGGTGACGTTCGCAGTGCCTTTCGCCACATCGACGGAGTTGATCGTGCCGGAAACGGTCATCAGATCGGAGTCCGCATCCGCGGCAGGCGTATTCTGCGTTGGGGGGGGTGTCGCCTCGTCTGCGACCGGACGCACGGCGATGATGCTGTAGACGCCGTCTTCTCCTTCCGAGAGGTCGATTTCCACGCGCGTATCCAGTGGCACCGCGTCGAAATCGACGTTCTGCGCCGGCAGATCCATGGTCATGGCAGGCCAGCTCAACGCCGGTATCGGATCGTGGCTGACGCTGAGTTTTCCATCCGGCGTCACCGCATGAACGGTGGCCAGGCCCGTTGCGTCGACCCCGTCGTCACGCCCAATCTTCACGAGCGAGAGCAGCCCGTCGGACCCACGCGCCAGCGAGAAGCGCACTGCCTGGCCCGGCTCTACCCGGTCGAGGCGAGCGCCGTCCTTCAGGGCGAAACTGGTGGTGAGCGGGGGCCAGTCGAGCGCCGGGATTGCCGCGTGCTCGATGGTGACGGTGTTGCGCTGGGGATCGTTCGAAACCAGCATCCCTTTTCCGGTGGCGGGCGCGCCGGCGGTGGGGGCCATGCGCGTGGTGCCAGCCGATAAGGCGCTTTCGCTATCGATCAGGAATTGCGCCGAGGCGACCACTTCCTCACCCGCGCTTAGGCCCTGCACGATCTCCGTGCGCCCGCCCTCTCCGAAGCCGTCACGCAGGCCAGTGGTCACGAGCCGGGGGCGGAAAGTGCCTTCGCCGGTCCGCAGGATCACCCGTTCCGCCCGCCCCGTGCGGATCACCGCCTCGCTCGGAACCGTAACGGCCTGGCTGACCAGCGCGCCTGTGAGACGAATGCGGCCATACATGTTAGGCCGCAGGCTGAGGTCGGAATTGTCGAAGCGCAACCGTACGGACAGCGTGCGCGTCTTCTGATCGAGTTCGGGATAGATGTAATCGACCTTGCCCTCGAAGACCTTGCCCGGCAACGGCTCGAAACGGGCTTCCGCATGGATCCCCTCGGTGAGTCGTCCGATATCCTTCTCGAACACGTCCGCAACGACCCAGACCGAGGAGAGATCGGTGATCGACATGGCGCGAACGCCCGGCTCCAGATACATGCCATCCGAAGCGTTCAGTGCCGTCACCACACCCGACTGCGGCGCGTTGACCCGCAGATATTCCGTTGGAGAGCCGATGCGATCCGTGCCGGTGCGCTCCTGGCGCGGGCCATAGATCTCGAACAGCGGCTCGCCTTCGCGCACAGGATCGCCGAGCGAGCGTATGCGCAGATCCTCTACATAGCCTGGGATGCGGGCATGGACGTGGCTGGTCGCATCCTCGTCATAGGTGACGAAGCCGACGGTCTCGACGAATGGCGCCACCGCCTCGACTCGCGCAACGGCCGTGCGCACGCCGATGGCATTCACCTCCTGCGCCGACAATTCGACCTCCTGCGGATCACCCGAGGGCTCGTCCCCCTCATAGACGGGCACGAGATCCATTCCCATGGGCGATTTGCCGGGACTGTCCTTGCGAAAATTCGCGTCCATCGGGGCGACCCAATAGAGCACCTTCGGCCCGTCATCGCCGCCCTCGGATGGGGCCGAGAAGTATAAACGCTCAATGGCGATTCCGCCGGCGAAGCCTGCGCCTAGGGCGAGGATCGACAGCGCAACGTAACGACCGCGCATGGCCGCGCCTCCTGAAGGAGTCTGTCAGATTTTTGAAACGAGCCGCTTCACCCGCCGGCTCTGGCGGGTGTCAAACGCGCGGAGGCTGGAGATCGACGCCAGGATCTGCGAGTGCCGCACGAGACTCGTGCGTCATGTCGAGGGGAATGTTGGCACTGCGGGACAGGGGCGATGTGTGTCGAGCGCCCTCAGAAAACACCTGAGCCGGGCAGCAGGACACGGCCTCCGGCGCGACCTCGAACTTATCCGGCGCCATATCCAACATGTTCATGTCGGCATGATCGGCACCATCGAGACCCGTCGGGGAGGACGGAGTGGCGTGTTCGGTATGAGCTGAAGAGCAGAGAGCCATCGACGCCGCATAGACGGGTGCCACGAGTGCGCCGAACATCACAACGAACACGAGGGCAAACCCCGCGTACGTACGTCTGAAGTGGCCGAGCGCATGCAACATGGAATCCCGTATAGCAACGTGCGGCGCAGAAATCCATTCCCGGCGATGTCACGGTACGACGTGGCAGCCGAAGGTCTCCATTCGTTTCGAAGCCGGGGTCGCGATCGAAACCGCGCTCCTTCAGCTCCGTCCCGCTCCGGGAAGTCGGAGTTCGACGGATTGCCCGACGGCGAAAGCGGAATCACTCTCGATCGTGAAACGAACCGTCCGCGTCCGTGTCAGCGGATTTTCGACAGGAATGAGCGCGCGGACCCGCGTCGTCACTGCGATGCCGTCACGCGTTTCGGCTTCGATCTTTGCCCCTTCTTTGAGAGCGGGTAGTGCATCGACAGGGACATCGGCCTCGACTTCCAGATTGGAGATGTCGACCAAGGTGAACATGCGACGTCCCGGCGTCACGAAGTCTCCCGCCTCGATCTCCCGCTCGGTGACGACGGCGTCGTAAGGCGCAAGCACCTGGGCGCGCTCCACGTCGACCTGCAACCGCGCGCTTTTCGCTTTCGCTTCCGCGAACTGGGCCCGTGCCACAGCGATCTCCGCCGTCAGCCGCGCGGCCTCGGCCTGGCTGTCCTCGAGCCTGGACGCGTTGAAAGCCGAACTTCCGCGCAAGTTTTCCTGCCGACCCAGTCTGAAACGCTCAGCCTCAAGGGCTGCCTGTCGGGCGAAGACCTGTGCTTCGGCGACGGCGATCTGAGCTTCGGCGGTATCGAGATCCGCGCGACGGTCCGCGATATCGAGGCGCGCGAGGGCCTGGCCCTTTGAGACCCGATCACCTGCGACGATCAGGACTTCGGCAACAGGGGCCGCGATCGCGGCAGCAAGAACTCCACCCTGACGGCTGACGATCTCGCCGATGACAGTCGATCTGGCGCCATCTTGGGCCGCCGCCCCGGTTCCGCCCGGATATTGGAAGCCAGAGGAAACCAGCCCAATCCCAGCAAGAACAAGGAGCAAAAATCTCTTCATGGGTAACCTGTCCGTCGTCGGAACATTTTGCGCAGAGCGCGGCGTTGACGAGCGGGAGTGGAACTCGTCTCCGTTTTGGTTTTAGGCGGCGGGCTTGCGGTGTTGCAAGCACCAGTGTTCGATTGTTTCTCGCTTGATCTGTTCGTGCTGCCTGACGATGGCAGATGCCTCTGAGACGCATGCGTCGCGGCTTCCGCGGACTCGCCGTTTATCAGGGTGCCCTACGACCCCTTCGATCGTCTCCGTCAGGGGAGCCTTATCCAGGCAAATGAGAGGCTTCCATCTCTTCGAAGCCGAGGTCGCATCGCGTCTCAATACAACCTTGCCCCTGTCGGCGACGTGGGCCGACGATTTTACGGGAGCGCCCGGAACGTGGAAACCAAAAGGTCGAGAAGCGCGCCGTCACGCTTTGGGAACTGAAGGGTCTCGAGATGCCAGCCACGACCATGGTCTTCTCGGCTGAGGAGCCGCTCATGCTGAATCGGGCCGGTGAAGCCCAGATGAGCGAGTTTGTGGCCAAGCGTTTGCGCGGTAAGCTGACCGTCATCGATATGAGGTAATCGTGCAGCATGCGGGGTGGGAACGGCCTCGGAGGGCGTTGTCACTGGAGGAAACATGAAGCCCATCATTCTCGCGACTGCCATCGCAGCTTTCGTGTCCGGCGGTGTGCTTGCGCACTCCAAGGAGGAGACAACCGAGCCGGCGGACCGGGCCGAGGTCGAAATGGTTGAGGAGGTCGTCCTCGAATTCGACAAGCCGATGCGGGTCACCGCGATCTCGATCGACGGCGGTTCGGGATCGATCGAACTCAGCAGCGAGCAGGGCACGGAGCCGACGACCCGCTATGTCGTAAAGCCGCAGGCTGACCTCGAGCCGGGTTCCTACAAAGTCGAGTGGCGCGGGCTCTCCTCTGACGGCCATCCGATGAAGGGCGATTTTGCCTTTGACGTTTCGCCGTGATCTTCGATTTTGCGATCGCTTTCGAAGGTCTTTCGGATATCGACGCCTGGGCGATCGCTGCGATCGCCGTCAAGGCCGTCGGCTATGCTGCCGCGTTTCTCGCCATGGGCGGCGCTCTGTTCATCGCGGTTTTTCCAGAGCTTCCCGAGAAAATCGGGCGGTCGACGCGGATCCTGACGGCGTCGGCGGCCGTCATCGGCCTTCTCAATCTCTCCTTGAGGATTGGTGTTCGAGCCGCTCGGATCTCCGGTATGGGCGCAGACGGGATGATCGATCCCACCATGGTGCAGATCGTCTGGGAAAGTCCGCTTGGTACCGCCGCCTTCATCCAGGCGATGGGTTTCGGGCTGATCCTCGCTCTCCTTCTTCGCGGACCGATCCCCGCCGCGCTTTCGCTGATCGGCGCGACGCTCGTCGCCATCGCCTTCACGGAGGTCGGCCATAGCCTCGGGGGCGAGCGGGCGTTTCTGGCTGCGCTTCTCACCCTTCACGTCCTGACTGGAGCCTTCTGGATCGGCGCTTTCCATCCGCTCTTCATGGCGACGGATAATTCGGAGGGCCACGCGATCCTCCACCGCTTCGGCAAAATCGCTGGCGCCTCCGTCGCCGTCCTCGTTCTCGCCGGTCTGGGTTTTGCCTGGATATCCGTTGGCTCGCTCGCCGGGCTCTTCGGCACGGCCTACGGCCTCACCTTGATGGCGAAGGTTGCGCTCGTCCTTGTCCTGCTCGCCCTCGCGGCATGGAACAAGCTGTTGCTCGTGCCTGGCCTGCGGACGGGCGAACCTGGAACGGCATTGCGGCTTAAGCGCTCGATCGCCTTGGAATGCGGCGCCGTGGTTCTGATCTTCCTGCTGACCGCGACGCTCACCAGCGTCGCCACTCCGCCCATGAACCTCGACTGAGGAGGCCGAACGCCATGTTTAATCGACGCCAATTCCTGAAAGCCGGTGCGGCCGTCCCGCTGATCATGGGCCTTCCGCGGATAGCGAACGCCGACGCCGGGCGAATCCAGAACATCTCGCTGCGCGTTTCTCCCGGCACGCAGCAACTCGTTTCCAAGGACCTCGGACCGGCGACACCGGTCTGGGCGTTCAACGGCAGCGCGCCCGGCCCCGTCTTGAGGGTGAAGGCCGGCGACCGCTTGCGCGCGACCGTCCAGAACGACCTCGACCAGCCGACGAGTGTCCACTGGCACGGCATCCGGATCGACAACGCGATGGACGGTGTGCCCGGCCTCACCCAGGAAGCGATCGCGCCGGGCCAGAGCTTTACCTACGACTTCGTCGCCCCCGACCCCGGAACCTATTGGTATCACTCGCACGATCGATCCTGGGAGCAGAATGCGCGAGGGCTGCATGGCGCGCTCATCGTCGAGGAAGCCGAACCCTGGGACGGTGCCGATCGTGATCTCGTTCTCGTCGTCGACGACTGGCGTCTTACGGAGAGCGCGACGATCGACGACAGTTTCGGCGAGATGATGGACTGGAGCCATGGGGGACGGCTCGGCAACTTCGTCACGGTGAACGGGATCTCGAAGCCCAGATTCGAAGTCAGACCCAACGAGCGTATTCGCGTCCGTCTGATCAATGCAGCCAACGCCCGCATCATGGAACTCGGCCTGCCTGGAACCCGCGTCCACCGTCTGGCGCTCGACGGCATGCCGACGGATATCGAAGAACAGACCGATCCGATCTGGCTGGCGCCGGCCCAGCGCATAGACGTCCTCGTCGACGTGCCCGAGGCCGGAACGCCGGCCTCACTCGTTATCCATACCAACAGCGGACCAGTGGAGATCGCGGAGATCGCAGTTTCCGGAGACCCAGTCCGCGGCTCGATGCCCGACCCCGCGCCACTCCCGAAATCGGGGCCAAGCCTCCCCACCAACTGGGCCGGCGCGGCGCGGGCCGAACTCCTGATGGAAGGTGGCGCCATGGGAACCATGCGCGGCGCGATGCATCAGGGCCGGGAGATGGGCATTCGCGAACTGGTCGGCATGGGCCGTGTCTGGGCCTTCAACGGCATCGCTGGCGACCTCGACGACCCTGTCGGCCGGTTCGAGCGCGGTCGCGCGGTCGTGATGACGATCAGGAACGTCACCGGCTGGCCGCACGCGATGCATATGCATGGCCATCATTTTCAGGTGCTGTCTCGCAACGAAGAGCCGACCGGCGACGATGCGCTGCGCGATACCGCACTGACCCTTCCCGACGAGACGATGGAAATCGGCTTCGTCGCCGACAATCCCGGCAAGTGGCTGCTCCATTGCCACATGCTCGAGCATTCGGCAGGCGGCATGATCACCTGGTTCGAAGTGGCTTGAGGAAAGACGAGTGAAATTAAACAAGACCGGAACGGGGCTCGTCCTCGGCATCGTCGTGATCGGCGCATTTCTCGTATGGAACACTATGACGCCCGGCGGCGCCCAGGCCGATCATATCGTCGACGTGAACGTACCCGAACTTACGGCTCAGGCGACCAAGGGACAGGCCCTTTTCGCAGAGAACTGCGCGGCCTGCCACGGCAAGAACGCAGGCGGCACGGAACAGGGACCGCCGCTCATCCACCCGATCTACGAGCCGAACCATCACGGCGATCAGGCCTTCCTGATCGCCGCTACGCAAGGGGCCCGCGCCCATCACTGGCAGTTCGGGAACATGCCTCCGGTCGAAGGGATCACGCCGCGACAGGTCGGAGACATCGTCGCCTATGTGCGTGAGGTCCAGCACGCGAACGGCATCTTCTGACAGCCTATGCTCGTCGTCAGCCGCTCAGGAATTTCACCAGGGCCGCGACGACGAGTGCGAGGACGACGAGGAGCAGGATGCCCCAGAGGCCCATGCCGAAAGGCGTTCATCCCATCCGTCCTCTGAAGTGCCCTCCGTTTTTGGTCCGCCCGGCTGGAGAATTTCCGGGGGTTGCAGCTCAGGCCGACACCGCGTCGCCTGAGAATTTCAGCAGCTCGATCGGCGTCTTATGACCGATCGCGCTGTGAGGTCGAACCTCGTTATAGTCTCTACGCCAAGCCTCCATCTTGGCGCGGGCGTCGTCATGGCTCATGAAGTCGCCGATCGTGTCCCATCACGTGGTGTAGCTGGCGTCTGGCCTCGCCGATCGCGGGAGCGTCGAGCTGCTCAGCCTGTCATGCAGCGGGCAGGCTGATGATGGGATCATCGCAGACCGGAGCGAGAGTTTCCAGCGTCATGTGTCTTGAACGCTGGACGGCCCATTCCTCGTTCTGCTCCATGAGGATGGCACCGACGAGCCGTGTGATGGCCTTCTCGTTCGGAAAGATGCCGACGACGTCGGTGCGTCGCTTGATCTCGCCGTTGAGGCGCTCGATCGGGTTTGTCGAGTGCAACTTCGCCCGGTGCTGCGGCGGGAAGCTCATACCGGCGGACCTTTGAAACCATCGGTTTCATGGGTCGTCGGCAGCCCGAGCGGCGTTTGAGCCGTTTGCCGGGCGTGGATTGACCCAACGGGTCAATTCATTCGTCCGGCGGTATCATACAGGCAAGGACGTCCTCTTCGGCGTCATCCATGAGGTTCGCCAGTTTCGGCAGCTTGCCACGCATCTGATCGGCAACGTGGCGCCACTGTTTACTGGCGCTCTGAGGGTCGTTCTGGGCGAACGCGGTGGCGATGAAGGCAGCGACCACGCGCCGGCTGTTCTTGCCGGCATGGGCCAGGGCGTTTCTGTGAAAGTGCACCCGGCAACGCTGCCAGTTCGTGCCCAGGACACGAGCGACGGCGGCTTTGATGCCCTCGTGAGCATCGGAGATCACCAGTTTGACGCCGGTGAGGCCGCGCCGGACGAGCCCGCGCAGGAAGTCCGTCCAGAACGGTTCTGCTTCGGACGGGCCGATCGCCATGCCAAGGACTTCGCGGCGACCATCGCGGTTGACGCCGACGGCGAGGGTGACCGCGACGGAGACGATGCGCCCAGCCTGACGGACCTTCAAATAGGTGGCGTCGATCCAAAGATAGACCCATTCGCCTTCGATCGGCCGTGTCAGGAAGGCGTCGACGCGTTCATCGATGTCTTCGCAAAGCCGCGAGACTTGGCTGCGTGAAACCCCCGTGCCGCCCATGGCCTGGACGAGATCGTCCATGGAGCGGGTCGACACGCCGTGAACGTATGCTTCTTGGATCACGGCCACGAGCGCCTTCTCAACGGCGCGGCGCGGCTCCAGAAAGGATGGGAAATAGGAGCCGGTGCGCAGCTTCGGGATCCGCAGTTCCACATTCCCGGCGCGTGTCTGCCAGTCGCGCTCGCGGTATCCGTTGCGTTGGGCCAGGCGATCGGCGCTCTTCTCGCCGTAAGCCGCGCCGGTGGCGGCGCTTGCCTCCAGCTCCATCAGCCGTTCGGCGGCAAAGCCGATCATCTCGCGCAGGATATCGGCGTCGGCGCTCTGTTCGACCAGGGCGCGCAGGTCCATCATGGGTTTGGTCATCGGGGGCACCCCTCGGTTCGGTTGCGTCTCGCAACCCGATCCTACCGCGGAACCCTCGGTGGCCGCTCAGCTACACCACGTTCGGGGACACGACCCGACGCGCTCGATCTCCGGCAAGAGCTCCAGATCCCTTTTTGCCCGCGCCGACAGTTTCTCTGGATCGGCGCGCTTGGCGAGGTGCTCGCGGTAGGTCGCCCTTCGACCGGCTCAGGAGGGCGATCGGCAGCACCTTGCAGATCGGCTCGACCCCATGGGCCTCGCGGTGATCGTCGATAAACGCGATCATCGTTTGAATGGGCGGTCGAGCTCCGCCTGGGCAAAGGCGGAGCCGCCATACCCCCCGGTCCGAGTGACGGTGGAGACGCAGAAGCCTTGCGCAGGATCTCGTCGGCCTGCCGAAGTTCCCGGTTCTCCCACTCGAGAGCCTTCATCTTCTCGGCTGTATCCGTTGGCAAACCCACCCGCTTGCCGGCATCGACTTCGGCCTTCTTTGCCCAACCGAGCAGCGTGTGCGCTGAGCAGAAGATCTTTGCCGAAATCGAGTGGCAGGCTGTCCAACGGGAGGAATGATCAGCCTCGTTATCCAGCACCAACCGCACCGCGCGCTCGCGCACCCGAGGAGAAAACTTGTTCGTCGTTTTGCTCGTTATGGCTCCATACTGTTTGGAAGTTGGAGCCTCCGGGAAAGCCGGCGCGGTTCAATGTTTCGTCCAAACGATTGTCGCAAACTCGTACTTCCTGACGAAACCGCTCTCGACCTTGCGACGATGCCAGAGTAAAGACCTGCGCCAAACGGCCTCTGGAAGCCTGCGCATTTTTGCAGGCTGCCAGTTGCCTCCATAGAAACGCTATACCCACGAATATTCGAATGGCTGATTCACGGGGAAAAAGGAGACACATATGAGCAAGACAGCTTTGGTCACCGGCATTACCGGCCAGGACGGTGCTTATCTGGCGGCATTTTTGCTCGAGAAGGGCTATGAAGTCCATGGCCTTGCACGCCGGTCGAGCACGTCCGACGTCAATCTGAGCCGCCTCGATTGGCTCGGCATCACCCGCGACGTCAGAATCGTCGATGGCGATCTCCTCGATCTCTCCGGCGTCATCCGCACCCTTCGCGACGTGAAGCCGGACGAAGTCTACAATCTGGGCGCCCAGTCTTTCGTGAAGTCCTCCTGGCAACAACCGATCCTGACCGGTCAGGTAACCGGCATCGGTGTGGCCAACATTCTCGAAGGGGTTCGCCTGGAAAGTCCGGAAGCGCGTTTCTATCAGGCGTCTTCTTCCGAAATGTACGGCCTCATTCAGGAAGAGATGCAATCGGAGAGCACGCCGTTCTACCCGCGCTCGCCCTATGCCGTAGCGAAGCTCTACGGTCATTGGCTGACCGTCAATTATCGTGAAAGTTTCGGCCTTCATGCTTCGAGCGGCATTCTGTTCAATCACGAATCCCCGCTTCGCGGGATCGAATTCGTGACCCGCAAGGTCACCGATGGTGTTGCCCGCATCAAACTCGGCTTGGCGAATGAGTTGCGACTTGGCAATATCGACGCCAAACGCGATTGGGGCCATTCCAAGGATTACGTCCGCGCCATGTGGATGATGCTCCAGCAGGAGGTTGCCGACGATTACGTTGTTGCGACCGGCCGCACCACCACCGTTCGCGATATGTGCAAGATCGCTTTCGAACATGCGGGCCTCGACATCGACAAGCATCTGGTCATCGATCCGGAACTCTTCCGTCCGGCCGAAGTCGATGTGCTCTTGGGCAATCCGAAGAAGGCCAAGGATGTCTTCGGTTGGGAGGCGGAGATCACCCTCGAAGAGATGATCGTCGAAATGGTCGATGCTGATCTGAAGCGGTTGACCCGTTTTCAGTCCGCTTGAGGTCGTAGCTGAATGACGGCGCAGCACAGGATTCTGATAACCGGCGCGTCTGGATTTGTCGGCACCTGGTTGCTGAAGGTTCTGCGCGATTTTCCGGTCGACACCGGTCTGGAACTGGTGTCCGCCGGACGCAGTGCCGGCGATGATGTGACCTTCGACCTCGCGGACGCGGCAGCTGTGTCGGCTGCGGTTCGCGAGGTTCAGCCGACCGCGGTCGTTCATCTGGCGGCGATGGCTGCCCCGCGTGAAGCCGGCCGAGATCCGGGACAAGCCTGGAACGTCAATCTTCGAGGTACACTCAATCTGGCCTCGGCCGTACTTGATGAGGCGCCGGACGCGCGCTTCATCTTCGCCGGCAGTTCCGAGGCCTACGGGCAATCTTTCGCCGAAGCCGGCGACTGCGCCGTGAACGAAGACACGCCACTGAAGCCCGCTAACGTCTATGGCGCGACAAAGGCTGCGGCCGACATTGCCGTGGGCCAGATGTTTTTCGATGGCTTGCGTTGTGTTCGCTTCCGCCCGTTCAATCACACGGGTCCCGGCCAGTCTGAAACCTATGTCATTCCGGCTTTTGCCAGCCAGATCGCGCGGATCGAAGCGGGACTTGCGCCGCCGGTCGTGGAGGTTGGAAATCTGAGCGCACGCCGGGATTTTCTCGACGTGCGGGATGTCGCGCGCGCCTATGCACTTGCGGCGCTCGGCGAAGATCGGGACCTGGATGGAAGCGTTTTCAATCTCGCCTCCGGCAAGCCCGCAAGCATCCGTTCAATTCTGGACACGCTCCTGCGCCTGTCCGGTCATGATATCGAGATTGCAGTCGCTCAGGATCGACTTCGTCCCGTTGACATTCCGGTCGCTTGCGGCGACGCAAGCGCTGCACGGGATCGTCTGAACTGGACGCCTCAGTTTCAACTCGAAGAGACGTTAGCTGCCGTGCTTTCCGATTGGAGAGATCGCATTCATGCCGACGAATAAGCCATCTTGGAGCCTATCGTGCTGAGAAGCCTCTGGCACTATCGTTATTTCATCATGTCATCGATACGCGGAGACCTGAAGGGACGCTTCGCTCGCTCGTATCTGGGTGGCTTCTGGTTTATCCTGCATCCGTTGGCGCAATCCCTGATCTTCTCGATCGTGCTTGCAGAGGTCATGCAGGCGCGACTGCCGAACATGGACAGTAGCGCGGCCTATCCGATCTATCTTCTTTCCGGCATGGCTGCTTGGGGTCTGTTCTCCGAGATCCTTAACCGCAGCATGACCATCTTCATAGATCAGGCCTCTGCCATGAAGAAAATCGCGTTTCCGCGCCTGTGCCTGCCAGTAATCGTTTGGGGCAGCGCGATCCTCAATCATCTGCTGCTGCTGCTGGCGATCGCCGTCATCTTCCTTTTCTTCGGCCACTATCCGGGAATTGCCTGGATCTATTTGCCGATCGGCATCTTGCTCATCTCGGCTCTCTCTTTCGGGCTCGGCGTTTTCTTAGGGGTGATCAATGTTTTTGTCCGGGATGTCGGTCAGGTCATGCTCGTCCTGACCCAGTTGTGGTTTTGGTTAACCCCAATTGTCTACGTCAAGAACATGGTTCCGGAAAGCGTCCAGGCTTACATCGAAATGAACCCGATGACAGGTTTAGTTGGCATCTATCAGGACGCGCTGCTTCTGAATCAGGCGCCGGATTTCAATACCATACTCCCCTCAGCGATATTAGGCGCCGTCGCAGTCATCGCATCTTTCATAATTTTTCGCCGTGCGAGCCCCGAACTTGTGGATGCCCTTTGATGACGTCTACGATCATGACTGTCTCAAATGTCGGCAAACGCTACGCCGCCTATACGAGCAACCTCCAACGATTTGCCAATTGGTTCGGGGCTAGCATCACCCCGGTTTCGGAGTATTGGGCCAATCGCGATATTTCGTTCGAGGTTGCGCGAGGCGAAGCCCTGGCGCTCATCGGCCAGAATGGCGCGGGCAAGAGTACGCTGCTTAAACTGATCACCGGTACAGTCCGTCCGACTACAGGACATATCGGCGTGTTCGGTCGTATCAGCGCAATCCTCGAACTCGGGCTTGGTTTCAATCCGGAATTTACCGGACGCCAGAACGTCTATCACGCAGGAGGCCTCATGGGCTTCTCGCAGGACGAACTGCGCGAAATGATGCCCGACATCGAGGATTTTGCCGAGATCGGTGAATTTTTCGACCAACCGACCCGCGTCTATTCGAGTGGCATGCAGGCCCGCCTCGCATTTGCGCTGGCGACAGCCCACCGACCTGACGTGCTGATTGTCGACGAAGTCCTGTCGGTGGGTGACAGCTATTTCCAGCACAAGAGCTTCGATCGAATCCGCCAGTTTAAGGACGAGGGCACATCAATCATCCTTGTTTCGCACTCCATGGGTGACGTTCGGGCGTTATGCGAACGCGTCATTTTGCTGGACAAGGGCAATGTGCTCAAGGATGGCCCACCAGATGAAGTCGTTGATTACTATAATGCGCTTCTGGCAGCCAAGGAAAATGCCAAACTGACCGTCGAACAACGTCGCAACAACGACGGCTGGCTGCATTCGAAATCAGGAACCTTCGAAGCCAAGATCCTATCGATGGAGCTCGTCGACGCGGAGACGAGCGAACCGATCAGCACTGCGCTGGTTGGGCAGAAACTGGAAATGCGGCTCGTAGCCCACGCGAGTGAACCGGTGCCGCATCTTGTGCTCGGATACATGCTGCGCAGCCGAACAGGCCACGTCGTCTGGGGAACGAACACTTGGCACACACGACAGATCGTCGACAATGTCGCGGCAGGAGAAACCGTGACGTTTCGCCTGCCGTTCACATGCTGGATCGGCCCTGGTTCATATTCGTTTTCGCCAGCCCTGGTGAGCTCGGACACTCACATGGACAAGAACTACGAATGGCAGGATAACGCGATCGTTTTTGACGTCATCAATCAAAATCAGGATGTTTTCATAGGAACATCGTGGTTGGACGCGCAATTTTTGATCGAAAGAACATCGAGATGAATTTTGTTTCTCACGCGCAAAATTTCGAAGATGTTATTCTGTGGCGAGCGCTGAAGCACATAGAGCATGGCTTCTACATCGATGTTGGCGCTCAAGACCCCGTCGATGCATCCGTAAGCAAGGCCTTTTATGATAGAGGATGGAGGGGCGTTCACGTCGAAGCTAATGCTTCTTACGCAGAAAAGTTAAGGGTCGCACGCCCCGATGAGAAAGTGCTTCAGGTCGCCCTCGATCGTGAAGAGGGTGAGATCGCGTTCTACGAAATAGCCGCGACAGGCCTGAGCACTGGTAAAGAAGAGATTGCTCGAGAGCATGAGTCACAAGGGTGGTCTGTTCAAAAGCGCACGATTCCAAGCCTGACGCTCGCCTCTATACTCGATGATTATGCCGACCGTAATATTCACTGGCTGAAGATCGATGTCGAAGGAATGGAAAAGCGGGTCATCGAAGGGTGGCAATCGTCCAGCGTTCGACCCTGGATTGTTTTAGTTGAGAGTACAATACCCTTATCGGAAGAACAAAATTATCAGGAGTGGGAAGACATACTTGTCCGTCTTGGTTACAATTTCAAATATTTCGACGGCTTAAATCGATTTTACGTTCACACTGATCATCTCGAACTCGGCGCAGCATTCGGACCAGGCCCTAATTTTTTTGATCACTTCAAGCTGACCGCAGCGTCAGATTTTGTGGACACAGATGAGATGAATGCTGTCATTGCGAGTGAGCGCGCGGCTCGCTTGGCGGCAGAGCAAGATAGCGAAAACAAAGAAGCCGATCGGCGGAACATGCGCGCCCAGTTCGAGGCGGAAAGCGCAAGACGAAACGAATTGGAAGGGCTCCTTGTTCGTGAGAGTGAAGCTCGGATCGCTGCTGATCAACGGCATCGAGACGAATTAACGCTGGGGCTAAACCAATTAAATGACCTTATCACGCGTGAGAGCGAGGCTCGGATCGCCTTTGAACGATGGCATCGAGAAGAAATAGGAGCGGAGCTAAGCGAATTAAAAAGCCTGATCATCCGTGAGAGTGAAGCGCGGATCGTTACCGAGCATCGGTACAATCAGGAAATAGCCCATCAGCAAAACGAATTTGATCGCCGTCTAGCCGCTGAACGGCATTCCAGCTGGGAAGCGCAGCATCAAGCTGCCGAGTTGCGCAATCAAATTAGTGCCTTCAGACTTTCACGGTCTTGGCGCGTGACAGCACCATTGCGACGCAGCTCCCAGGCCGTTCGATGGCTCCGGGATGGTACTAGCGCATGGTTGAAATTCAAGCCGGGAAGTCGGCCTCGTCGCCTCGCGCGACTGATGCTTTCGCATCTCGCGCTTTACGTCGCGCGCCGCCCAGCCCTCTCCAAGCGGGCCAGAAAGTTCGTGAACACGCTCCCGACTTCCACTCAATCCCGATTGCGATCCATCGTCTTTCGTCAAAGTCAGATGTCGTTTCAGGCTCCCGTCGAGCCGCCGCTATACCTGAATGAAACGCCAGAACTATCAAGAAGATCAAGAGTAATTTACAACATGCTATCCGCACCAGCAGAAATAGTCGAGGGCGATCGATGAGAATTGTCATTGACCTGCAGGGGGCGCAATCTACTGGGAGCCGGAAGCGCGGCATCGGCCGCTATTCCATGGCGCTGACGAAAGCCATTTTAGCCAATCGTGGCGATCACGATGTCATTGTTGCGTTGAGCGATCTCTTCCCTGACACCGTCGAACCGATTGTCGAAGAACTCGAAAACCTTCTGCCAAGGCAGAACATCCGTGTCTGGGTAAGCTCCTCGCCTGTAACCCACCTCGACAAGGCGAATAATTGGAGACGCGAGGTCGCTGAACTCACGCGCGAAACGTTCCTTGCGAGTCTTAAACCAGACGTCGTTCTGCTAAGCAGTCTTTTCGAGGGACTTGGCGACGATGCCGTTGCGAGCATCGGAAAAATCGATGGAGGGCCTCCCACAGCGGTCATTCTTTACGATCTCATACCCTTTATTCACCGCTCTCCCTACCTCGACAATCCAGTTGTAGAGACGTGGTATCTCGAGAAGATCGATCATCTGCGCAAAGCAGCGTTGTGCTTGGCGATCTCGGAATCCGCTCGGCTGGAGGCGATCGAATATCTCGACATGCCTGCCGACCACTGCGTAACGATCTCGACGGATGCGGATCCCCAGTTTGGCCGGATCGAAATCGCAGAGCGGCGAGAAGAGGAACTACGGAACACGTACGGTCTCAATCGGCCTTTCGTGATGTACACGGGAGGAATCGACTATCGCAAAAACCTCGACGCCCTGATCGAGTCTTATGCCTCCCTGCCGGAATCAGTTCGCAAGCAGCACCATCTTGCGATCGTCTGCTCAGCTCAAGCGGAACAAAAACAGCGATTGATAGACCTTGCCAGGCGGGCAGGCCTGGCCGAGGGAGAACTGGTCGTCACCGGCTTCGTGCCGGAAGATGATCTGATTATGCTTTATAACATTTGTACACTTTTCATTTTCCCTTCCTGGCACGAGGGGTTCGGTCTTCCTGCGCTGGAAGCTATGCGATGTGGCGCATCCGTTATTGGCTCGAACGTTTCCAGCATTCCCGAGGTGATTGGATGGGATGAAGCATTGTTCGATCCCCATTCGCGTAAGGCAATGACGAGTGCTTTGGAGCGCGGACTGACCGATGAGCAGTTTCGCCAACGCCTTGCTGAACACGGCGTTCGACAGGCTAACAAATTTTCATGGGACAACAGCGCGCTAACGGCTATCGCCGCGATGGAGCGCCTGCATGAAAAAAACCAAGTTGCCCGCAAGCTCCCTGATCGCTCCACCAAAGCTAAGCCGAAACTCGCATTCGTTTCCCCCCTTCCGCCGGAACGGAGCGGCATAGCGGACTATAGTGCAGAGCTTCTGCACGTCTTGTCGCACTACTATCAGATCGATGTCATCGTTGATCAGGAGGCGGTTTCTGACGATTGGATCAATCAGAACTGCGCGGTACGTAATTCAGACTGGCTGATTGCACATCGCGACAATTACGATCGAGTTCTATACCATTTTGGCAACTCCTCTTTTCATCAATATATGTTTCGTTTGATTGCGAAGATTCCGGGTGTCGTTGTGCTTCACGACTTTTTTCTTTCCGGTATTAGCCATTACATGGAAATTCACGGCTTTGCGCCGGGCTATTGGACGAACCAACTTTACGATTCGCACGGCTATTCTGCCTTCAGGGATCGGTTCTTAGAAACACGGGCAAATGAGGTGGTATGGACCTATCCTACCAATCTCGATGTTTTGCGAGAGAGCCTCGGCATCATCACGCATTCATTTGCCGCAGCGAAAATGGCCCGGGAATGGTACGGCGAAGTCGACGAAAAGTGGAGCGTCGTTGGCCTTTTGCGCGATGCCACGACGACTGCCGATAGAAGCGCCGCCCGTAAGAAGTTTAGCTTCGAGGACGATCATGTGGTCGTGTCGACTTTTGGCATGGTCAACCCAACCAAACAGAGCATAAGGTTGCTGCAGGCGTGGAAGAAGTCTCGCCTTTCGTCCGATCCCAATTGTTTTCTGGCTTTTGTGGGTGAAAATGATGCCGGGTCCTACGGCAGGGAATTAATCAAGGAAATCTCGAATTTCGAAGGCAAAGATCGAATCCTGATCACGGGATGGATAGAGCAGTCGGAATTTCAGAACTATCTTGCCGCGACCGATATTGCTGTCCAGTTGCGGTGCAATTCCCGAGGCGAAACGTCGGCGGCGGTTCTGGACTGCTTGAAGTATGGGCTACCGACGATTGTCAACGCGAATGGAAGCATGGCGGAAATCGACCAAAATTCCGTCGTGATGTTGGACGATGAGTTCGAGCTTGCCGAACTTACCAATGCATTAGAGACTTTATTTACGGATCGAAGCGAGCGTAACCGGCTACGAGAAGCGGCCCGTGAACGGATCGTCTCCAAAAACGATCCCCAGACGATCGCGCAACATTATTTTGATGCGATAGAGAAATTCTACGAGCAAGATAGTACTAGCGTTCGGACATTGGCGTCTTCGATCAGAGATTTGCCGAAGCCCCCTTCTGATCAGGATTTGCTTCGCGTCGCCGAAGCCTTGTCCTTTACGTTCCCCGCACGTCCGCATCAGAAACAAGTGCTGTTCGATGTCTCGACCATGATGAGCGCGGAATGCGAACGGTCACTGCAAGTCGTTTTTTCTCAGAGCCTCGAAATCCTGGATGCTGAATCTCCGTCTGCAGTTAGGATGGAACCTGTTTATGGCTTGGAAAATGGTGGCTATAACTACGCTCGTCGACTGACGACCCGTCTTCTTGGTTGCCCCGATACCATTCTTCCAGATGAACCCATCGATGTCGCGGCGGGCGATATCATGATCATTACCGACCCGCCTGCGGGATATCCCGAATCGTCGGCAAAACACCGTCGCAGAATGCGAAACCTCGGTGTCAAAATCGTTATCTTCCTGTCTAACGACTTCCATGCACTTTTGGAGTTATCAAAAGAGGCCGTAGGGCTGGAAAGTGATGCCTGGCTCAGCTCGGTCACGGAGAGTGACGGCATCGCCTGCCACTCCAATTTAATCGCCGATGATTTACTTCGTTTGGTGGAACGGTATTACCCAGACCGGGTAGAGCGCTTGAGCCGCAGGATTTTCGTTCTTGAAGATGAAGCAGATCATTGGCCAAATAATTCTGGCTTGTCCAAAGGCGTCGATGACGTTCTTCGTGTGTTGGGAAGTTCGTTGTAATCGGCGTTTCTTGAAGCAGGAAGCGCATCTCGTCTAACCGAGCCAGCAGCAGTTAATCTCTAGTTGGTATTGCGCAGCTTTTACAGTATCGAATTGAGCGGGTTATGGCATCCCTAACGCGATAGGAGCTTCTCGTAGATCCGAAGATAGCTCTGCCCCATCGCGCTTGCCGTGAACAGGGTCTCGAAACGGTCCCGAGCCCCCGCTCCGAATCTGGCTGCGAGGGTGTCGTTGTCGATGATCGTGTTCATCGCAGCAGCGAGCGCTTCAGGATTATCCGGCGGGACGACGATACCGCTCACCCCATCGAGATTCACGAAGCTTGTCCCGGTGCCGAGTTCCGTCGAGACGAGCGGCAGACCCGCCATAGCGCCCTCCAGCAGCGCGAGACCGAACGCTTCGGAGCGCTGGGTAGCCGGAAAGACGAAACCACTCGCCGCCGAAAGGGCGGCCATTTTTTCCTCATCATCGATGGCGCCGACGAAATGAATATTTCGCGCACCCGAATTCTCGGCCTGCCGAAGAAGTTCGGCTTCCATCGGTCCCTTTCCGATGATGACGATCTCCGCGTTGACGGCCTTCGCCGCCGCCACTAGAACGTGCAGGCCCTTGTAGTAGCGAAGGACCCCGGAAAAAACGAACATCGGGCGCGTATAGGCGTTGCGCCACCGTTCCACCGCTTCCGGCGCCGGTCGCGGATAGTCCGCCGTGTCGAGGCCGATCGGCACGAGCGACACCTTTTCGCGGTAACGTGAGAGGACAGGACTCGTCTCGATATAACCCGGTGACGTCGCGACGATCCGGTCCGCACTACCAAGAAAGCGGTGCATCAAAGGCGCATAGAGCCGTTTCAGCATCCTCTGTTTGACGATGTCCGAATGGTAGGTGACGAGGCTTGGTTTTCCGTGCCGGCTCGCAAAATGAACGAGATCCATGAACGGCCAGGGAAAATGGTAGTGTACGATATCCGCCTCTTGCGCAGCATCCCTGAAGAGCGCGAACGCCTCCCGCGAAAGGCCGGTCGAGGCGATGTCGAGATCAAGGCGAGCCTTGATCAGCCGGTGGCCTGAAAATGTGGCAGGCGAGCTCTGCGGATCCCGACTGAGCGATAAGACCGTCGTCTCGACGCCGAGCGGCGCCGTCGAGCGCGCGATGGCGTGGATCGTCCTTTCGACACCGCCGAACGTGTCTGGATGATAGGTCTTGAAGAAATGGAGGACGCGTATCGTCATGCTTGCCTGCGTTCGGCGACGACCCGTTCGAAGAGTTCCACGATGCGGGCCGTCGATCGCCCCCAGTCGAAACGTCGGGCATTCTCGCGCGCGGCTGCGGCGAGGGTGGCATGCAGCTCGTTGTCCTCCACGAGTTCGCGGAAGCCACGGGCGATGTCGTTCGCATCGAATGGGTTCACAAGACGTCCTGCGCGCCCGGCAACCTCCGGCATCGACGAACGGTCCGACGTCAAAACCGGCACACCGAAGGCGTTTGCTTCCACGATCGGCAGGCCGAAACCCTCGTAGAGAGACGGCATCGCAATGAAGCGCGCATGGGCATAGAGCTGACCCAGTTCACCTTCGTTGAGATAGCCGACAGGAATCACCTCGCCCGAAGACAGCCCGGCCCGCGCGGCGAGATCGGCCAGATCCTGCTGGCGCCAGCCTCTGCCGCCGGCGAGCGCGAGTCGGCACCGGGAGCGCAGCGCTGGCTCCAGCCGGCTATAAGCATCGATCAGGCGCGGAAGGTTCTTGCGAGGCTCGAGCGTGCCGACGAAGAGCGCGTAGCCGCCCTCGAGCCCGAGACGCCGCAAGAGGTTCGGATCGCGTCCCTCAACGAGTGCAGCCGCCCCCGGATAGATGGTTTCGACGCGGTCATGCGGCAGCTCGTAGCGAGCGAGGAGATCGCGTGCCGTTGCCTCGGAGATCGTCACGATTGCGTCGGCTGCCCGCACGGCCGGCCCCATGAAAAAGCGCTCGCCCATGTAAGTTCGCCTGCGCATCGTCCGGGCGGCGTGAATCCATACGAGATCGAGCACCGTCAGGACCTTGGGAATCGGCGCGGCGAGCCTTGCAGGCAGGCGATGAGCAGGCCCCCAGAAAACATCGACCCCGTCCGATGCGACCTGCCGAGGCAACACCGTCTGCCCCCAGAACATGCGCGCCGGCGGGCTGCGATAGTTCGAGACGACCAGACGGGCCCCGTCGATGCTGGGAGACGAGTGATGGGGTGGTTGGGGAAGGTAGAGTGTGACGGCGCAGCCTTGCCGGACGAGATGACGTGTCGTTTCGACGAGATAGCGGCCGATCCCGCTCTGCTGCACAGTCAGGTTCCTGGCATCGATGCCGATATGCAGGCTCTCTCGCGAAATTGTCGGACCTCCTCGGCGGCTCATCCCATCTAACGAGACGGTGCCGGCTGCACAAGAACCGAGCCCTTCTTCGTCCTCTTGCATGGGTTTGAGAGCCGGTAGAGGCGGCGTCGCTGATCGCGACCCGATCTTGGGATCTCGAAAAACCCCTTCCTTAGCGGTCAGGGTTTTCCTTTGCGCAGGTTTTGTGCCGGTCGGCTGTCGGCTCAGCCGAGTTCCCGGCGCGCTGTCTCAAGACCCCAGTCGAGACGCTCCTTCGCGGCCTCTTCGCTGTCCGCCTCGATATAGCAGCGCAGTTCCGGCGCATTGCCCGAGGCGCGAAAATGAACGACCTCGCCATTTTCGAGGATCGTCCTCACCCCGTCCGTATCATCGGCCGAAGCGATCTCGCCGACCGGCTTGAACAGACGCGCCGCGTAATCGCGGTCCCCGGCAAGACGGGCGAGGAAGGGCGCGCTTTTTTCAGCCGGAACCTCCTTCAGACGGTCGGCCGCGGTGAAGCCGGCCTTCATCTCCTGCACCACGGCGGACAGGGGCTTGCCGGCGCCGGCAGATTCCGCAAGGGCGCAGATGATCGGCAGCACCGCATCGCGGGTCGGAAGAGCGGCAAGACCCCGCCCGTCCCGTTCGACGGACGAGC
>NZ_JBDJAC010000023.1:0-22536 GCF_039652615.1 Fulvimarina fulva
GGAGGGGCTCGATGATCGCCCAGTCTTCGTCGGATATCCCAATGCGTTCGCCCAAAACTGCCTCCAAATGGCAGCCTTGAATCAACCAAACGGAAATACGTCAACCTTTGTCCACGTGGCCTAATTCTCTCGAAACGCGCGTGACATGCTGTCTGTCACGGGCTTCGCTATATAATCGAAAAAGGTGCGTTCGGCGGTCTGGATCATGATTTCTGCCGGCATGCCCGGGGTTGGGGCAAAGCCACGGACGCGGGTAAGCTCCGAAGGGGCGAGCTTGACCCGGGCTATATAGATCTCCTGCTGTACCCCGCTCGTCGTGTCTGGAATGGCGTCAGCTGAGATGTAGTAGACCGTTCCTTTCAAAATGGGCGTGGTGCGCTGGTTCAGTGCGCTCAAACGCACCATTGCCTCCTGGCCGATTTCAACACTATCAATCTCGGTCCTTGGAACCTGTACCTCTACGATCAGCGGAACGTTGGCCGGCGTGATCTCGGCGATCGGGCGGCCACTCTCGATGACACCGCCGGCTGTGTGATAATAAAGACGCACGATCGCTCCATCGACGGGGGCATGAATCGTTGCCCGTTTCAGAATATTCGAAGTGCTGTGTCGCTCTTCGCGAACCGTATCGAGTTCCGCTTCGATAGCCTGAAGTTCTTCGAGAGCTGCCTGGCGGTAGGCAGCCATGGCCTGCTCGACCTGCTGGTCGTATTTTACGCTCTGGGACAAGGTTTCGTCGATCTCTGAGGACAGCCGGCCGATCTGCCCCTCGGCTTCCGCGATAGCCCTTCGAAGAGCAGTGACTTGAACCTTGTTGATGTAGCCTTTCGCCAAGAGCTTGAGCTTTCCTTCTAGCTCGTCGTTCAAAAGGGCGAGCTGCCGTTCGACCGACGCGCGTTGGCGGCGATAGCCTTCAGCGCGGAAATCCAGAGCCTCCTTGTTCCGCGCAAGCAGCGCGACCTCCGAGTCGAGCTTCGTCCGGGCGCCTTGGAAGTTCAACAATTGGCTCTCGAGGATATCGGAGACCTCTACGTCGTTGCGATTGCTCGTCAGTATAGTTGGGAAGTCGATCTCTTCCCGTAGACCATATTCGGCCTGAAGCCTCGCGTTTATCGCCTCCAGCCGGACATGCCGCAGCCAAAGTTGGCGGTCCTTGGCGAGGGCGCTCGTTTCGTCGAGCTTGACGATAGCCTGACCTTTCTCGACGATCTCGCCTTCCTCGACCATGATCTTCTCGATGATCCCGCCTTCCAGATGCTGGATGATCTTGTTTTGGCCGGTGGCAACGAAGCTTCCCGGCGCAATCACGGCCGCTGCGAGCGGCGCGGAAAAGGCCCAGGCACCGAAGCCGCCGAACGTGCCAATGAGCATGACGCATCCAAGCACCGTATAGATGGCTATTCCCCGCGGGACGCCGGCAAACCATTCCGGCTGGTTGTCGTTCGCGCGCTGCATCTCCAACGTCCTGTCCTCCTATTTCGCCTGACCGCCGAGGCGGGGACCCTGCGAACGCTGCGCCAGGGTCTTTAGCACCTCCGTCCGCTCCCCCATCAGCGCAATCGCCCCTTGGGAGAGCACCATGATCTTGTCGACGCTGGTGAGGATGGCCGGTTTCTGGGTGATTGTGACGATCGTGATCCCTTGCGCCTTTGCCTGTTCGATTGCGCGGGCGAGTGCCGTATCGCCGGCGGTATCAAGGTTTGAATTCGGCTCGTCGAGGACGATAAGGCGGGGCCTTCCGTAAAACGCCCTGGCAAGCGCTATCCTCTGCTTCTGTCCGCCGGAAAGAGGTGCCCCATCGGCCGCGACGATGGTCTCGTAGCCCTGCGGCAGGGACGCGATCATCTCGTGGACATCTGCGAGTTGCGCGGCGTGGAAGATGTCCTCGTCGGAGGCATCCCTCTGCATGCGGGCGATGTTGTCCTTGATCGATCCGGGAAAAAGCTGAACGTCCTGAGGCAGATATCCAATATTCTGTCCGAATTGGCGTTGATCCCAATTCCGAATATCCATGAGATCGAGCCGCACGGCCCCGGAGGTCGGCATGATCGAGCCGACAAGCATCTTTCCAAGGGTCGTCTTGCCCGCCCCGGAGTCGCCGATGATTGCGAGGGAATCGCCGGCTTTCAGGGTGAAGGTCAGGGCGTTGAGGACAACGCGTTTCGTACCGTCGGGAACATAGAGTAGCCGTTCGACATCAAGGCGCCCCTGGGGATTAGGAAGAACCAGACGCTCCAGGTTGAGGGGGGAGGCCTTCAGAAGCGCCGCGATGCGGTTATAGGACCCGCGCGAGAGAACAAACTGGTTCCAGCCCTCGATGGCGCCTTCGATCGGTTGCAGCGCGCGCCCGGCGATGATCGAAGCGGCGATCACCATACCACCCGTGATTTCGCCTTCGATCGCCAGATACGCGCCCCAGCCGAGCATCGCGACCTGGGTCAGGAGACGAAACGACTTGGAGAAGGCGGCGGCGATGATGTTGCGGTCCTGCGCCCGCACCTGAAAGGTCAGGCACGCGGCCGTATCGCGTCCCCATATCTGCACCGCCTCTGGTATCATCGCCAGGGCATTGATGATCTGCGAGTTTCGGGACATGGAATCCAGATGGACATTTGCCCGGCTGAGATGCTGGTTGGCCGTGGCAAACGGTTTTGCCGTCACTCGTTGGTTGACCATGGCGATGAGCAGAAGACCAAGGGCAGCGACCACGACGATCGCGCCAAGATCCGGATGGACCAGAAAGATGCCCAGCAGGAAGAGCGGAGCGAATGGCACGTCGAGCATGGCGAGCAGGGTTCCGGAGGTCAGAAACGCCCGCATCTGCTGCAAATCGCCGAGCGTTTGATATTCCCGGCCGTTGCTGTGCAGCGAGGCCCGGGCCGCGGCGCTGAGGATCGGCGCGCCGAGCTTCACCGCGCATTCGACCGCCGTCCGCATCAGGATGAAGCGGCGGATCGCGTCGAAGAATCCGTTGAGCAGGACGGCTCCGACGATCACGATGGTCAGCATGACGAGGGTGTCGATCGAACGGCTGGTCAGAACCCGGTCAGAGATCTGGAAGAGATAGATCGGTATGGCGAGGACCAGCACGTTCGTCGCGCAAGTGAAGAGCATGACGACGAGGAGGTTCCGCCGGATCGCGGCAAGGCCCTCGCGCAGATTGCGGGAGAAATCGACCGGGCCGAGCCGTTTGTGAAACGCGCCGCTATTCCCGCCGCCGCCACCTCTGCCGCCGCCATCGCGACCACCGCCTTTTCCCGATGGTGGTTTGCTTCCGCCTTCGCTGCGGACGGGCCCGCGATCGAGATCGATGGTTTTTGCCGAATAAGGTGTCTGCGGGCCGGTCTTGCCGATCTTGTCGGCCATGGGTCTTTCGGCGACGACGTCCTCATCAGGTGCCCGCGCGCTTGGCTGCGTGGCTTGCGCCGGTTCTGTTTCCGACCGCTCCACCTTTGACCGGGCGTCGGTCGTGGGCCCGTTAGGGCGAGCGTCGTCACGGTGCTGATCCGGCGCTTCGGGGGACGGGGCCAAGCTTCCGGTTGCCTTCCGGTTTTCCGCCTCTTCTGCGCGGGCAATCGCCTTCAGCTCATCGAGCGCCGCACTCATGCGGCGGTCCCATTCGGCAGTCGGCGCCTGGCTGCAGCGCTCGCGAAGCGAGATCGTCTGGTCGCCCGTATTCATGCATCAACTCCTTACGCAAGCATGGTCTGGAGCACGTCGTCAGTGCTGTGAAAGGCTGTCATGTCAGGGGCGCTGCCGGTCTCCGGCGCGGTCCCCGGCAGCATGTCGTCGGATAGAAAAAGGACGGCTTCAGTCGCGAGATCGCTGGCGATCAAGAGGTCCGCGTCGACGTTTGTCAGATCGTCGAGAAAACCGGCCTGATGGATCAGCGCATCGGAATAGACGCTTCCGCCAACCTCGACATGCTGGTCCATTCCGGCATCGACGATGGAAGCGATATTGATCGCGGTGTTTCCGCCCGTGTCGAAGCTGTTCTCTCCAAGCGGGCCGTCGGTTTCATCAATGAGGATATGGTCGGAGTCCGTCGCAACAATCGTCTGCTTGATGTAGTCGAGCTCCAGATAGTCGCCCTTGACGAGGAGGATGTTCAACGTACCGAGGCCCGCGAAATCGGGGTCCTGAAGCATGTCCAGTGTGACTGAATCGGGTCCTGCCTCAAGGGCATCGATGAGCGCGCTTCCCGCTTCGCTCATGGAATACAGCGACGGTGTCCCCCAATGTTCGATCGATGCCTCGTTCCAGACCAGATTGTCGCTGTGCGAAATGGTCGTATTCGTCTCGGTTTGCGCGTCTGATTTCGTGATGCTGTCGTCATCGACGAGGATGTTGGTCTGCTGGATGACGTTGGCTTTCCAGACATCGCCGAGAACGACGATAAGGTCGTAGCTCGTCCCAAGCTCGATGGAACGAACCGAGTTGCCGGCGATGTTGTCACCGGTCTGGAGGTAGGTCGCAGCACCGGAATGCGTCGCGCCGATCCAGTCGTCGTCGACGAAACGGACATCCTGTTCGATCCACTGGAGATTCAGAAAGTTCCCCTCGATGATCGACAGGGTGAAGTTGGCGGGCAGGGCGAGCGACCCCTTGTCCAGCCCTTCAAAGGGATCGTTCGAAGACAGCAGGCGCTCTGCGACATTGACCGCTTCGTTCTCGACGGAACCGTCGTCGAAATCGCCTTCGACCGTGTCGCGATCCGACAAGACATAGGTCTGCATGATGATGTCGAGGCTGGTGTAGTCGCCTTTGACGAGCATATTCGGCCCGGAGAGCAGCGCGTCGTAGAGAACGACCTCGTTCGTCAGGATATTGCCGCCGCTCTCCATCTCGAACGACGAAACTGCCTCGACCACTCCCGTGCCTGCCGCGTGGTTGCCGCTCGCAAAGGTCGCGGGGGCCGTCTCCGCAACCGGCGCCTCTTCCGGATTTCGAGCCGCCAGTCGGTCCGCGAGATCTGGCTTGGCATCAACCCTTTGACCTTCGACAAAAATACCGACCGCGTCTTCGCCGGTTATAACGGGTCCGGAAGCGGGGCCGTCTGCGCCGATCGTCTCCAGAAGCTGCGCCAGCTCATCGATCATCGTTGCGATCGCAGCCTCGTCCTGGGGCGGGTCGAAATCCGCATCGAACGGCTGCAGCGCATCGGCCACTGCCATGGCTTTGGCAATGCTTTCCAGATTGATTGAGATCGTCCCTTCGCCGAACATGCCGTCGCGAAACTCCACGAGATCGACGTCGAAGAGGGTCGCATTCTGGATTATGACGGTGGCGATCTGGTCGGCCGGCGGAGCTTCGCGATACTGGATTTGCCACTGTCCCGAGATCTTCAGTTCCGGGATCGAATAGGTTGGAAGGTTTTCGGCTTGGACATCCAGGACCATGTCGCCGGAATTCGTCCACACCTCTGGCAGTGGGACGAAGGGAGGGGTGGGTTCAGGGACGGGGCCTGACCATGCTGGCCGCAGGGAGAATTCGGGCGGTATGTAATTCACGTTTGGCTGGAACGGCGTCAGAACGAAGCTGTCGTTCACCTCAGCAAGATAGAGGGGAAGGCCGGTCTCGGGGCTGTCCTGGTTTCTGGCGTCCCGGAAGGCATTATAGGCTGCCCGCTCCCGACCTTCCTCTTCGGCGATGGCGAAGAGGCCGATAAAATGAGAAATTTCCTCGCTGAACAGGTCCATGAGTCTAATCTCGGGGGTTTGGGGATAAGTGCTTGAAAGAAAGACGGAATAAAAGTCTGCACTTCTTTAAGAAAAACGGCGGGCTCCAAAGGGGGAAGAGCCCGCCGTCAAGATCGAACAGTTAGAAAACAGGGGCTGCCTGCTGAGGGGATGCAGGCAAACTGTTCGAGAGGTTAGCCGTCGTCTTCGCCGGTGAGCGTCGAGTCGTAGTCGCCGCCGACCACCGTCATATCGACTTGGTTACCAAGGATGTTGGCGCCCATGACGATCGACTGGTTGAAGGCCGAAGTGTCGACATTGGCATCAGCGGTCGCGTTGGAGATCGCTTCGATGATGCTGTCGTCACCAACGTTCGATCCCCACATGCCGCCGTCTCCGCCAGCACCGCCGTTACCGCCGGTGGCGGTGCCACCTGCACCACCTGCACCGCCAGCGCCGGCAAAAGCTGCGCCGCCGGTTGCATCGCCGCCACGGCCCATTCCGGCCATGATGTCGTCGATGGAGGCTGCGCCGCCCGCACCACCGGCGCCGCCGAGGGCTCCGTTGAGCGAATAGGCGTTACCGAACGCTGCATCGAGCAACACGCCGTCGCCGGCATCGGTGTCGCCGCCATTGCCGCCGTCTCCCGCTGCGCCGGAGTTGGCGTTGCCGGTGGAACCGCCGGTGGTGGCGCCGCTGTCGCCACCGTCATCGACGCCAGCGCCGGACAGACCGAGAGCATCGGCGATCGAACCGGTCAGGTTTCCGGCGCCTGCATCGCCGCCGTCGCCAACGGAGCTGTGGCCGAGCAGGGCACCAAGACCGTGGCCCGAGCCACCATCTGCATCCGCGCCCGAGATCGGAACGCTGATGGCAACTGGAACGGTCGCTGCGACGGCAGCAGCACTGCCTGCATCCCCGCCCTGGGTGTTGGCAGCATCGCCGCTGTCGGCGTCGGAATCTCCGCCATCGCCAGCATCGCCACCTTCGGCATCATTGTTGTCGCCGCCACTGGCCTGTCCAGCAGCAACAGCCCCAATTGCCGCGGAAATCGCGCCGGCATCGCCGCCGTCATCTCCGTCGCCCGCATTGACGTCTTCAGAATGGGCCTGTCCGCCGATACCGCCGAGCGTGAATGCGAGTCCACCAAGTGCAGTGCCGCCAAGGCCGCCCTGGGCACCGGACGCATCTCCTGTCCGCCCGCCAATGCCGCCTTCGCCGCCAGAGTTGATGCCGTCGGCAGACGTTGCGCGACCACCGTTCGCATCGCCGTTCTGTTCGAACGTGCCACCGGCGTTGGTAACCGTTGGGCTGTGCAGTTCGTCATTGTCGACGACGCGGGCATCCTGACTGAGAACGAACGCGCTATCGTTGCCTTCGCCATTCAAGGCGCCGTCGAGGATATCGGACAGGCTGATGTCGTCACCTGGATCGACTGAGACTTCTCCGTCCTTGTTGAAGAGCACATTGTCGAAGTCGGCATTGCCGTCGATATCGAAGTCGGCAAAGTCATCATCACTCGGGTCGAAGTTATCGAGACCAAGATCGACATCCACATCCACATCAACTGTCGTATCGTTGACGTTGTGATTGCTGTTCTGGTTGCCGTTGAGATTGCCGTTGAGGTTCTTCGAAAGATTGACGCTGCTCACATGAGCGGCGGAGTCTGAGGACGAGGAGGAGTCCGACATTGCATCCGAAACCGCGTCCGAAGCGGAGGTTGCATCAGAATCAGACATCGCATCGGACATGGCATCCGACATTGCGTCAGAAGCCGACTGCGAGGTCTGCGTCTGAGACTGATCCTGGTTCTGGGACTGGTCCTGCATCTGGTCCTGCGATTGCGACTGATCGCCACCGCCCTCACCAGCTGGTCCTGCAGGTCCCTGCGGTCCTTCAGGTCCGACCGGCCCCTGAGGCCCCGTTGGTCCTGCCGGACCCTGAGGTCCCTCTGGTCCCTGAGGACCCTGGGATCCTGGGTGTCCGCCCCAATGGCCGCCCCAGATATCACCCCAGTTGCCGAACAAATTGTTTGAGTTACCACCACTCATGTTTCCATCCACTTCTTAGGTAAGAGGACAGCACCGCCTTGCGTCATGTTTCGCGTGGCATCCGGCTGTCTGGTTCCAAATTTCGCACAAAGGTCTTCGCTCGCGGATACGAGGCGTGACTTAAAGACGTTTGAGTTTGTACGTTTGATCTTCTGTCGTACGGTCGTGAACCGGTTGGAAGACTTGGTGCGTGTTTACTCTTGCTTAAGAGGTTCCCAAGAAAAAAGCTGGCAATTGGATTGATAACCGGATGGCCGTCGGCTGAGATCAGCGTCGTTCATGCCAATGTCTTGAAAATTTTATGTTTTTTGGGACTTGTACAATCAATTTATGGAGCTGGTCTACGTAGGCGGCGGCCCGAACCGGAGAAGTGCACAGGGATTTGCTCCGTTTGATCGTATTATAGCGCTACCCAATAGATTCGATCGGACCGTAATAACTAACCATATGGCTAGCTATCTTTACGGAATAAGCGTTGATATTTAGGTTATGTCGTTCATAGATCAGGGAAAGTAATGGGAGTGCGAGGGGCGTCGCGCGATATTTCTGGGAGGAAAAAATGTTGCCCTTGCATGTAGCCGAAAGGCGAGGCTCCGTTAGGCCAGTTCCATCAATGAGTCCGGAAGAAAGTCGATTTGATAGCGCAACCCGTACGCAATACGTTCTATTGTCCGAGCCGAGCCTGTTTCCATGGTGTTACCGGGACGCGCTCGCGGCATTGAACAGGGATATCCGGTTCGGATCTCTTCCTTCAGACGATCTCGAGGCAGACAGGACGGTGATCCAGAATGCCTTGATCGTTCTGGATGGAACCAACTCCTGGGACGTTTTGGACAGGGCGAAGTCTATTCAGGACCGATTTCCGAAAGCGACCATCATACTGGCGACTGAGGGCGTGCCAAGTGCTGAGGCCATGGCGGCCTTTTTCTCGCAGTCCTGCGTCAAGAGCATTCTGCCGATGGATGTCCGCCTGGATCTCTGGCTGGCTGCGATGAGCGCCATTCTCGAAGGACTCGACTATGTCCCCCTGCGATTCCTTCAGTTTAGCGTCGATTCCAGAGAGGAACAACGTCCAGACAGATCTGCGCGACGGGAGGCGAGCGATGGTCTGTATGGCGATGAGCGGTTTGGTGAGGACGCCTTGCGTGATCTCACACATCGCGAACTCGAGGTCTTGGCGATCCTTTCGGAGGGCAGACCAAACAAGATTATCGCGGAAAAGCTCGGCGTGTCCGAGCACACGGTCAAGCTGCACATTCACAAGATCATGCGTAAGCTGAAGGTTTCGAACAGAACGGAGGCCGCTTCCTATTTCATCGCGACGTCTGGAACGACGTGATGGAATAAGCACGTGGATACTCCTGCCAGAAGCTCGACCGGCCGTTTCGATGAAATCCTGCGGCTGATAGGCGAACTCAACTATACGTGGACGAACACCGAAAGCCTGCTGGTCCACCTGATCGCCGGATTGGCGGCCGTCGATAAGGAGATCGCGACGGTGGTCTTTCTCACGCTCGGGGCCTCCCGAGCGCGGATATCGCTGGTCGAGCGGTTGGCCAAGATGGACCGGGTCGAGCCGGAGCGCCGCGAGGCCGTTCTCAAAGCGATGCGGGCACTATCGAAGGGGCAGAAGGTTCGAAACCACTACAACCACTGCCTTTATGCCTTTGATAGAGACAACCAGCCAGCGATGACGATCAATCTAAGGATCGCCGAAACCCGGGACAGCATCAGGCTTGATGGGTCCCGTCGGCTCGATGCCCGAACGATCAACGATTTTCACGCTTCGCTCGAGCAGCTCAGAAATACAAACCAGCAAATCTGGGAGATAATCCATCGCTTCAAGTTTCCAACATGAAATTTGCAATCAGGAACTCGAGCGTGAGTCTGTGAGAATATGAATGCTCAGAGTGTGGAGGGCAGCTATTCGTCGAAAACCCTCCAAAAGGTGACCGTCCGCATTCGGCCCATAGTGATGGTCGAAGCATAGTTCGGGCTACCCCTCGCAGATAAGCCCACCGTTAACCAAGTTTCCAATTTCGCGCGCACTGAAGTCTTGCGATCGGTGGTTGAGGGCGTCAGGTTATGGGGCAGACAGTGGACCATTGGGTCATCCGCCGCCCTTGAAGCAAACGGCCCCCGTCGGTGCGCTAACACCGAACGAGGGCCTGACCCAAAACCTGTACGAGAGGTCCCGGGCTATGACGCGCCATATCCGCTTCGTCCCTTCGTGGAAAGTTTTAACGAAGCCGCGCATCGGCCATCGCCGAATAGCGCGCGCTTGCGCCGTTTCGTTCGCCTGATCGATCAGATCGGACCGAACGACTGCCCGGCGGAGACCGCCTTATCCGGCGCGCTTCTCCCTGTTCGCCTTTCCCGCTTTCATTGAGACGATCCGTGCCGTTCGCTGACGGTAGGGCTCGCGACTTGCGAGATCTCACCGCGCGATCGAGCTTGACGTAAATACTGTCCTATCCGCTTTCGGAACGGTCCTCCGTTCGAATGTCGGTCTGGGCAGGATGCATGGCGTCGGTCGTCCCTCATCGAAGGGATTCTCCTATGAACCCATCCACTCATCACGCCTCGCGGCGTCGCCAACTGCGAAGCTCTTCCGCTTCGTCTGCCGATGTTGGCAGCGGCCGCACCGCCACCGTCGACTCCGACCCTGCCGAGGTAGAACCGCGTTTCGCTCCCGCCGAGCATCGAGACGCGTTTGATCTCAACGGTGTCGCTGCGTCTGCGCGGGCTGCATCCGGTTCACACCGTTCGAACAGGGCGTCGGCACCTGCGGTCCTGCCGCGCTCCTATCCCTGCCGCCTCGATCCCGACGCCATCGCAGCTGAACTCGAGCCGTTCGTCGAGAAGGCGGTCGCGCACGTCGCGGCCGCAGTGCCGAGCCCGGACGCGATCCTCGGCCGCTACATCGCCGTCGCGACCCTCATCCGCTCCGTCTCGTTCCATGAGCGCAAACTCCTCGAGGACGCGATGATCGCGATCGGAGGAGCGAACCCCGATCTCGTTGTCCTCGGCAACGGCGTCCGGCTTCCGGTAACGGCCGCCGCCCTCGAAGCGGTCGCCCACAACAGATCGGGCGCCCTCGTCGGACTGTCCTTCGATGCCGACGCGAAGGCGAAGTCGACCTATACGCCGGACCTCGTCACCGTGAACCGCCGCTATCGCTCGGCCCTCGTCATCGATGTGAAGCGCTCGCTCGCCTCCTATCTCGATACCCACCGCCTGAGTGAACTGAAGACCCGAATGCTGGCGGCCTCTCTGATCCTGCCGGACTGGCTCTACAAGGAGCGCAAGCGGCTTGCCGTCGACAGTGTCGGTATCGCCATCGTCGACGGGTAGAGCGGAACGAGCGATCACGGCTCAGGCCTCTGGAGCCTCAGCGAGATCGACGACCTTCTGGAGATCGAGGGAGCGGCTGCTGCGATCATCGCCATGCGCGCGCGGTTCGCGGACCGAGTGCAGGCCCTGATCGAGGACGAGATCCTGCGGCTCGCTCCTCCGCCATCTGCCGCCCCGTCCGACAATTGCGCAGCCTGCGCCAAGGCCGCATCCGCAGTGGACTTCGGCTACCCTTGACCCAGATCGTGCAACCGACGATGCGTCCGGTCCTGGAAATCATTTCCAGACTGCCTCGGACGCCGTTTTCGACGGAGCCGGGCGACCGATACGCTTCGGCTTTGCACGTGGGCGTCTTCACGCCTGAGCGCAGGTCTGTTCGGACGCTGAAGCAGTTTCGCGTCTGAGAACCTGACGATCGGACGCGCGTCGGCGCGAGGCGCTTCGGGGTAGCGGAGCCGGAACACCTGGTATCGCGACCGCTCCCCGATCCGGCGATTGTGATCGCGGCCACGATGATGAGCATTCGCCAGATCGGCCATCTCCCGTTCCCCGTTCGGACCGCGCTCAACGACCTTGCCGAGCGCGGCGATCCGACCGCCCGCGTCATCCAGGCATGGGTCGGCGAGCAGGTCTCACGGCGCAGCACGATCGGAAGGAGTGCCCGATGACCCGCAAACCTTCCGAGACACCGAGCCGGGCGACCCCTCCAGCCAGCGCAGCAGCCAACGCCAGTGCCGACAACGATCACTCGCCGACCGTGCAAACCGTCCAGAGCGCCGGACCCGTCACGCGCTTCGGCGTTCTACCGGACAATGTCCTCTTTGACGGCGGCCTTCTGGCGGCGCTGCTTCTTATCGATCGTGCCATGGCAGACGCGGCGATGTCGGCGGACGACCTGACGCGTCTCTGTCGGCAGCATGGTACCGTGCTGGCGATCAGCGCGGATGCGACCGGGTTCGGAGAACCATGTCGCCAGCTCCTGTCGATCGGCGCGATCCTTCCCGGCCGGGTCGACATGCTCGATCTGACGAATCTGCGCGCGGCAATCCAGTTCGCGTTCCCGGCCGACCGAGAGCGTGACTGGAGCCTTCTCGTCCAGTCGCTCGATGATCCCCTCGGTGCGACCTGGGGATCCCTGCCGAGGGACTTTCGAGGCAAGGATGCCGAGCGCCGGACGATCGAGCGATACGCTTCGGCCATGCGCTCGAGCCATCCGTTCTTCGTCCTTGGCCGGACGAAGCGGATGCTGCCGATCGCGCGGCTTTCGGCGACGTGCAGGCTCGATGGAGGTCCGATCGATGCCGGGATCATCAGCCGGGCGATCGAGGTCGTGACGGGCATCGATCGCTTACTGGTGGACGAGGGTCTGGCGCGGTTGTCGGTCGAGGGCGTGCGCCTCGAAGTTCTGCCGCTCGAGGACGTGACCTTCGCCATTCCGTGTCAAATCGCGTCGAACCGTGCCCCCCATTTCTACCTTGCTTCCGGTTTCGACATTCGAAATGCTATTCTCTGCGGTGATAAGGGTCCATCGAACCCAGAGAGATTGTACGATCTGCCGGCCCGTCTAAGCAGCAGACGCCTGCACCGGTTCGATCGTTTTCATGTAATGGGTCAGATTGCCGAACACGTTTTCGCGGATATCCGCGCGCCACAACGCGAACGCGACATTGGCTTCCACGAAGCCCTCTTTCGAACCGCAGTCGAAGGTTCTTCCCTCGAACGGAAACGCGTAGAAAGGCTTTTCACGAGCCAGCGCCCGCATGGCATCGGTTAGCTGAATTTCTCCGCCCGCTCCCTTTTTCTGGCATCCGAGCACGTCGAAAATCTCGGGCTGGAGAATGTACCGGCCCGATATCGAAAAGTTCGAGGGTGCCTTCGAAGGTTCGGGTTTTTCCACCATGTCCGTGATCTCGAACCCAGAACCGATTCCCTTTCCTTTGGCGACGATACCGTATTTGTTCGTCTCCAGCGGGTCGCAGCGTTCGACGGATATCAAGTTGCCGCCGGTTTTGGCATACAGGTCCATCATAGATGCCAGGCAGCCTTTTGCCGACTGCATGATCATGTCCGGGAGAAGGACAGCGAATGGCTCGTCTCCCACCAGCTCTCGAGCGCACCAGACCGCATGGCCGAGCCCAAGCGGTGCCTGCTGGCGCGTGAAACTGGTCGTTCCCGGTTTCGGCTGCAATCGGTCGAGAAGAGCAAGCTGTTCGCTTTTACCGCGCTGTGCCAGCGTATCCGTCAGTTCGACCTGAATATCGAAATAGTCCTCTATGACGCCCTTGTTGCGGCCCGTCACGAAGATCAGATGCTCGATACCCGCTTCCTTGGCTTCGTCGACGACATACTGGATGACGGGACGGTCGACGACCGTCAGCATTTCCTTCGGGATCGACTTGGTCGCCGGTAGGAAGCGGGTTCCAAGACCCGCCACGGGGAAGACGGCCTTACGTACAGGTTTCATCACGATTTTCCTGAATTCGCGTTTCATCCTAAGTTCTGCCAATTGCGCCGACTTCAGCAGCGCCAGCGCTCGGTGCACCGGTTGGTTGTCTCGGGCCACATGCCGTATTTCGTGTTCTGGACCGCGCCGATGCCGGACCGGGTCGCCTTCGTCGAACGGACCCGATCCTGAGCCCGGAAGACCCGTTCGGCCTCGTTCCAGCGGTTCAGCTTGTAATTGGTCCAGCCGCGCAGAACCTCCGCGCCATAGGACTTGCCGTTGCGAGCCTCCCGCTGGTCGAGGGTTTGCAGAGCTGCCTGGTATTGGCCTGCTTCGAATTGCCGATTGGCCTGCCGCATTAGGCGATCGCCACCGGAGTTGGAGCGCTTGGCGACGCGCTTTTTGGATCGTGTCGATTTTGCCGAGTGGCGGCTCGGTTTCGCCGCAGCCTGGCTGATGACGCGAGCCGGGGGACGATACTCCTCGAATTCGGAGAGAGCGGCGTAGCGTTCACCGTATTCGGCCTTGATGGCTTTCAGGCTGGCGCCGTCCTTCGCGCGGCTGGCGACAACAGCGAGGCCGATGACCCCTTCCTCGCTGGGTTCCCATTCGACGGACCTCACAAACCAGTCTTCTGCCTTTTCGGCTTCCTTCCTGTCCAGAAGATACCAGCCAAGTGTCTGCGCTCCGACCGCCGACTTGCTGTCCTCGATAGCCGTTTGAATACGTTCAAGCTCCGATCGAGAAAGGGTTTCGTCCTCATCGAGGCCGTTCATCCGCTCGGCGACGAGCTCCACATAGATCTTGGCGAGATCCGGAGACCGGTCGATGTTCTCGAAAGCAATGTCCTCGGCTTCGTCTGTTTTCTCCATGTTGCGGAGCGACAGCACGTAACCTTTCAGCGCCTCGCTATCGTCTTCGCCGTCAAGCGCGAGATCGAACCACGTGTTCGCAGTCTCATAGTCACCGGCATTGAAGGCGAACCAGCCGAGGAGCTTCGCGTCGTCGGCAGCCTTGTTCTCGCGAACATAGGCCTCGAATTGGGAGAGATCATCCCCAGCTATGCGCTTGCGTCCGATCGTAGAAGTCATGGATTTCGCGATGGATGCCCTGATGTCGGCGAATCGATATCCCGAGATTTCATCCGCCAGATCGCCGTCGAGGGACGCCACCAATGCATCGGTGCCCTTCTGCGGCAAGAGCGAAGCGGCTTTTTGCAGCGTCGCGATCCGTTCGTTTTCGTTGGAGCAGTTCTTCAGGATATAGGAGTACAGATCGAAAGCGTTTGCATAATCCTTCGTACGAGCGAACGCTTCGCCAACCCGCCACAGAGCATCCATCTCTTCACAGACGAGCAGCGTGGGTCTCTCTCGCGCCACCTTCAGTGCACCAGACCAGTCTTTCTGTTCGCTCGCCTGTTTGATTTTCGCGCGGGCGTCGCCGTCGTCGAGCTTCGTCAGGAGATCCGTCGATGGTTGGTAATTCGCATCGGTCTTCTTCCACTCTTCGATCTTCTGCCGCGCCGCTTCGAACTGCCCGTCCGCGAAAAGATCCCAGGCCGGCTGTTCGTTGACGTTGCTCTTCGCGGTGAAAAGGTCGGTCGGCGGCGTCCATGAGGGATTGAGCGCTTTCAAACGCCGGATTTCAGCGCCGACCCGTTCCAGATTTCGCTGGTCTGCGTAGTAGCGTAGGGCCCGTTCGTCGATGCCGCCGCTCTGTTCCTCACTGCTGTCCTTTTCGCCGTTGATCGCGAAAGGCGCCGTCTCTCCTTCCGATGAAGCTTCCGATCCGGAGTTTTCGTCTGCGGGCATGGCGAACGGGTTTTCTGCTGGGAGAGAAGCAGGTGGTTCGCTGTTTGCGGTCGATGACGTCTGCGAGAACGGGTTTGCAGCCGCTGCGACCTCGTCGGGCTGTCCTTGGCCGGATCGTGTCAGGTCCGGAAAATACTTCGTTAAAGTCGCAAGGCTTTCTTTCGAGGCTTGCAGTTCGATCCCATTCGACGAACTGAGCGACAGCTCCATCCCTGCGGCTCCCGGTCTCTCGGAAGCGATCGAGGTCAGTCCACCTTGGGCCGTGCCGACCGGGCTTGCGATCGCAAGGCTCGTGGACAGAAGAGCGACTGTGGTCAAGGCATGAGCGCGGGTCAGAAGCATTGAGGATACCTCTCTGAGATTGCGAGCATTGAAAGAAGGTGAAGCGTGCTGCCGTAATAGGTCGATGCGTCGAACGACGAGCGTTCCATGTTCAGCGTGGAAGAGCTGAGGCTGCAGGCGGCAAGTTCGTGGATGGCGCGATAGCCGGCGCCTGAGATTGGTTCGATCGGCGTGTCCGTCGTGACGTCGACGACCGCAAGGCCATTCTCGTTTTCGCCACTCCATGCCGCGTCTATGCTTTTGAGGACGTTCGCTGCATCGAGGTCGCTCCAGGCGAGATAAAGCGGAATCCGCAGGGCGTTGTATCCGAAATAGGGATCGAACTCCTCAGCCGGTTGGACCGAGCCTTTTCCAAGACCGCTCCACTCGGTGGGAAGATGAGGAGCGGAACGTGTCGCCTCTATCAAGAGACGCAGGCCGCTCTCCTCGAGTTTCAGAGCGCCGAATGCAGGAAAATGATTGCCGATTTCCGAAAGGGCGGGGAAGACCCAATACGACAGGTTGACGACGGGTCCATCCGGCTGGCTGCCGGCGTCGAAGCCTTGAGCGCCGGGCAATATAATTCTGCCTTTGTCGTTGGCGACGACCGTAAAGCGGACAATGTCATCGATGATCGCCTTGGCCTCGCGCTTGTGGTCGGGAACGCCCCATCGGTCGAAGGCACGCAGCAGAGCCCAGGCGATCAAGAGGTCGCCGTCGGTCGCGTTGTTTCGATCGGTGACGTGGGGAGCGGCCGATGGGTCCCATTTCCAGGCCGTCAGGCTGTCTTCGCGAATTTGAAGCTCACGCTCGGTCCAGTCCCACAGTTTGTCGAAACTTGCCCGGTCGCCGACGGAGGCTGCGATCAGCATGCCGTAGCCCTGACCTTCGCTATGGCTTATCGAGCCATTTTCACGATCGATGATCCGACCATCGGCCGACATGAAGACGCTTCGGTAATACTGCCATGCTCCGAGCGCCAGATCGCCCGGGACCGCATCTTCGGCGATGAATTTCGCCTCTTCCTGATCGGCCGTGACGGCGAAAGAAGAGCCCTTACTGCACATGAGGAGCGCTGCTGTGCACGCGACGATGAATGTCTTCGTCATGCCTTCGCTCCCAAGTTTTTAAGAAACAGGCGCGTGGACAGGCCGAGGGCGAGAGCGAGGATCAAGAGGATCGCTACATATTCGTAAAGATGCCGCGACAGCCATCCCGCGAAGACAAGCCGAAGGTTTCCGTAAGAGCGTGGCTGGGTCTCGTATAGTCGTTCCGCAGTCGTCGAATGAAGATCGAGACGATTGCCGGTCGATAGCGACCCTGCTGCTCCCTCCAGACGAACCCAGTTCTTCGAGTGGGTCATTTCCTGAACGCCGCTCGAAAGTGCATCGGAATCCTTAGCTGCGAAGACCGTCCACGGATAGGGGCGTGCCGTCGGTGTCGCAGCCTGAGCGACGACAAGTGCTTCATCGGCTGACCGGCTCAGATCTCGCGCCGACACGAACCCTTCCGGGGCGATGACCTTGGATAGCCCTGGAAGGCTTGCGAACCCACCAAGAACGCGTTCAGCCGTGTCCTTGACAGCATTTCCAGCCTTCTGGAGCTGCGCATAGACTTCGATCGGTTCGGAGAAACTCGCCGCAAAAGACGCCGATCGATAGTCGCTGGTCGAGATCGAATTCGGGTCGGCCTCTGCACCGGCAGATGACTGTTCGCCAGTCGGGATGCTGTCCGACATGATGCCGACATTGGTGAGGAGCTCATCCGGTAGATCGCCGAAAGAACCGACGGCGATGAGCGCGCGCTCGGGCTCCGCCGGCATGTCGTCGATCAGTTCGGGCTGGAAGACGGTGCTTGAGGTAACCGCCATACGCACAAGGATCGAGCCGACGGCCGCGAGTTCTGCGGCATTCCGTTCGCCGGTAAGAATATCGAGCTGTGCAGGTTGTTCCGAACTTTCGCCCAGCATCGTGGCATTGGACAGCATCGCCAGATCAGGCAAATGTCCAATGCGGGCAACCGCCGGCAATTCGATTGTGGAGGTTGGCCGGATCACGAACCGAGTCGTGTCATCGTTGAGGGTTGTGAGCTCGCAGGTCTGATCGGTCTTGTGAGGGAGAAACGCCTCCAGATTGATCGTATTCAAACCCGGCTTGAGCATTCCGAGATTGATGTCCAGATCTTGCCCGTCGAGTTCGCCCCTCGTGGCTGAACTCAACGACAACGACGTAACCTGCTTGCCATTGGCCCGTACGACCAGTTTGGCATCACTGGAAAGGCCTGCCGCGTAGGCCGCATCGATCGTCAATCTGGCGGCGGCGTAATCAGCGGCATAAAAGTCGCTCGGAAGAGCGAACTGGAAGCCGGACTGGTAGTGGCGTCCGGCAAATTCGACGGTGTCGAGCCCGAGGTCGACCATTCGTTCCGACCTGTCGGTCAAGGCGGAATGACCGCCGATCTCGTCGAGCGCCTTCAAACCCGCTTTCGAGCCATATGGAACGGTTTCGAGGGCGGCCTTCGTCAGCGTATCGACAGCGGCGGCAATACCGGCACCGGTAGCGTCGCCGACGACAAGTCCCGAGCCAGCCGTCGAGGAGAAGCCGGAAATTCCTGGCGCAAGGATGTGTGTCTGGCTGGTGGCCGGGCGCGAACCCGACCCCATGACGACAGTGATACCCGGACGATCCTGGCTTCCATTCGTGATCTGAACGGATGGATTTGAAAGTCTTCCAAGAATGGCGATGGCTTGCGCCGCGCGAAGTCCCTGTTCGACAAGTGCATCCGGGGCATCTTGCGGCAGGACGAGATTGATGGGCGTCCGCTGCTGACCGTTGCGGGCAAGAGCTGGGAGGTCGGCGAGCTGCTCGATCGTTGCCGAACGGGATCCGAAATCCACCCCGCTGCGGCTCGTGTCGATCTGGGTCCAGAGCTCGTAAGTTGCCGGGATAGAGCAATCGACGCGGTGCCGGTGATTCGCGACGACTTTGATCGCGTTGAAGCCTGGCTGGAACGTTCCGGCTGGAAGATCGGCGACGATGCGCGTATCCTTGCCGATGCCGAGCCTGTTGGAGGCGAACTGCTGATCGTTGACGAAGACATCGAGGCTCGACCGCTCCGGCATTGCCGAGACCGCGGTCTCAAGTTCCAGAACGAGTTGGGCAGGGAGCGCCGTTTCGGTGTCGGTTACATAGAACGCGATATTGCGGGATGTGCGTTCGCCGGAAAGAAACAGATCTTCTTTACCGGCCGGGAACGGCCGCAGCGTTTCAGACATCTGAGGTGTGATGGCCACCGCGGGCGTTTGGTCGATGGCCGTCGTCGACATCGCGAAGGGATTTGCCGCTTCGTCCTTCGCCGATGCTGCGGAATATGCCATCGTCAACGCCGTGGCGGCCGAGGCGAAGAGGAGCATGTTGAGTGTCTTGGTCATAAGGGCCTCTTCAAAGCTCGGACGAATGGGATGAGGCGATTTCTGGCGTGGCGGTCGCGGTGGCTGGCGAGCGCTTCTCAGCACCACCGTCCCGATCGAATACGAGGTGATGGAATGCGGTGAGCGGAGATTTCAGGCTCCAGCGAATGAAGCCTAGTGATCCCTTGAGAATTCCGCGGGAGTCCCGCCGTCTCTCTCGAACGTCGCGGACAGGCTGGAGATCGGCGAGCATCAGATCGGCGATCAGGCGGTAGTCCTTGACGCCCGCGCGATAGTTAAGTCCGACCCCAAGCCCGTCGCTGCCGCTTACAAGACTGCGGATCTCGACTGGCACTGAGCCCAGTTTCCGCCCTTCGTCGGACGCGTAGATATGAAGCTCTGCACTACGATCTCCGAACGTCTCGGGACCGCGCTCGAGGATCGTCACATGCGCACCGGTAAGAGAGGCATCATTGATCGCGACCGGAACGCTACCAGAGCCATTGGAGAACAAGAGTTCTCCGCGACGCGCATTGAAGAGCCGGGGCGAGCGACGACGCTCCATTTTCTCCGTGACGACGCCGAGGGCGGCACCTGCAACGCAGAGATTAAGGAAGTTCCAGACACCGACGACCAGAAGCATGCCGCCGATCTCGGGCTCGGTCTGGTAACGGTAGATGCAGATCGCCGTGGCAGCGAGCAGTGTTCCGAAGATCGCGAAGTAGGGCCAGGCGAGTGGCGAAAGCTGATCACGTTCGAGCGTATCGCCCTTGGCGGTGACGTTGAAGGTCGGTCGGCGCGGATTGATCAGAACCGAAATGATGGCACGGAACAGATAGACCGACTGGACATATTCGTAGAGATCGGACACCCAAGGCCAGCGAACGCGGCCGTAAAGGTAATTCCGAAGCAGTTCGCCGGCAACCAGATAAGTCAGCGAGTATGCGATGAACTCATCCACCGACGCTTGGAAGATCTTCATGTCGAAGAGAATGAAGAGAAGCGGCGCGACGAGAAAGACTGCTCTGATAAATGGGAAGAACCAGAACATCATGCTCGACAGGTAGCAGAGGCGTTGTGCGAGGGTGAGGCCCGAGCGGAACATCGGATTCTTCAAAAGCATGATCTGGATCATGCCGCGACACCAACGGGACCTTTGACCAATGAAACTCGCGACTGTTTCCGGCTGAAGCCCGACGACCATCGGTCGATCGACGTAGAGACTGTTCCAGCCACTGGCATGCAGTTCGAGCGCCGTTTCACAGTCTTCGGTAATCGAGATACCGGAAAATCCCTCGACCTGCAGAAGAGCTTCGCGCCGTAGAACCGCAGCCGATCCGCAAAAGAAGGCTGCGTTCCACTTGTCGAGACCCTTCTGGATCTGCCCGTAGAACATCTCGTTCTCGGACGGCATCGTCTTAAAGGTCCGCAGATTCTTCTCCAGCGGATCCGGGTTTGCAAAGAAATGCGGTGTCTGAACAAGAAAGAGCTTCGGATCCTTCTTGAAGAAGCCGACCGTCTCTTTAAGAAATTCCGGTGTTGGCGCGTGGTCTGCATCGAAGACGACGACGAGTTCACCATGAGATCGAGCCAACCCATTGTTCAGGTTGCCCGCTTTTGCATGCACGTTGGCGGCGCGCGTCAAATAAACGACGTCGAGTTCGCGGCAAATCTCCTGCAACTCGTTCTGACGCCGCTTTGCAGGATTCGATATACGAGCATCGTTGGAAAGGCGCTTTTCGTCGGTTCCGCCATCGTCCAAAAGATAGACTTGCAACTTGGCCTGCGGGTAATCCATCGCCTTCGCTGCCGACAGCGTCAGGCTCAGGATGTCGCTCGCCTCATTGTAGGACGGAACGAAGACATCGACGGTCGGCAGATCGTCGTCGTCATACTGCTTTGCCCGTGGGCGCTCCAGAGGATCGGAGACGACGAAGAGAGAGATTGCCAGCATGAAGAGGCAGTACATCTCTGCGCCGTACAGGCAGATTGCCGGAATGAAACTCGTAAGATCGTCTGCAGAGGGCAACGTCTCCGTGGTTCTCCAATAGGCGTATCTTAGAACGACGATCGAGACCGCAGCCATGAAGACGTAGCGCCAGGCACCTTCGAGCTTGAAGAGATAGATGAAGGTCGCAATTCCAAGCGCTGTCAGGGCAATCAACCATTGCGCATCGACGCTGATCGGTTGCTGAACCAGAATGAGAAAGGTGGCGGCGGAAAAAAACCATAGCGCGGCGTAAACGAAAATCCGCATGGAAATTCCTTTCGTAAGGAAAGCTTGGGTTTGGAGAGGCATTGGCGATTGCTATGAATCACCGAGGCCGAAAGAAAATCAATAGTGAAATACTTATAAATGACCTATCGTTAATGCCGAAAAATCAAGCGTAGTGCCCATGAATACATCATTTGCAATTTTAATTAAAAAACGAGATTAGGTATTAGGCGCGGTCGCAGCAGTTTTTGTTTGAGACAAAGGTGTGATTCGGCTTATGCCTAGAGGGGACTCGAAACGGACTTTGGTTTGCCTATGAGATTCCTTCATCTCGTCGCCGTCATTACCGGTACGTTCGTGACCGCCTGCACCTCAGATCGATCGGAGCCAGTGTCTCTCTTCCAAGAAGAAGCGATGCTCCGCTATCCGGTCATTCAGTTGACGCAACGGAGCGACGATGGACGTATTCGTCATGTCTCGCGTACGCCGGCGGATCTCATCGATCGGCTCAATCAAATCTCTGTCGACCAAGGCGCGGAGTTCTTATTTGCGCTGGAAGATTGTTGGACCATCGATCTCAAAACTTGCCGGGTGAACGGGAACCTCACGAGTGGCTTTATCGATGAGCCTGACGAATCGCTGTTTGGCAGGTTGATCTTTATCTATGAACCAGCCGGGCAAGTCGATTTTCAGACAGCTTGTCGCCTTGAGAAGATATTGATTGCAGCAGTCGCGTCGGGCCCGAGAAATGGGCTAGACGTCGACGGCACTTGCCCTTTCTCTGAACATCTGACCTTGCGAAATAACGAAGCGTACTCGAGCTTCGAAGCGGGTACATTGTGGGCAACACGAGATGAATTCGGCTATTGGTTCGGTTTTGAGCCAACGGGCAGTACAGAAAGCTCGGCGGGTGAAGCCGATCCTTCCCGTCCGGAGACGATGGTGCCCTCATTTTCGTCAGGGCCAGATCGTCGTTCAATTCCGGCATTCGCCTCCCTTCGATAGCGCATTCGAAGCGAATGTCTGAATCGAAGAACCGCGCCCCAAATGATCGTCTCTCGTGGCCTTTCGAATTTGGCCTGTGATGGAAGGACTCGCCGGACGTCGTACTCAAATGTCAAAGCCGCTCCACTAGGTGTTCAGTCCCGGCATGTGATGGGTTGGATCGTTTATGAATCGTACGGGCTCTTCCGTCCAGCATCGGACCAAATGCTCGAACGGGGTGAGGCCTCTCAGGGTCTTCAACCGTTTGGC
>NZ_JBDJAC010000024.1:0-19396 GCF_039652615.1 Fulvimarina fulva
GACAACGTGACGATGGACGTGACGCTGATCGTTCCGATCGCGATGGAAGAAAAGCTGCGCTTCGCGATCCGCGAAGGCGGCCGCACCGTCGGCGCCGGCATCGTCGCATCGATCGTCGAATAAACGGCAAATGGAGTTGGGCGCGCCCCGGCCTTAGCGGGGCGCGTTTTTTCTTGGCCTTCGGCAACGGAAGGCAGGCGGCTCAGCTGCCATTCGAATGGCTGACAAGAAGATAAAACGTTCGGAAAGCGCCGGTGGACCGGAAGGCTCCGACAGAGGACGAATTAAATGAACGGCCAGAATATCCGCATCCGCCTGAAGGCGTTCGATCACCGGGTTCTTGACGCTTCGACGCGTGAGATCGTCTCGACCGCCAAGCGGACTGGTGCGAACGTTCGCGGACCGATCCCGCTTCCGACGCGGATCGAAAAATTTACCGTGAACCGGTCGCCGCACATCGACAAGAAGTCGCGCGAACAGTTCGAGATGCGTACCCACAAGCGTCTGCTCGACATCGTCGACCCGACGCCGCAGACGGTCGATGCTCTTATGAAGCTCGACCTCGCCGCCGGCGTCGATGTCGAGATCAAGCTCTGATTCGAGCGGGGAAGGAATGAGACCCATGCGTTCAGGAGTGATCGCTCAGAAGGTCGGGATGACCCGCATCTACACGGATGCCGGCGAACATGTCCCGGTCACCGTCCTGAAGGTCGAGAACCTTCAGGTCGTCGGTCAGCGGACCCAGGACAAGAACGGCTACAGCGCCGTTCAGGTCGGGGCTGGCCTCGCCAAGGTGAAGAACACCTCTAAGGCCATGCGCGGCGTGTTCGCGCAGGCCAAAGTCGAGCCGAAGCGCAAACTCGTCGAGTTCCGCGTCACGGAAGACAACATGATCGACATCGGTGCCGAAATCACCGCCGATCACTTTGTCGAAGGCCAGATGGTTGACGTGACGGGCACCTCGATCGGTAAGGGCTTCGCCGGCGCCATGAAGCGTCACAACTTCGGCGGCATGCGTGCCACCCACGGCGTTTCCGTCTCGCACCGTGCCCATGGTTCGACTGGTCAGAACCAGGACCCCGGCAAGGTGTTCAAGGGCAAGAAGATGGCTGGCCATATGGGCCAGGTCCGCGTCACCACCCAGAACCTTCAGATCGTGCGCACCGATGCCGAGAAGGGTCTGATCCTGGTTCGCGGCGCTGTTCCCGGTTCCAAGGGCGGCTGGATCGAAATTCGCGATGCCGTCAAGGCCTCTCTGCCTGACAACGCGCCGAAGCCTGCCGCACTGCGCGGCGCTGGCTCGAACGGTGCCCAAGAAGAAGCGGCCGCCGCTGAGGGAGCGGAATGATGGACGTTACGATCAAGAATCTCGACGGCGCCGACGCAGGCACCGTCACCCTGTCCGAGGCGATCTTCGGTCTGGATCCCCGCGAGGACATCCTGCATCGCATGGTGCGCTACCAGCTTGCCAAGCGTCAGCAGGGCACGCATTCGACGCTTGGTCGTTCGGAGGTGGCTCGCACCGGTGCCAAGATGTACCGCCAGAAGGGAACCGGTCGGGCTCGTCACTCGACGGCGAAAGCTCCCCAGTTCCGCGGCGGTGGCGTCGCACACGGCCCGAAGCCGCGTAGCCATGCGATCGACCTGCCGAAGAAGCTCCGCGCTCTCGCGCTGAAGCATGCGCTTTCGGCGAAGGCCAAGTCAGGCGGTCTCATCGTCGTCGACGAGCTCAAGGCTGACGAAGCCAAGACGAAGTCGATGGCCAAGAGCCTTGCAGGTCTCGGTATCGAGAACGCCCTCATCATCGGTGGCAGCGAACTCGACCAGAACTTTGCCCGCGCCTCGCGCAACATCGCCAAGATCGATGTGCTGCCGGTACAGGGCATCAATGTTTACGACATCCTTCGTCGTCCGACCCTCGTTCTTTCGAAGTCGGCCGTCGAAGCTCTCGAGGAGCGTTTCAAATGAGCGACGTTCGCCACTACGACGTCATCACCTCGCCGGTGATCACCGAGAAGTCGACGCTTCTTTCCGAGAAGAATCAGGTCGTCTTCAACGTTCCGAAGACCGCAACGAAGCCGCAGATCAAGGCGGCCGTCGAGGCTCTGTTCGAGGTGAAGGTTACGGCTGTGAACACCCTGCTCCGCAAGGGCAAGGTGAAGCGCTTCCGCGGCCGCATCGGCAAGCAGAGCGATCAGAAGAAAGCCATCGTGACCCTGGCCGAAGGTCAGTCGATCGATGTCTCGACCGGTCTTTGATCGCGTAAGGACCGGAGGAACAGCATCATGGCACTGAAGAATTTCAAACCGACAACGTCGAGCCAGCGTACGCTGGTCATCGTCGATCGTTCGGGCCTCTGGAAGGGCAAGCCGGTCAAGCATCTGACCGAGGGCCTGACCGGAAGCGGCGGTCGTAACAACACCGGCCGTATCACCGCCCGCTATCAGGGTGGTGGTCATAAGCGCACCTATCGCAAGATCGACTTCAAGCGTCGCAAGCTCGACATGGCTGCCACCGTCGAGCGGCTTGAATACGATCCGAACCGTACGGCCTTCATCGCTCTCATCAAGTATGAGGACGGCGAAGTTTCCTACATTCTCGCTCCGCAGCGCCTCGCGGTCGGCGATCAGGTCATCTCCGGCAAGTCCGGCGTCGACGTGAAGCCGGGCAACGCGATGCCGCTGTCGGCCATGCCGGTCGGTACCATCATCCACAATGTGGAGATGAAGCCGGAGAAGGGCGGTCAGATCGCACGTTCGGCTGGCGCTTATGCGCAGCTCGTCGGTCGCGATCCGCAGATGGCGATCCTGCGTTTGAATTCGGGTGAGCAGCGTCTCGTCCCATCGTCCTGTTTTGCGACGGTCGGCGCGGTTTCCAATCCCGACCATGCGAATATCAGCCTCGGCAAGGCTGGTCGCAAGCGTTGGCTCGGCAAGCGCCCGCATGTTCGCGGCGTCGTCATGAACCCGGTCGATCACCCGCATGGTGGTGGTGAAGGCCGGACCTCGGGCGGTCGCCATCCTGTTTCCCCGTGGGGCAAGCCGACCAAGGGCAAGCGGACGCGTTCGAACAAGGCGACCGACAAGTTCATCATGCGCTCGCGCCACCAGCGGAAGAAATAAGGGAATTTTCGAATGACACGTTCCGTCTGGAAAGGCCCGTTCGTCGACGGATACCTTCTCAAGAAGGCCGAGAAGTCGCGCGAAAGCGGTCGCAACGACGTTATCAAGATCTGGAGCCGTCGCTCCACCATCCTGCCGCAGTTCGTCGGTCTTACCTTCGGCGTCTACAACGGCAACAAGCACATTCCGGTCTCGGTCAGCGAGGATATGGTCGGACACAAGTTCGGCGAGTTCTCCCCGACGCGGACCTATTACGGCCACGGCGCCGACAAGAAGGCGAAGAGGAAGTAAACCATGGGCAAGGCGAAGGCCGAGCGTCAGCTCAAGGACAACGAAGCGAAAGCCGTTGCCCGCACGATCCGGGTCAGTCCGCAGAAGCTCAACCTGGTTGCCGCGATGATCCGCGGCAAGAAGGTGGACCGGGCTCTCGCCGACCTGACCTTCTCGCGCAAGCGTATTTCTGACACCGTCAAAAAGACACTTGAAAGCGCGATCGCAAACGCAGAAAACAACCACGACCTCGACGTCGATTCGCTGTTCGTCGCTGAGGCTTACGTCGGCAAATCGATCACGATGAAGCGCTTTCATGCCCGGGGCCGCGGTCGCGCCAGCCGGGTTGAGAAGCCGTTCTCGCATCTGACGATTGTCGTGCGTGAGGTCGAAGAACTCGAGGAGGCCGCGTAATGGGTCAAAAAATCAACCCGACCGGTTTCCGGCTCGGGATCAACCGCACCTGGGATAGCCGCTGGTTCGCCGATGGTCGCGAATATGGCGCTCTGCTCCATGAAGATCTGAAGATCCGCAAGTTCCTGCTCGAAGAGCTGAAGCAGGCTGCTGTGTCCAAGATCGTCATCGAGCGCCCGCACAAGAAGTGCCGGATTTCGATTCACTCGGCTCGTCCGGGTATCGTCATCGGCAAGAAGGGCGCTGACATCGAAAAGCTTCGCAAGAAGCTCTCCTCGATGACCGACGCCGAGACGCACATCAACATCGTCGAGGTGCGCAAGCCCGAGACGGATGCGACCCTCGTCGCTCAGTCGATTGCCCAGCAGCTGGAGCGTCGCGTTGCGTTCCGCCGCGCCATGAAACGCGCCGTTCAGTCGGCGATGCGCCTCGGTGCCGAAGGTATCCGCATCAATTGCGGCGGCCGACTCGGCGGTGCCGAGATCGCCCGGACCGAATGGTACCGCGAAGGCCGCGTGCCGCTGCACACCCTGCGCGCCGATGTCGACTACGGCACGGCCGAGGCTGAAACGGCCTACGGGATCTGCGGCGTCAAGGTCTGGATCTTCAAGGGCGAGATTCTCGAACATGATCCGATGGCCTCCGAGCGTCGTCAGGTCGAGGGCGAAGGCCAGGGTAGCGGTGGCGGTCGTCGTCGCGAACACGCCTAAGCGATTAGCATTCGGAGTATTAGAAGATGCTGCAGCCAAAGCGCACGAAATACCGGAAGGCGTTCAAGGGCCGCATTCACGGGAACGCCAAGGGCGGAACAGCGCTGAATTTCGGCGCTTACGGCCTGAAGGCAGTTGACCCGGAGCGCGTCACTGCGCGCCAGATCGAAGCGGCTCGCCGCGCGATTACCCGCCACATGAAGCGTCAGGGCCGCGTTTGGATCCGGATTTTCCCGGATCTTCCCGTGACCTCGAAGCCTACCGAAGTCCGTATGGGTAAAGGTAAGGGTTCGGTCGACTATTGGGCGGCACGCGTTCATCCGGGCCGTATCATGTTTGAAATCGACGGCGTCGACGAACTGGTCGCACGTGAAGCCCTGCGTCTTGGAGCTGCGAAGCTTCCGGTGCGTACGCGCTTCATCCAGCGTATCGCCGAGTAAGGAGAGTTTGACGTGAAAGCTTCCGACGTCAGATCGATGACCCAGGACGAACTCACCGACGAGCTCGTAAAGCTGAAGAAGGAGCAGTTCAATCTGCGCTTCCAGCGTGCCACGGGTCAGCTCGAAAACACCGCCCGCGTGCGTCAGATCCGTCGCGATATCGCGCGGATCAAGACCATCTCCGCTCAGAAGGCGGCAGGGGCTTAAGGCCTGAGGAACGAATATGCCGAAACGAATTCTGCAGGGGACCGTGGTCTCCGACAAGAACGACAAAACAGTCGTCGTCCTGGTGGAGCGTCGCTTCACCCACCCGCTCTTCAAGAAGACGGTGCGCCGGACCAAGCGCTACAAGGCGCACGACGAAACCAATCAGTTTAAGGTTGGTGACCGCGTCTCGATCGAGGAAACACGTCCCATTTCCAGGGACAAGAACTGGATCGTCGTAACAGAAGAATCCGCAGTCGCGGGTTGAGTAATTTTCCGGGAGTGGCGTTCTTTCGAGGGCGTTCCCGGCAGTAGCTTATAAGGCGAGCTGACATGATTCAGATGCAAACAAACTTGGACGTGGCCGATAATTCGGGCGCCCGCCGCGTTATGTGCATCAAGGTTCTGGGCGGTTCCAAGCGCAAGTACGCTTCCGTGGGCGACATCATCGTCGTCTCGATCAAGGAAGCCATCCCGCGCGGACGCGTCAAGAAGGGCGATGTGGCAAAGGCGGTCGTGGTTCGCACGGCCAAGGACATCCGTCGTGCAGACGGCTCGGTCATTCGTTTCGATACGAATGCCGCCGTTCTGATCAACAACAACAAAGAGCCTATCGGCACACGCATCTTTGGCCCGGTTCCCCGTGAACTGCGCGCCAAGAACCATATGCGCATCGTGTCGCTGGCACCGGAAGTTCTTTAAGGGGAGCGGACGATGAACAGACTCCGTAAAGGCGACAAGGTCGTCGTGCTCGCCGGCAAGGACAAGGGCCGTTCGGGCGAAATCACGAAGATGATGCCCAAGGACGAGAAGGCTCTCGTCGGCGGGATCAACATGGTCAAGCGCCATCAGCGCCAGACCCAGAATGCCGAGGCAGGCATCATCTCCAAGGAAGCGCCGATCCATCTGTCGAACCTTGCGCTCGCCGATCCGAAGGACGGCAAGCCGACCCGCGTCGGGATCAAGGTGGGCGACGATGGCAAGCGGGTGCGCTTCGCCAAGCGTTCGGGAGAAGAGATCAATGGCTGAAGCCGCTTCCGTCTACGAGCCGCGCCTCAAGGGCGTCTATCGCGAAGAGATTCGTGGAAAAATGCAGGAGCAGTTTTCCTATCGGAACCCGATGGAGGTTCCGCGGATCGAAAAGATCGTGATCAACATGGGTGTCGGCGAAGCGACCGGCGACTCCAAGAAGCCCGCTAACGCGGCCGAGTCCCTCGCTTTGATCGCAGGTCAGAAACCTGTTATCACCCACGCGAAGAAGTCGATCGCCGGTTTCAAGGTTCGTGAAGGCATGCCGATCGGCACGAAGGTCACGCTCCGCAAGGACCGGATGTACGAATTCCTCGATCGTCTCGTGCAGATTGCTCTGCCGCGCGTTCGGGACTTTCGTGGACTGAATCCAAAAAGCTTCGATGGTCGTGGCAACTACGCCATGGGCATCAAGGAACACATCGTTTTCCCCGAGATCAACTACGACAAGGTCGATCAGATGTGGGGAATGGACATCATCGTTTGTACGACGGCGAAAACCGACGAGGAAGCCCGCGCCCTTCTGAAGGCGTTCAACTTCCCCTTCCGCCAGTAACGGCATTCGAGAAAGGATCTTATCATGGCCAAAAAAGGCATGATCGAGCAGAACAAGCACCGTCGCGAGATGGTTGCCAAGTATGCCGCCAAGCGCGCAGCGCTGAAGGCGGTCACGAAGAATGCCGATGCCTCAATGGAAGAACGCTTCAAGGCCCAGCTCGAGCTGGCCGACCTGCCGCGTAACTCTTCCAAGACCCGCATCCGTAATCGTTGCGAGGTATCGGGCCGTCCGCGGGCCTATTATCGCAAGCTCAAGATGAGCCGTATCGCGCTTCGCGAGCTCGGTAACAATGGCCAGATCCCTGGTCTCGTCAAGTCAAGCTGGTAAGGGAGCGTAGATCATGCAGTTGTCCGATCCTCTTGGCGATATGCTGACGCGCATCCGCAATGCGTTGATGCGTAACAAGACGAGCGTTTCCACGCCAGCTTCCAAGCTGCGCGGCCGCGTTCTCGATGTCCTGAAGGCCGAAGGCTACATTCGGGGCTACACGATTACCGAACACGGCACCGGCAAGACCGAGTTCGATATCGAGCTGAAATATTACGAGGGCGCGCCGGTCATCCGCGAGATCGCCCGCGTCTCCAAGCCTGGCCGCCGCGTCTATGTGTCGGCCAAGACCATTCCGCAGGTCGCGAACGGCCTCGGCGTCACGGTCCTTTCGACTCCGAAGGGCGTCATGGCCGACCACTCCGCTCGCGAGCAGAACGTGGGCGGCGAGGTTCTCTGCCAGGTCCTCTAAGGGCTCAAGGCAAGAGACGTCGCAGAGCAAACGGACAAGGTTTCGAATATGTCTCGTATTGGTAAGAAGCCGGTCGCTGTGCCCAATGGCGTGACTGCCTCGGTCGAGGGGCAGACGGTCAAGGCGAAGGGACCGAAGGGCGAACTTCAGTTCGTCGTGAATGACGAGGTTCTCGTCAAGATGGAAGACGGTGCCATCCAGGTCGATCCGAAGGATCAGTCCAAGGAAGCGCGGTCGAAGTGGGGCATGTCCCGCACCATGATCCAGAACATCATGACGGGCGTCGTGTCCGGTTTCGAGAAGAAGCTGGAAATCTCGGGCGTCGGTTATCGCGCGGCCAAGCAGGGCAATAACCTGCAGCTGTCGCTCGGGTTCTCACACGAAGTGATCTACAAGGCGCCGGAAGGCATCGAGATCACCGTGCCGAAGCCGACCGAAATCACGGTCAACGGCATCGACAAGCAGCGCGTCGGCCAGGTTGCCGCGGAGATCCGCGAATACCGTCCGCCGGAGCCCTACAAGGGCAAGGGCGTGAAGTATGCCGGCGAGAAGATCGTCCGCAAGGAAGGCAAGAAGAAGTAAGTCATGGCTACGAAAACGGAAACACTGCGTCGCCGGGCTATGCGGATTCGTCGTTCGGTCAAGAAGGTGGCGAACGGTCGTCCGCGCCTTTCGGTGCATCGCTCTTCGAAACATATCTATGCCCAGATCATCGACGACAGCGTCGGCCGCACACTGGCCGCCGCTTCTTCGCTCGATCCCACGCTGAAGGGCGAGCTCAAGACGGGCGCCGATGTCGAAGCGGCATCCGCAGTCGGGAAGCTCGTCGCCGAGCGCGCCAAGGAAGCCGGTGTCTCCGACGTCGTCTTCGATCGCGGCGCGTTCATCTATCACGGTCGGATCAAGGCCGTGGCTGAGGGTGCTCGCGAAGGCGGCCTCAATTTTTAATCTTCCTATGTCCGGTGCTTTCTTGTATCGGACAGCTGAAAGATCTAGCGGAACGGGCTGCCTCACGGCGCCCGTTCTTTTCGCAATGACGCCTCCGGAAAAGAACAAGGACTAGGATATGGCGCCTCGTGACAACCGCAGAGAAGAGCAGGACGACGGCTTCGTCGACAAGCTCGTTCACATCAACCGCGTCGCCAAGGTGGTGAAGGGTGGCCGTCGCTTCGGCTTCGCAGCCCTCGTCGTCGTCGGCGATCTCAAGGGCCGCGTCGGCTTCGGCCACGGCAAGGCACGCGAAGTGCCGGAAGCGATCCGCAAGGCGACGGAAGCTGCCAAGCGCGATCTGATTTTCGTGCCGCTGAAGGATGGCCGCACGCTTCATCATGACGTTCATGGTCGCCATGGCGCCGGCAAGGTTCTGCTCCGTGCGGCCGAACAGGGTACCGGTATCATCGCCGGTGGTCCGATGCGCGCCGTCTTCGAAGCCGTCGGCATGCACGACGTCGTTGCGAAGTCGCTCGGCTCGTCGAACCCCTACAACATGGTTCGCGCGACCTTCGATGGCCTGAAAGAGGCGTCTCATCCGAAGGACATCGCCGCCAAGCGTGGAATCAAGTATTCCGAGCTGCAGGCGCGTCGTCAGGCCGCCACGGGTCACCACCCGCAGGCTGAATCGTCCGAAGAAACTGCCGACGCCGCTTAAGGGCGCGTCCAGTTCGATCTGATTGAAGGAGATGACTTCGATGGCTGAAAAAACAGTGACGGTCGTTCAGACGGGTAGCCCGATCCGCCGTGCGAAAGATCAGCGCCAGACCCTCGTGGGACTTGGCCTGAACAAGATGCACCGCCAGCGCACCCTCGAGGACACGCCCTCCGTTCGCGGCATGATCGCCAAGGTCCAGCACCTTGTGACGGTAGTCGAAACGGCATGATGAGCCGGTGGGCGGCCATGGTCCGTCCACCCCAACCAGTTTTCAACGCGGTCTCTGGGCCCTCGTCGCGAATTTCGCCTGACGCGCCCCGTTCCGCTGGAGAAGAACAATGAAACTGAACGAAATTACCGACAACGAAGGCGCGGTTCATTCGCGCAAGCGCGTCGGGCGCGGTATCGGTTCCGGCAAAGGCAAGACCGGCGGACGCGGCGTCAAGGGCCAGAAGTCCCGTTCGGGTGTCGCGATCAACGGTTACGAGGGTGGCCAGATGCCGCTCTACCGGCGTCTGCCGAAGCGTGGCTTCACCAATATCTTCGCCAAGAACTACTCGATCGTGTCTGTCGGCCGCCTTCAGCAGGCTGTCGATGCGGGCAAGCTGGACGCTTCCGGCGAGGTCGATGCCGGCGCTCTGATCGCAGCCGGCGTCGTTCGCCGCGTCAAGGATGGCGTTCGCATTCTCGGTGACGGCGAGCTGACCGCATCGCTCAACCTCAACGTTGCGGGTGCCTCCAAGTCGGCCGTCGAAAAGGTCGAGAAGGCTGGCGGGTCGGTCAAGACCGCTTGAGTGAGTCGCAAGACCATTTCGTCCGCTCTCACGCCCCCGGCGTTACGGCGGGATAAATGATCGCCCGTTTCGTCCATTGGCTGGGCGGAACGGGCTTTTTGTTTGGAAGAGCGGCGGCGCTTGGCCGCTTTGCTTGCGTCCTCTGCGCCACCGGCTTATGTGTCCGGGCAGGCGGCGCGGCCAATAACGCGACAGCTTCCGCGCGCTCCGGCCATCTGATTGGCGAAGGGCGCGACACTCTGGAGATTTCCATATGGCATCGGCTGCAGAACAACTTGCCGCCAATTTGAATTTCTCGGCCTTTTCCAAGGCCGAAGACCTGAAAAAGCGGATCTGGTTCACGCTCGGTGCGCTGATCGTGTACCGGCTTGGCACCTATATTCCGATGCCGGGTATCAATCCCGACGCGCTGGCGCAGGCTTTCCAGCAGCAGTCCACCGGTATCCTCGGTCTGTTCAACATGTTTTCCGGTGGTGCGGTCGGCCGTATGGCGATCTTCGCACTCGGTATCATGCCCTACATCTCGGCCTCGATTATCATTCAGCTCATGACTTCGGTGATCCCGTCACTGGAGCAGCTGAAAAAAGAGGGAGAGCAGGGCCGCAAGGTCATCAACCAGTATACGCGCTACGGCACGGTCCTGCTCGCGATGGTGCAGGCCTATGGTATTGCCGTCGGATTGCAGACCCAGGCCAATATCGTCGTCAGCCCAGGCTGGTTCTTCACCATGTCGGCGGTTATCACGCTGGTTGGCGGGACGATGTTCCTGATGTGGCTCGGCGAGCAGATCACGGCGCGGGGCATCGGTAACGGTATCTCGCTGATCATCTTTGCCGGTATCGTCGCGAACCTGCCCTCGGCGCTCGCCAATCTGCTCGAGCTCGGTCGCACCGGCTCGCTCTCGACCGCGGTGATTATCGTGGTTATCGCCCTTGCGATCGGCACCGTTGCGATGATCGTGTTCTTCGAGCGTGCCCAGCGCCGCCTGCTGATCCAGTATCCGAAGCGCCAGGTCGGCAACCGCATGTTCCAGGGCGATACGTCCCATCTGCCGCTGAAGCTGAACACCGCCGGTGTCATTCCGCCGATCTTCGCGTCGTCCTTGCTGCTTCTGCCGGTAACGGTCGCCAATTTCTCCAACACCGAGGAATTGCCGGACTGGGCGACCTCCATCGTCGCCTCGCTCGGCCATGGTCAGCCGCTTTACATGCTGTTCTATGCGGCTTTGATCGGCTTTTTCGCTTTCTTCTACACCGCTGTCGTCTTCAACCCGAAGGAAACCGCGGACAATCTGAAGAAGCATGGCGGGTTCATTCCGGGTATCCGCCCGGGCGAGCGCACGGCGGAATACATCGACTACGTGCTGACCCGCATCACCGTGATCGGCGCTATCTATCTGGTTCTCATCTGTCTATTGCCTGAATTTCTCATATCCGCAGCCGGCGTTCCGTTCTATCTGGGTGGTACATCGCTGTTGATCGTCGTGAGCGTCACGATGGATACTGTGGCGCAGGTCCAGGGTCATCTGCTGGCCCACCAGTATGAAGGCCTGATCAAGAAGTCCAAGCTAAGAGGGGGGAAGAAGCGCCGATGAGATTGATATTGCTAGGGCCGCCGGGCGCGGGGAAGGGGACCCAGGCCAAGCGCCTCGTGGAAAGACACGGCGTTCCTCAACTTTCGACCGGTGACATGCTGCGTGACGCCGTCGCCAACCAGACCGAGGTCGGCAAGAAGGCCAAGGAGATCATGGACGCCGGGGATCTCGTTCCGGACGAGGTCGTCAATCAGATCGTCTCCGATCGCATCGAGGAGCCGGACTGCGCCAAGGGCTTCATTCTGGATGGCTATCCACGCACGCTCAACCAGGCAGATGCTCTCGACGCGATCCTGACCGCCAAGAGCATGAAGCTCGACCGCGTGGTCGAGATGAAGGTGGATGACGACGCGCTCGTTCACCGCATCACCGGCCGGTATACCTGCGCAAACTGCGGTGCCCTTTACCACGAGACCGACAAGAAGCCGGCGAAAGAAGGGGTTTGCGACAATTGCGGCTCTACGGAATTCAAGCGGCGCGCCGACGATAACGAGGATACGGTTCGCCAGCGTCTGCGGGCTTACTACAAGGATACGTCGCCACTGGTGGGCTATTATCATTGCAAGGGCTCGCTTGCCCGTGTCGATGGTATGGCCGAGATCGACGAGGTGACCACCTCCATCGAAAACGCGATCAAGGGCTGATCGCGGCTGAGTATTGATTTCGGAGGCGGAAAATTCCGCCTTCGGTTGACTTGTCAAGCGGTGTTTTTTATAGCCTAGCGCTATCCGCGAATCCGTTGCGATCGACGTGCGATCTTCCCATATCGGGAGGAACCATTTCGGTCGCTTTTGGCCGTACGCATTTGTCTTCAAGGCGGCGGCTGGCAACCACCAATTTTAGGAGTGACGACGTGGCACGTATCGCTGGCGTCAATATCCCGACGAGCAAACGCGCGGTCATCGCGCTGCAGTACATTCACGGCATCGGCCCATCCCATGCCAAGACCATCATGGCGAAGGCGAACCTCACCGAGGAGCGCCGGGTTAACGATCTGTCCGACTCGGAAGTTCAGCAGATCCGCGAGATCATCGACCGCGACTATCAGGTCGAGGGTGATCTTCGTCGTGAAACCTCGATGAACATCAAGCGTCTCATGGACCTCGGCTGCTATCGCGGCCTTCGCCATCGCCGCTCGCTTCCGGTCCGCGGTCAGCGCACGCATACCAATGCGCGCACCCGCAAGGGGCCTGCCAAGGCAATCGCCGGCAAGAAGAAGTAATTTCGATCGGGCGTTCGAGATGCCCGGTCAGGTGGAGCCGCCGGCACTACGGCGGTGATGAGATCAAAGAAAGACATAAAGCATGGCTAAAGAGCAGCGCGTTCGCCGCCGCGAGCGTAAGAACATCTCCGCGGGCGTCGCCCACGTCAATTCAACCTTCAACAACACGCTGATCACGATTACGGATGCGCAGGGCAATGCGATTTCCTGGTCGTCCGCCGGTGCACAGGGGTTCAAGGGTTCGCGCAAGTCGACCCCGTTCGCTGCGCAGATCGCTGCCGAGGACTGCGCCAAGAAGGCGCAGGAGCACGGCATGAAGACGTTGGAAGTCGAGGTTTGCGGACCCGGCTCGGGTCGTGAGTCCGCGCTCCGCGCATTGCAGGCTGCAGGCTTCACGATCACCTCGATCCGTGATGTGACGCCGATCCCGCACAATGGTGTTCGTCCGCGCAAGAAGCGCCGCGTCTAAGATCCCGATAACCCGGACGGCCAAGATGCTTTTCCGGGTTTCTCTGTTTCGTTCCCGCGCCGCTGTCCGTTCCCGGGCTGCGGCGCGTCGGCGTGTCAGAACCATCGCCACGAATGGATGGTGGCGAGGAAACTGAAAGGCATCCACATGATTGCTAGCAATTGGCAAGATCTCTCGAAGCCCAACCAGGTGGTCTTCAAGGGGAGCGGACGGACGAAGGCGTCACTGACCGCAGAGCCGCTGGAGCGTGGCTTCGGCCTGACGCTCGGCAACGCGCTTCGCCGCGTTCTCCTCTCCTCGCTTCAGGGCGCGGCCGTGACGGCTGTGCAGATCGACGGCGTTCTCCACGAGTTCTCCTCGATCCCGGGCGTACGCGAGGACGTGACCGACATCGTCCTCAACATCAAGGAAATCAACATCGGCATGCAGGGCGAAGGCCCGAAGCGGATGGTGGTTCGCAAGCAGGGGCCGGGCGTCGTTCGCGCCGGCGACATCCAGACCGTCGGTGATATCGAGGTTCTGAACCCGGATCACGAGATCTGCACCCTTGACGAGGGCGCCGAGATCCGCATGGAGTTCACGGTCAACACCGGCAAGGGCTATATTCCTGCCGATCAGAATCGTGCCGAAGATGCTCCGATCGGCCTCATCCCGGTCGATGCCCTGTTCTCGCCGGTCAAGAAAGTGTCCTACAAGGTCGAGAACACCCGCGAGGGCCAGGACCTGAACAAGGACAAGCTCACCATGCAGATCGAGACCGATGGTTCGATCTCTGGCGAGGATGCGGTGGCCTATGCTGCCCGCATCATTCAGGACCAGCTTTCGGTCTTCGTCAATTTCGAGGAGCCGCAGCGCGATCAGCGCGGCATGGCCATCGGGGCTGGTGTCGGCGGCGGCGCTGCTGCCGAAGAGCCGATGCAGGAGCTCGCTTTCAACCCGGCCTTGCTCAAGAAGGTCGACGAGCTGGAGCTGTCTGTCCGCTCGGCAAACTGCCTGAAGAACGACAACATCGTCTATATCGGCGACCTGATCCAGAAAACCGAAGCCGAGATGCTGCGCACCCCGAACTTCGGCCGCAAGTCGCTGAATGAGATCAAGGAAGTTCTGGCGTCCATGGGTCTCCATCTCGGTATGGAAGTCCAGGCCTGGCCGCCGGAGAACATCGACGATCTGGCCAAGCGCTACGAAGATCAGTATTAAGCCGATCCAATCGGCATGTAGGCTTCCCAGGCGAGGCCGATAGAGAACTCGGACCGGCGCACGCGGCGGACCCAACCATTCAAAGGAACGGCGACACGTCCCGATGCCGATAGAAGGCGAGGGGCGTGGACGCAAAGATCCCGACCTTCAGCGAGACACCCGAAAAGGGTGCATGCTGACTTTTTGATATTAAGGAAACCAACCCATGCGTCACGGAAATCGCGGCCGCAAACTCAATCGGACATCGAGCCATCGCAAGGCGATGTTCAAGAACATGTCCGTCTCTCTCATCACCCACGAGCAGATCGTCACGACGTTGCCGAAGGCGAAGGAGCTTCGCCCGATCGTCGAGAAGCTGATCACGCTCGGCAAGCGCGGTGATCTTCATGCTCGCCGTCAGGCTGCTTCCAAGCTGCAGGACGATGCGGCCGTCGTAAAGCTTTTCGATACGCTCGCAAGCCGCTATGCGGATCGCCAGGGCGGCTATTGCCGTGTCCTCAAGGCGGGTTACCGCTATGGCGACAACGCGCCGATGGCCGTGATCGAGTTCGTCGACCGCGACCCGGAAGCACGCGGCGCGGTGGATCGTGCCCGCCTCGAAGCTGAAGAGAGCGCGGAAAACGAGGCTGCGTAAGCTTTCGCTTTCTGATCGGCTTGACGAAGGGGCCCGCGGGGCCCCTTTTTCGTGTTATCCTCTTCCTGTGGAGGTTCCACGTCCTGGCCCTCCATAATGCGGTACGAACGACCAGGGATGATCCTCATGACAGATGATCTCGTTCTTCTGACCGGCGTCTCCGGGTTCATCGCCAAACATATTCTGAAGCGCCTTCTGGAAGAGGGATTTGCCGTCCGCGGCACGGTGCGTTCGATGGCGAAGGTGGACGAAGTCAGTGCCGCGATGGCGCATGCGGATGTCTCGACCGAACGGCTCGAATTCGCCGTTGCCGACCTGACCCAGGATGGGGGATGGAGCGAGGCCGCCCGCGACTGCCGGTATGTCATCCACAGCGCCTCGCCGTTTCCTTCCTTCCAGCCCAAGGACAAGTTCGGGCTTGTGCCGATTGCGCGGGACGGTACCCTGCGTGTGCTGAAGGCCGCACACGACGCTCGCGCGGAGCGCGTCGTGCTGACGTCATCCGTCGTTGCGGTCTATGTCGGCCATGGAGGCCGTGAGAACCGCGTTTTCACCGAAGCCGACTGGAGCGACGTCGACGGAGAGGGCGCTTACCCATACGCCGTGTCAAAGACCCTCGCCGAAAGGGCGGCCTGGGCGTTTTCGCGGGAAAACGATCTTGAACTTGCGACCGTCAATCCGGCTTTCGTTCTCGGCCCGATGATCGACGGGGTGAGGGGGACATCGCTCGATCTTCTGAACAATATGATGCGGGGCCGGCTTCCGGCGGTGCCTGATGCGGCCTTTGGTGTCGTCGATGTCCGTGACGTTGCCGAAGCCCATCTTCGAGCGATGACGGTCGATGCAGCGAAAAAACGGCGCTTTCTGATCTCCGGCGGCACGCGCTCACTCAAGGACATGGGCGCTGCGATCGCTCGAGACATGCCCGAACTCAAACGCCGCATGCCCCGCGTCACCCTCCCGGACTGGCTGGTTCGCGGTGCTGGCGTCCTGTCGCGCCAGGTCAGTCCGCTCGTGCCCGAACTGGGCAAGCCCAAAGCCTTCGATACGAGCCCGGCTCGCGATGTCCTCGGACTTCAGCTTCGAGACGCCGAAGAAGCGATTGTCGCTGCTGCCCGCAGTCTGAGGGATCATACGAAATCCGACTGATCGCTTCGCGTTGACGGATTGAAAAAACACGCATGCGCCGCGTGGGCTTCGATACTGTCCTCGGCTTAACCAGCCGGTTACGGTATCACGGGTCGGACTCGCTTTGGCCGCCGCGACATCAAAGAAGGCAAATGACTAAAGGCAGCGCTATTTCTGGCGCACCATGCTCTTGCAGGGAGTGTCAGTTCACGGTTATGGGTTCGGCGCCGGATGGGTGTCCGAGTGGTTTAAGGAACCGGTCTTGAAAACCGGCGTGCGGGAGACCGTACCGTGGGTTCGAATCCCACCCCATCCGCCATTCTTTCAGTTAAGTTAGACACATGATGAAAATTAGGTTTTATCCTAACCGTTCACCTAACCCATTTAGAGGGTGGGGTGATTAATCAGCAACATAGCCTTCGGCCTTGAGATAATTCCAGCATTCGTCTGGCTGGAAAAGCGCGCAAATGTCGCCGAGTGCTTGCCAGTGCCAGAGGTCGCCCGAAGTTCTTGCCTTTGCCTTTCGCAGAAGGGTTTTGAGCTTTGAGAAAGCCATTTCGATCGGGTTCAGGTCCGGCGAGTATTTCGGTCGCAAGAGGCGCCAGGCGCCGCGCTCGGCGAGAGCCTCGGCAGCCCGAGGGCTTTTGTGGACATTCAGATTGTCCATCATCACGACGTCGCCTGGCGACAGGCAGGGCGCCAGTTGGGTGCGCACGTAGACATCGAAAGCCGGGCCGTTCATCGCCCCGTTGATGACCCACGGCGCAATCAGGTCATGACAGCGCAGCCCCGCGATGAAAGTCTGCGTTTGCCTCCTGCCGAAAGGGGCGTCGGCCCGCAGCCTTTCGCCTGAAGGCTGCGGCCGCGCAGCGGAGCCATGTTGGTCTTCACGCTGGTTTCGTCGATGAACACCAGCCGTCCCGGCTGCCGGCGCATGAAGGGCTGGCGGCGATCACGCCATTCACGCCGGGCCGCTTTCACATCGCAGCGTCCTTGCTCCGATACCAACAGCGTTTTTTATAGGTGAACGCCGACCGGTAGAGCAGCTTGGACAGGTTCGACGGATCGACCGTCACCCCATGCTGCGCCTCGAGCCAGGCGGCAAGGTCCGGCATGGTGATATCCGGCTTGGCCTTCACTTTGTCGATCATGGCGTCATGATGAGGAGCAAGTTTCCCAGATGCCTTCGGGCGATCTTGCTTGGCCGGCGCCACCGATCCCGTTGCCGCATAACGGGCCTGAACTCGAACCGCCGTCGTCAAACCGCGCCGCCATCGCCTGACGCGAACTGCCTGCCCCAATGCCCCGAACGATCCGAAGCCGCAAATCTGATGAAACTGATTTTCCCATGGCGCACCTCCACCACCATGGAATCGAAATCTAAGCCAAAACAGAACCCCGAGATTCAGACTTCACGCCCGATGCTCTAGGTCTCGTGGACAGAGGGCATCCGTAGTTTGACTGCGGCGATGGAGACGAAGCCGAGATAGGACTCTCTGGTTTTGTCGTATCGGGTAGCGACCCGTCGCCAGTTCTTGAGTTTATTGAACAGGCGCTCGACGAGATTGCGCCATTTGTACTTCTCGGCGTCATGCGCCGGTGGATCAATCCGGTTCCGCTTGGCAGGAATGATCGCTTCGATGTCCGCCTTCCGCAAGTCTTCGCGTATCGCGGCTGTGTCGTATCCCTTGTCGGCCCCATTCGCTTTTCATGCGCGCCCGGTCCTCGATGATCGGGCTCGGACGATCAACCTCCTGGGCAGCGTGTGGCGTCTTGAAGTTATACTCCGTCAGGCGAACCGCGCCGGTGGTGACCCGCGTGCCGCCATGCCATTCGCGGAAATGCTCTTCCTCGCCCGGATGCCAGCGATCGACGCCGCGATAGGGCCGGGCCCCGCCTTCGCCCGCGATGAGGTCGTGGGCGTCCACATGATCGGTGAGGCGCAGAATGTGCGCGCCGTCCTCGTGCCGGAAGGACCAAGTGATGCCGAAGCGCTCCATCAGCCTTCGGCAGAAATCGGCGTCGCTCTCGCCGTATTGCACGGTGTATTCGAGGACCGGATAGTCAGCAAATCGAATTGCTTTGAGACTTGCCAGTGCAGCCCAAAGGTTCGCTATACTGGTCGTTATCCAATTTCTCGGATGGCCGTATATCTGCCGCGTTCTAATTGCATCAGATAAAACGAACCAAGCTGAGCTAATAAGGTGAAATGCTCCAGAGCTTGCACCCTTTGGATATTTTCCAACCGGCGTTTAGGGTTATCGATTCCAGCAAGGGCTACAGCCGGGAAGTAGCCGTAACATTCACCACGATTGAGTGAGCCGTGTGCAGCGACACAGCGTGCGAACATTGGTTCTCCGGTCGCGTCAAACTCTTCATAGTCACTCTCTTCGAACGGCAAGAGCGAGCGTGCCAAAACATTTGGATCGTTGCTCCACTCACGCTTCGGCAAGCCAGCTATTTTGGTAAAATACGTCGGTGCAAGTTTGCTGGAGGTGACTCTCTGATCTACTAGATCGATTTCAAAATGATCGTGCCGTTTCGACCAGCAGATCAGGCGTCCGAAAGCTGAATACGCGACCACAAAACAATCATTATGACTAAAATCGGGATCGGCTTGAAACACAAGCGCTAAAATTGAGGAAAAAGGAGCAGGATCGCAATATTGAATTTTACGGTTAAAATAGTCTCCAAATCCATATATACTTACGAATTCTACGAAGCTGGCCGGCAGGTGTGTGGCCAATCGTTTACGTTGTGCAAGCGTGAGGTGAACAGCTCGTTGCGGCGGCCCGAAATCGTCTATCGTTTCTCCGAAAAAACTATCCATAAAATAAAACTCGCCCATCACTCAGCATGGTTGCAACTCCACTTTCATTTTTCGGTGTGCGCTTCCATTATTGCGCATACGACTCGCTTCCATTCGCACCGATTCAGCGCGTCCTTTCTGTGCCCACATGGGGCCGATACGTTGGTTCTCTGCCCCACCCCCCTATTCCAACGATGGAGGGATCTCCGCCAGCAATGATATCTAGGCCTCGTGGACAAAGGGTAGCCAAAGTTTGATTGCTGCAATGGAGACGAAGCCGAGATAGGGCTCTCTGGTTTTGTCGTATCGGGTAGCGACCCGTCGCCAGTTCTTGAGTTTGTTGAACAGGCGCTCGACGAGATTGCGCCATTTGTACTTCTCAGCGTTATGCGCCGGCGGATCGATCCGGTT
>NZ_JBDJAC010000025.1:0-19318 GCF_039652615.1 Fulvimarina fulva
CGAGGCGGTCATTCCTGCCAAGCGGAACCGGATCGATCCGCCGGCGCATAACGCTGAGAAGTACAAATGGCGCAATCTCGTCGAGCGCCTGTTCAACAAACTCAAGAACTGGCGACGGGTCGCAACCCGATACGACAAAACCAGAGAGTCCTATCTCGGCTTCGTCTCCATTGCAGCAATCAAACTTTGGCTACCCTTTGTCCACGAGGCCTAGTTTTCGGTTGTGTCTTCGTCATCGCCCATCCTTCATGAGGTCGAAGACGGATATACATCTCTGGGTTTGACCACCCGGAGAACAAGTTCACTCAAATGCCGATGATCTCGATTTTCAGCAGCAGGCAAGCCAGAACTCGCCTCTCTCGTCCGCTTACCGCTGCCCCCTGCTACGGCCGAGCTGTTCGTTCCACGCGAGCCAAGATCCGTTGTCTGGCTGACCGCGCGCCGTCCATCCTGTCGTTCGAGCCGGACACGGCGGGAACTCACTACCTGTACGGCTTGACGTCGACCCATACCCGGGGCACAGGAATGACGCCCGTCTTCGAGCATGCGATCGAGAACCAATAATGTTTACAGATACTTGAGCTTTCCCTGGCTGAGAATCCAGGTTCCCCAGCCACTCAAATTCACAGGTAAAATCAGCAGGTTAAAGCGCCCACCAATGGCGGAAACCTGCCGTTGCATGTCGCCTCCGTATTGCAGCCACTTCCCTTGATGAACAGGGGTTTCCCGGTAGTGTCGGCAGCTCCAAGCGACATGGGATGCGACACGGAAATCGATTCTGAACTGATGCGGGTTCGCCGGAGGCTCCAGCTCTTAGGAGAATGGAGCCATGACGCAGTTCAGGGCCAAAGCACAAACATGTAGACAGCATACCCCGTCAGGAGCACCATGCCGTCGACGCGCCCGATCCGTCCGCCCGACCAGGCGAAAACGACAGCAAGAACCGTGACGGCCACCATGATGGGATTGTCGAACCGGATGATTTCATCGGGAATTTCTACCGGCGAAATCAGTCCCGTAAAACCACCGATGCCGAGGATGTTGTAGATGTTGGATCCGATGACGTTACCGAATGCGACGTCGGACTGCTTCTTGATCGCCGCGGTAATGGAGGTGACCAGCTCCGGCATCGAAGTGCCGATGGCAACGATCGTCAAACCGATGACAGTTTCGGATATGCCGAAATCGCGGGCTATCGCCACCGCGCCATCGACAAGAAGGATTCCCCCGAAAACCACCAGCGCAAGACCGGCAAGCGCGAGGAGCAGGGGCAGGAGGATGGATCCGCCGCCCTTATCTTCAGCTTCTGGACGCAGAGCCGTGTCTGCCTCCTGAAGCGCCTCAGCCTTGTCGAACGCCGCTCCATGGTCTGCACCTGCGACACGCTCCTGGCGGAACGCATAAACCATGTAGGCGACCAGAAGGAGGACGAAGAAAGCGCCGACAAAGCGATCGAGAGGCCAAACAACGGCGAGAGCCGCAAACCCGACACTGACCGCGATCAGAACCCCACCGTCCCGGCGAAGTGACGAGGATTTGACGGCGATCGGTGCTAGCAGCGCCGAAACGCCGAGAATGAGCAGCAAATTGGCGATGTTCGAGCCGACGATGTTACCGATGGCGATCCCGGGCGCGCCAGACAATGACGCCTGAACCGAAGTCACCAGCTCCGGCGTCGACGTTCCGAACCCGACCAGTGTCAAGCCGATGACGAGAGGCGAGACACCAAGCCTGCTTGCCGTCTTCACCGATCCTCGGACGAGCAACTCGCCGCCGACGATCAAAAGAACCAGTCCTGCTATCAAGAAGATGAACGACTGCATCGGGCCTCAACCAGCTTTCAATCCACGGAGCGCTCGACATGTAAGCGTGAGTTAAACCCTTGCAATGCAAACCTGTTCGCGTTGAAGAGAATGCGAATGATCGATCGAACCCAGTCGCGGATTTGCAACAAAGCATCAATTCTGTTGCAGGTTGACAGTCACTGAAGGCAGCTTCACAGCTTTTCGCACGAAAAGCGGACAGTTCCCCTACCCCACTCCGAGAAACCTACCGATCGGTCGCGATGGGCCGGAACCGGACGAGCAGATCTCCAGAATTACGGATAGCTGCTACTCAGATCTCAACACGTTGTGGGTCGTTCAGCGGGTTTGTTACTGTCCCGGGAACTGTCATTCATCCGTCGCCGGCTCCTGGCCTTAGCGGGATGTTCGCCGTTCGGTTCTTCAAGGTAAGAGATATACATCCCTCGGCCCCGCATGAGCGATGAAGATTTCTAGGTCGCTTGTTCATGGGGCGTCGCAAACAATTCGGCATGTCTACGGAGAAAACCGAACCGCGCCCTGCACGATACCATGATATAAGCCGCCTACGGTAACTTACCGCGATACGGCTCGCCGTCATGCTAACCTCGACGAAAGCGGAATCGTAAACGATTCCTATCGCTTGGAACTGCAACCAGAGGGTATCGAATGACCAAAAGCGATCGTGTGCTGGGGGTGGCGATCCTCGTCGCTACCTTCGGATTCATCTGGTCGATCTACACGTTCTTCGCGCCTTCGACCGGCGTCAACGGTACACTCGGGCCCTGGCTTGCAGCTCTGGGCCACGTGGCGATCGGCATCGGCACGCTCGCGATCGCGGCAACGAGCGGTTGGCTGGCAATTGTTTTCCTCGTCCTCTTCGCCCTGGCCGCTCTTCTCACGGCCCTTGCCGGGGTCATGCTGCTGCAACCGGCGATCTGGCTCGCCGCGCTTGTCGCCGGCGCCCTCGTCATCATCGGCCAATCGATGGAAGGCACGTCATGATCCGCGCACTTACCCTCACCGCCTCCATGGCTTGCCTTGCCGCGACGCCGCTTGCCGCCCAGGACCGATGGGACACGTTCCACGGCCAGCTGTCGGCTCAGAAATACGCGCCCGCCGACGAGATCACGACCGAGAATGTCGGCGATCTCGAACGCCAATGGGAGTTTCACACCGGCGACATGTCGGACGGCTCGGGCAAGCTGCCGCCCACCGTCTGGTCGGCGACCCCAATCTACGCCAATGAGACGCTCTATTTCGGGACGCCCTTCTATCGCATTCTCGCGCTAGACCCAGAAACGGGTAAAGAGAAGTGGAGCTATGACAGCCAATCGCGGCTTGAAGCCCTCACCCAGCCGGCACTGAAGAACCGGGGGGTCGCCTACTGGGAAGCCGCCGACCCACAGGAGGGCGAGGCCTGCCAGAAACGAGTCTATCTTGGCACCATGACGGCAACGCTTCACGCGGTCGACGCCGACACGGGCAAGCCCTGTGCGGATTTCGCCAAAGACGGCATTCTCGACGTCAACCAGTGGAACACCACGAACGACCGCTGGCCGCTCTCGCTGCTCCAGCCACCGACGGTGGTGGGCGATACGCTGGTTCTCGGCTGGGCCGGCAAGGACTGGGCATTCGCCGAGGCGCCTCCCGGCACCCTCTTCGGCATCGATGCGCGAACCGGAGAGCGTAAATGGACTGTGGAGTTCATCCCCGAGGACATTCGCCAGCGCACCGGAACCGCCAATGTCTGGACCGCCATGAGCGCGGACGCGGAGCGCGGTCTCGTCTATGTGCCTGTCTCCTCGCCGAGCCCCAACTATTGGGGCGGCAATCGAACCGAACCCATTCCAATGGCAACATCGGTCACCGCGATCAATGTCGAGAGCGGCGAGGTCGCATGGTCGCGCCAGCTCATCCATCACGATATCTGGGATTACGACACGGTGTCCGCGCCGACGTTGATGGACATCGAACGTGATGGGAAAACCATCCCGGCGCTGGCCCAGCCGACGAAGCAGGGCTTTCTCTATGTGATGAACCGCGAGACCGGGGAGCCGCTTTTCGACTGGCCCGAGCGCGACGTCCCCACGTCCGATATCGAGGGCGAACAGGCCTCTTCCACACAGCCCTTCCCTGCCGCTCCACCGCCTTCGCTCGATCACGAAAACTGGCCGGGCGTGTGGTGGCTCGCCGACCTCGTCTCCTTCGGCGCCTGCTCGCGCCAGGCAGAGGACCTGCGCTACGAGGGGCTTTATACGCCGCCTTCGGAAGAAGGAACGCTCGCCTTTCCCGGCACGGCCGGCGGCATGCAGTGGGGCGGCGGCAGCTACGACCCGAAGACCGGCCTCTTCTACGTGAACGCAAGCCGCGTCGCCCAGATCTATCGTCTGATCCCGCGTGAAGAATACGACGAGATCGCCGGCGGTTCGGGTAACGAGGCCGGCTACTATCCGCAGGAAGGCGCGCCCTACGGCTTCTATCTCTCGGTGTTCGAGAACTGGGCCGGCATGCCCTGCTGGAAGCCACCTTTCGGCACGATGATTGCCTACGACATCGCCAAGGGCGAAAAGGCCTGGGAAGTGCCGTTTGGTCGCATTCAGCGCTACGGCTTCTACATGCCGGAGAGTTGGGGAACGCCGACGATCGGTGGTCCGGTCTCTACCGGCGGCGGGCTGATCTTCATCGGCGCCTCGATCGACTCCCGCGTGCGTGCTCTGGACGCTTCGAACGGCAAGGAGTTGTGGAACGACCCGGTGATGGCACCGTCCGTGTCCAACCCGGCCGTATTCGAACACAACGGAAGACAATGGGTCGTGTTCGTCGCTGGCGGCAACTCGATCCTGAAGCCGCAAGTGGGCGATCAGATCGTCGCCTATTCATTGCCGGACACGAGGTAGGACGAGCGGTCGATCGAGGTTCAAAGCCTCACATCGAGACGAAGCTGCAAGAAAGCCGAAACGCTTTGACAGGCGTTTCATAACCGGCACGGCGCTCAAGTCGGCATCCTCTGCGCCAGATCGTGCGCCGTGCATGGACCGATAGCGGACCGCCGTCTCTTTTGTGGAAGCATCGAGACCGACATATTGCTTTATTGCTGTCCGCCATTCGATGACGGGAGCCGGTGCCGATGCTGGCCCGTTTCTTCATCCCGTCGGAGAACTACAAACAGCCTTTTGAACAGCAGCGCGTTGGGCCTGCGGGCTCTCGGCAGGCAAACTGGCTGGTCGAATTGATCGCTGGCTATCTGAATTAATGTTTGTGAGACTTAGCGCTTTTTCTGTTTCGCGCGTTCCCCTTTTTGATTCAAATATTTGAACTCAAAGAGAAATTCGATGTCCAAAAAATTAGATAAAGTTGCGGATGTGTCTCGTTTCGATCGAGGCGGACATGTCGGTCATGGCGGAGAGATCCACCAGACTGCCGGTGGCGACGTGCCGGTAATGACGACGCAGGGCGGGACGCCCGTGTCGGATGACCAGAACTCGTTGAAAGCCGGCGCGCGGGGTCCGACGCTGATCGAGGATCAGCATTTCCGCGAGAAGATCTTCCACTTCGACCATGAACGCATTCCCGAGCGTGTCGTCCATGCCCGCGGCTATGGGGCCCATGGGGTCTTCGAAACCTACGAGTCGCTCGCCGACATCACCAAAGCCGACATCTTCCAGCGGGCCGGTGAAAAAACCGAGATGTTCGTCCGTTTTTCAACGGTTGCCGGCAACAAAGGTTCAGCGGATCTCGCGCGCGACGTGCGAGGCTTCGCCACACGGTTTTATACCAAGGAAGGCAACTGGGACATCGTCGGCAACAACATCCCGGTCTTCTTCATCCAGGATGCCATCAAGTTTCCCGATCTGATCCACGCGGCAAAACCGGAACCGGACCGGGGCTTCCCCCAGGCGCAGACGGCGCACGATAATTTCTGGGATTTCATCTCGCTGACGCCGGAAGCCATGAACATGGCGCTCTGGATCATGTCCGACCGGACGATCCCGCGCTCCTTCCGCTTCATGGAAGGCTTCGGCGTCCACACCTTCCGCATGATCAATGCCGAGGGCAAGTCGACATTCGTCAAATTCCATTGGAAACCCAAGCAGGGTCTCCAATCCGTCGTCTGGAACGAGGCGCTGAAATTGAACGGTGCCGATCCCGACTTTCATCGCCGGGATCTGTGGGATGCGATCCAGTCGGGCGATTTCCCGGAATGGGAGCTCGGTCTTCAACTCTTTGACGAGGAGTTCGCCGAACAGTTCGATTTCGATGTCCTCGATGCGACCAAGATCATTCCCGAGGAGGAGGTTCCAATCCGTATCGTCGGCAAGATGACGCTTGACCGCTGCGTGGAGAATTTCTTTCAGGAGACCGAACAGGTCGCGTTCCAGACCGGCAATGTCGTTCCCGGCATCGACTTCTCGAACGATCCCCTGCTTCAGGGACGCAATTTTTCCTATCTCGACACCCAGCTGAAACGGCTGGGCGGCCCGAATTTCACACATATTCCGGTCAACGCACCGCGTTGTCCCGTTCGTCACTTCCAGCAGGACGGGCATATGTCGATGCGGAATCCGAAAGGCCGCGCGAATTACGAACCGAATTCCTGGGGCGGCGAAGCAGGCGGTCCTCGCGAGGCGCCGGAGACGGGGTTTTCGAGTTATCCTGAAGAGATATCCGGCCGGAAGGCCAGGGTTCGCTCGGAAACATTCGCGGATCACTATAGTCAGGCCCGGCAGTTCTATCTGTCTCAGACAGAGACCGAACAGGTTCACATCGGCAATGCCTTCACCTTCGAGCTATCGAAGGTCGAGACGCCGGCGATCCGCTCGCGCATCGTGTCCCACCTTCGCAATGTCGATGAAGGCCTGGCCCAGACGGTCGCAAAGAGCCTGCGCCTGAAGGAGATGCCGGACCCGGCCAAGGCCGCGAGACCGACGAAGACAGACCTGAAGGCCTCGCCCAAGCTTTCGATCCTGTCGAACGGCCCGAAGAGCTTCAAGGGCCGCAAGATCGGCATTCTCGTCACCGACGGGGTCGACGGGAAACTCCTTGAGGGACTCATGAGCGCCGCCAAGGCGGAAGGAGCGATGGTCGAGATCGTCGCGCCGATGGTCGGCGGCGTGGAGGCGAGCGACGGCAGTTGGATCGAAGGCCAACAGAAGATCGACGGTGGACCGTCCATGCTCTACGACGCCGTCGCAATTCTGGTATCGAAGGACGGAGCCACCCTTCTGTCAAAGGAAGCGACGGCCAGAGATTTCGTGACGGATGCGTTCGCACACTGCAAGTTCATCGCCTATTCGCCAGAGGCGATGGCGCTCATCGACAAGGCCGGTGTCAAGGATGATCTCGATGACGGTTGCCTCTGCCTGAAGGCTCCCGGCGATGCCGAGCCCTTTGTGACCATGTGCCGGGAGCTGCGTTACTGGCCGCGCGAGAAGAAAGTCGATGCTGTCTAATTCGGCATCGGACCCTTTCGTTATGAGAAGCGAGGTCGCGGCGACCAGGGACCTGCAACCCGTGGTCGCCGTGCCTGCCAAGGACGAGGAAGAGCGGATTCCCCGTCTGATCCGGGCACTGTCCTCCCAGACCTGGCTGGCGGCAGAGGACCGCTCGCTGGACATCGTCATCGTCCTCAACAACACCGCCGACCGATCGCGAAATGCCATCGAAGATGCAGCCCTTGGAACGCGTCTTCGGGTCCATCTGGTCGATCTGAAGCTGCCAGCGGCTTTCGCGCATGTCGGAACAGCGCGGCGGTTCGCCCTGGACCTCGCGCGGACCCTATGCAGGACTTCGATGTCCTCGGTTCTCCTGACGACCGACGCCGACGCCGTGCCATCCGCACGCTGGATCGATGCCAACCTCCTGGCGATCAGTGCCGGGGCCGATATCGTGGGCGGGCGGATTGTCGGAGATCGGCGCGAGGAAGCCCTGCTCGGGCAGGCTTTCCTCGCACGTGCCGCCTCTCATCTCATATACGCGGACCTTTGCGACCGGGTGATGAGCCTCCTTGATCCGGTGGAGCACGACCCATGGCCGCGTCACCGGGACCACACCGGCGCCAGCCTCGCCGTTCGCGCCGATGTCTTCGATGCGGTGGGAGGCCTGCCGGCGCTGCCCTACCGCGAGGATCTCGCATTCGTCTCCCGGGTGCGCGATGCCGGATACAGACTTCGCCATTCACCGTCGGTCCGGGTCGAAGTCTCTGCCCGGACGAAGGGACGGGCGCCGGGCGGCATGGCCGATACGATCGCGGCATGGGTCGCAGACGCGCAAACCGGCCGCCCCTGTCTCGTCGAAGACCCGGAGTCGGTCGTGGAAAGAGCCCTTCGCCGAAGCATGTTGCGACAGATGAACCAAGCGAGCGCAAGCCTCGCCGTACAATGTGCGGCGCGCTGCGGTCTGGAGCTCGATGATTTCTGTGATGCGGCCGGAGATTTTCTCGCACCCGAAATTCTGGTGCAGCGCTTTGCGCCGGATGAACCGGATGCGCGCGCCACGGTCGATATCGAGACTGCAATCACAGAATTGCGGGCGATCATCGCCGATCAGGAAAGAACCGTCGATGCGGCATAGATCTCTCGTCGAGAGCGAAGCGCTGGCGCTGTCCGACGGCCTGTCGGCTCTTTCGCCTGCCTATGAGCAGGAAGCGGCTTTCCCTCATTCCAGCTTTTCGCTGCTGTCGAAATCCCCGCTCGGTTCCCATCCGCCGCTCGATCCGGCAGACGTGTTGACCCTCTTGCGGCTTCTGGCAGCGGTCGGACGCGGCGACCTGAGTGTCGGACGTATCTACGAAGGCCATGTCAACGCTCTCTTGTTGATCAGAAGCTTCGGCACCGAACGTCAGCACACCTTGATCGGCAACTCCGCGAACCTCGGACACTGGTTCGGCGTCTGGAACACAGACGCACCCGATCGGCCGCTGTGCGAAACCGGCGGCACGCTGCATGGGGCGAAGAACTTCGCATCTGGCGTCGACGGTCTGAACCAAGCCATCGTGACCGCGCCGTGCGATGGCGGCCGTCAGATGTTTCTGGTGCCGCTGGCCGATCTGCCTGTCGACCGGAATTGGTGGGACCCGATGGGTATGCGCGGATCGGGCAGTCACGTCGTCGACTTCACAGGCTTCGAGATCACGGCGGATCACCGGCTCGGGCGGCCCGGCGATTATATTCGAGAGCCCTGGTTCAGCGGCGGTGCGATCCGGTTCGCCGCCGTCCAGACAGGCGGCCTGCACGCCGTTTTCGATATCGCCCTTGATCATCTGAAGCGCACGGGGCGCGCCGGTGATCCCTATCAGGCGCATCGGCTGGCGCAGATGGGTATCGCCGTGGAGAGCGCCTATGGCTGGCTCGCCAAGGCAGCCCGTGCCTGGTCGGCGGCAGCTTCGGATCCGGACGATATCTCGGCAGGGCGCCGCCTCGTCGCCGTGTCGCAAGCCACCCGCTCGGCGATCGAAGCTTTCGCGCTCGCGGTCCTCGAAGACGCCGAACGCGCGGTCGGTGCGGCAGGGTTCAACAGGCCACATCCCCTGGAGCGACGCATTCGCGATTTGCGGACCTATCTGCGCCAACCCAATCCGGACGGCGCCTTGCGATCATTGGGCAATGCCATTGCGGCAGACGATTGGGCACCCGGCCGATGGAGCAGATCATGACGAAAATTGAGGATCCACGGTCACTCCAGGCGCGCCGCATCCTGATCGTTGCGCCACATCCGGACGATGAGTCCCTCGGATGCGGGGGCCTGGCCTCGATCCTTGCCGCAGACGGGCGTCAGTTCCACACGCTTTTCGTCACCGATGGGGGCGCCTCGCACGGCAACTCCGACAGTTGGCCGCGATCGCGCCTCGCAGCCCAGCGCGAGGTCGAAGCATACCGTGCCCTTGAGATGCTCGGCCTTGGCCAGATGCCTCGCGCATTCCTTCGCCTGCTGGACGCAAACATGCCGGCCCCCGATACGGCGGAATGGCATGGCGCGCGCGAAGGCATCTCCCAGATCCTCGAGGCGTTCGACCCCGAACTCGTTCTGCTACCCTGGCGGCGCGATCCGCATTGCGATCATCGCGCTTCCTGGCGCCTTGTGACGGAGGCGATGTCAGGAACCGCATGCGGCGCGTTACGGCTGGAATATGCGATCTGGTTGGACGAACTCGGCATGTCGGACGACCGTCCACGGCCGGGCGAGATGAGACGACGCGAATTCGACGTGTCGACCAGAACGCAGATCAAGCGTCTCGCCGTCGCCGAACACCAGAGCCAGACCACCTCGCTGATCACGGACGATCCGACGGGGTTCCGGCTGGAAGCGGCCACAATTGCCCGACTGACGGGACCAACGGAGATCTACTGGCAGGATGAAACGGCCCATCGGCGTTGACGGCTTCGAGGCGCTGTTTTCAGGCGACCCGGACCCCTGGAATTACAGAACATCACGGTTCGAGCACCAAAAGCGCGGCGTTCTGATGCATGCGGTCGGCCAGCGAATGTTCGGACGGGGTCTGGAGCTTGGCTGCGCCAATGGCGAGACGACGTCATGCCTTGCGCGAAAATGCCTGCGTTTGACGGCGCTCGACGGCTCTAAAACAGCACTCGACCAGGCGCGGAAAAGGCATGGAAGTGCTTTGAACGTTCGCTTTGCCCAGGCAGTTCTGCCCGGCGACATGCCACAGGGCCCATTCGACCTGATCGTGACATCGGAGGTGCTTTACTATCTTGAGGAAAACGACCTGAGGCCTCTTCTGGCCCGTCTGACCGGAGCCGTTGCACCCGGCGGACGGCTCGTCTTCCTCCACCATCATCGCGACTTCGACGATGTGTCCACGAAGCCGTTCCTCCTGACCACCCGGCTTCATGATGTGATGGGCGACAGCCATCGTCTCGTCTTCCGCCATCGGAGCTCGCGCTTCCAAGCACTGGCTTTCGACAGGATCCGAAAGGCCTGACAGTAGTCGGTGACGAGCACGGAACCGACGACCCGAGGCGCCAGCAGGAACAGCAAGGCGAGATCGGTGATCATGGCGACGAACAGAGTTGCCGACCTTTTCACGATCGGCGGACTTGGTTCTTCCTTCCGCTCTGAAGAGGTCGGCGTGAACAAGGATAGGTGCCAGCATTGCCTCCTGCGGGACACGATCGAGCACGCTAGAGCACCGGGCGATAAGTCTGATGCTCTAGCGCTGAGGATCAGTCCATGGTCCTTCATGCGGCGTTTCGTGACCTCCTCCAAATCTTGCTTCTCGTTTCTCAAGAAAGGAGGCGGCTTTCCCACTCGAGGCACTTCGACAGAGGATCGCTCCCGCCCGCTCAGTTCATCCTTCCCATAACCCTCTCTTCCATCCCGTTTCAGACGCCGCTGACGAACGCACCCTCGTGACAAAACAGCCGGTCTCGCAGTAAGTCTCGCGGCCATGACAGCGATATCGATCACCGCGGAACACGGGTGCCCCGAGCGCCTCGGCGCAACACCAACCGATGGGGGCGTCCATTTCGCCGCCGTCTCAGAAAATGCCGACGCAATCGAACTTTGCCTGTTCGACGAGACCGGCACGACGGAGGTCGCGCGGCTTGCCCTTCCCGGCGCGGACGGCGTCATCCGCTATGGCTTCGTCCCCGGCCTCAAGCCCGGCGCGCGTTATGGGTTTCGCGCCCATGGCCCTTACGCGCCGCAGGAAGGCCACCGTTTCGATCCCTCAAAGCTGCTCGCCGACCCCTACGCGGTTCTTATCGATCGGCCGTTTCTGTTCCATCCGGCCCTCAAAGCGCCGCCAGCCCATCGCTTCGACACCGCATCGCTGATGCCCAAGGCGGTCGTCACCGATCTGACGCGCGACGCAAACCCCCTGCCCTTCCGCGCGCCGGGCTTCACCTATGAAGTCCTGATCCGCGCTTTTTCGCAGCTTCACCCGGATATTCCCGAAACGTTTCGCGGCACGGTCTCGGCACTCACGCAAAAGCCGCTCCTCGACCATATGGAGCGGCTCGGCGTCGAGACGGTGGAACTCATGCCGCTGGCCGCCGCGATCGACGAGGAACACCTCGTCCGACTCGGCCTTTCGAACGCATGGGGCTACAATCCGGTCACCCATATGGCGCCCGATCCGCGCATCGTGCCGGGCGGCCTGCCGGAGCTTCGCCGCGTCGTCGACACCCTGCACGAGCGCGGCATCCGCGTTCTTCTGGATGTCGTCCTCAACCATTCGGGCGAGGGCGACGAGGACGGGCCGACGCTCTCTTATCGCGGGCTCGACAACAAGCTCTATTACGCCCACGAAGCGGACGACCCCGGCAAGCTCGTCAATTATACCGGCTGCGGCAACATGTTCGCCGTCTGGCGCGATCCGGTGGCAAGGCTCTGCGTCGACACCCTCCGCACCTTCGTCGAGGCGAGCGGCGTCGACGGGTTCCGCTACGATCTTGCCCCCGTTCTCGGGCGCACGCCCGTGGGCTTCGACGCGAAGGCACCCTTCCTGAAGATGGTCGCCGCCGATCCGGTGCTGAAGGACCGCATCCATGTGGCCGAAAGCTGGGATATCGGACCGGGCGGCTATCAGGTGGGCTCGTTCCCCCCGCGCTGGTTCGAATGGCAGGACAAGTTCCGCGATGGTGTCCGCCGGTTCTGGCGGGGCGATAGCGGCCGCGTCGCCGATCTTGCGACGCGCCTTGCCGGATCGGCGGATATCTTCAATCGTGCCGGACGCAGTCCTTCGGCAAGCGTCAACTTCATCGCCGCCCATGACGGCTTCGCCCTGTGCGACCTGACGGCCTATGCGAACAAGCACAATCAGGCGAACGGCGAGCAGAACCGCGACGGGAACGGCCAAAATTACTCGTGGAACAACGGCACCGAGGGCGCGAGCGACAATCCGGCGATCATCGATGCCCGCAAGCGCGATCTGCGCGCCTTTCTTGCGACGCTCTTCGTCTCGCGCGGCACGCCCATGATCGTCGCCGGCGACGAATTCGGCCGCACGCAAGGGGGTAACAACAACGCCTATTGCCAGGAAAACGAGACGATCTGGCTCGACTGGCAAAACGCCGATGAAGAGCTGATCGCACTGACGGCGCATCTTGCGAAATTGCGGCGCGAACATCCGGCGCTCGCGGCCGATGCCTTCCTCACAGGCAAGACTGTCGGCGGCGAGATGGAAGACGTCATCTGGCTGCGCGAGGACGGCCAACGCATGTATGACGGCGACTGGAGCGATCCCACCCGCCGTTTCCTCGGTATGAGCGTCTATAAGCGTAAAGACCCGGAAAGTGACGCAAGCGAGCGGGCCATCGTCTATCTCAATGCCTCGACACAGGACATCGAAACTGCGCTTCCCTCCCCGCGACCGGGCCATGTCCTGATGCTCGTCCTGCAATCGGACTGGCCCGATCTCGAGCCCCGCCCCTTGAAAGCCAGCGACGGTCTCGTCGTGAAGGCAAGGTCGGTCTTCATCCTGTTCGAGGTCGTCAAAGAGGTCTGATACTGTATCCGGCTGTTTAAGCCGGGTACAGTAACGAAGCCCGCGCGGCGGTTGAGCGTTCTTCAAATCCGCTATCACGAAGTGATCAAGCGGATTTCGTGTGACGCACGCCCTCTTTTTGAAGGCCCCCAGTTCGGGAAGCACACGCCTCGCCTCGGAACCCGAAGCGGGGTCTCTTCCCTTTTCCTTCATATGTCGCGCAGCTGAAATCGAGACGAACGAGATGGAATTCATCGAGGAGATGCTACCCGGCTGGCTCTTTGTCGAACGGGCCGGCCAGATGGTTCTCGCCGCACTTTTCGCGGGGGCGGTTGGGTACGAGCGCGAGCGACGTGATCAGGAAGCGGGCCTGCGCACCCATATGATGGTCGGCATCGGCGCCTGCCTCTTCACCATCTTGATGATTTCCCTCGTCGACCGGTTCAACGAGGTCGGCGATGGCGTGCGCTCGGATCCCATCCGGATCGTGGGGGCGATCACCTCCGGCATCGCCTTTCTCGCCGCCGGCGCGATCATTCAGGCGCGCGGCGAGGTCAAGGGGCTCACGACGGGCGCCTCGCTTTGGGTCGTCGGCGCGCTCGGCCTTGCCTGCGGGCTGAGCGAATACGGACTTGCGCTGATCGCAGTCGTCCTCACCCTCGTGATCCTTCGCCTTGTGAAGAAGATGGAATGACGGCTGGCTCCGGCTCGGCGTCCACCGGTGCCGTGACTTCGTCTTCGCTTTCAATGGAGGCGATCTGCTCGCCGTCCAGCCGAAAATCCTCGGGCCGGCGCGGGCCGATGAATTCGGGACCATCGGGGAATGGGCGGACATAGCGGGAGGTGATCAGCTCGTCTTCCGTCAACACGTAGAGGTCAGCCGGTGGCGTCTCCATTGCCTTGATCCAGATCGCCGGATCGATGCCCATATCGGAAAGAAGCTGCTGGGCGCGGGCGATGGTCTGCTGGATGTCCGAGATCGAGCGGTCCAGATCGCGCGCGCTCGGCATGCCGGGAATCTCGGCGGCATAGACCTGATGGAGGCCGACCCAGGAGGATTCTCCCGCAAGCCGCGTCGAACCGCCGGACAAGACGAGCGGACAGGCCGAGGCGCAATAGCCGTCGGCGGGCACTTCGGTCGCGATGTCGCCCGCCCGGATATCGCGGGCCATCTGAAGCGCATCCTCCACCGAACCGCCGGGCGAATGGAGAAAGAGGCGGCGCACGGTGCCCCCGGCGCGCGTTCTTTCGCCCAGGAATTCGCGGAAATCGCTCGCGGTTCCGATCTCGATCCGTCCGACGGCGGAGACGATCCCATCGCCCGCATCGAAGAACGTCATCGGTCGGGTCATGGCTTCGGAATCCACCGGCCCGTCATAGCCGGGCAGTTCGGGCTTGCCCCGATCGGGACCGACCGGAATGGTATTCGGCAGATAGGGGCGCACCTGATCGCCCGGCTCGGGCCGTTTGACCGGCAGCGGCTCGGTGCGCTCGACACGGGCGGTGTCGAATTCGGCTTCGGAAAAATCCCGCCAGTCGAGATAGACGATTGCGCCGCTGACGATGAGCAGCGTCACGAAGATCGCCCGAAGGATCGCGCCCTCGGGGATCTTTTGAATGAGCCGGTCCACGCGGCCGGGACTGGGTTCCTCGCCGATCATCGCGCCCTGTCTTTATTCGTCGACACGCCGCTTCAGCGAGACACGGTCTTAGGAAAGGGTGTCGGACCGGTCGGATCGTTGTGCTGAACGATGTCGCGCCCCTCTTCGCCAGCCTTTTGCTCCGGCATCTCGGCGCGCGGTTCGCCGGGTCGTTCCGGTTCTCGTGGCCGCTCGGCGCCGCGCGTTTCGGCTTGCCAGTCGTCCTCGGCGAAGCGGATGCGCTTCTGGATGCGGATGGCACGCATCAGATCGGCGGCCGACATGTCGCCGGTCTCCATCTCCTCGCCGTCCTCACGCCGGATCACGTCCTGCACGATGCACAGGATGAAGATGAGGACAGCCGGAAGGAGGTCGATGGAGATCGCCCCTGCCCAGGACGGCAGGAAGTCGACGGCATAGCGGATCACCGCTTCCGGGGCGGAGAGCGGCGTGAAGCGGAACGGTTCGACATCGGGGCGCGTCAGAATTTCCTCCGCAGCGGCCACAAGCTGGCCGCTCTGGGCGCGCACCGCATCCTCCACACGGCCGACCACCTGGCTCTGGCGGGCGCGCAGGCTCTCATCGCCGCCATCTGCGACGGGTGCGATGAAAGACCGGCCAAGATCTTCGGCAGCGCGCTTCACCGCCGGCGCGACCGAGTTCTGCTGCAATCCCGTAATGATGCCGGAAAGCTGGACCGCCTCCTCGGCAAAGGCATTCGCCCGCTCGGCAACAGGCCCCTGGCTCGACACCAGCTGGCGCATGGCCGAAAGCCGCGCCCCGCCTTCGTCGAAGATCGTCGCAACCTGCGCGCGGCTTGCCTGGATTTCGCTCTGGAGGCCGGCAAGCTGGTTCGACATCTGCCTTAAAAGCTGGACGACCGTACCCGAACCGGACGTTCCGGTCAGCGAGCCCGAGCGCGCCTCCTGGCTGGCGAGGCTATCGAAACGCTGGGCCGCGAGCTGGATATCCGGGAGCAGTGACTGGGCGGCGAGCGCGTTTTCATGCGCCTCGTTCAGCTTCTGCTGATATTCCTCGGTGGTCACAGACAAATGCTGCTCCAGCGCCGCGGACCCCGCCAGCGCCGAGGCATTCAGCCAGGACGACATGGCGATGATCATGAGGGAGCCGATCGCCATCGCCAGATAGAGCATGCGCCGGCTGCCGGGCTGGCGCACATGCGGCATGAACCGCATCAGATAGGACCAGAAGGCGTAGATCGCGACGGAGACGGCGGAGGAATAGACGATCGCGCCGAGGAAGACTGCCGTCGCGCTGCCGTCAAGCAATTCGCGCACGCCGAGGTAAGTGTAGACGCCGGAGGCGAGGGCCAGAACGGCCAGCGTGATCTTGGTGGTGCTGTCGAGGCGCGTCTGCTGCCCGCGAAGTGTATAGGACTGCGATACGCTCATACGCTTGCTTCAATCCTCGTGCCGATCACCGCCCGGCGATCGCTGAAGCGTTTCCGGCATCTGCGCCCTGCGCTCCAGTCCTTTGTTTTCGAATGGGTTTTCCGGAAACCGGCCCCATGCCGCGCTCCGATGCGGACCGCTGACTTGTCGATCGTCGACGACGAGCCGAACCAACGACCGGGTTAAGCAAAGATTAAGACTTTCACATGGAGCAAGACAATGCGCGGGGCGCAAACTGGCGAAAGTTTTACCCGAGAGGGTTACCGCCTGAGGCGCTGCGCCGCAGTCTGGTCAGACAAGGCGCGAGGTGATATGCTGCCCGAACCATGATCGGGCTTGCGGATTGATGGCGGCAGGGACGAGGTCTCAGCGCCAAAACCACTGCCGGGATCGTCTCTGACGTCCCAAGGGATTGGTTATGCATCGGGATTTCGGAAAACCGGCACCCATTTTTGGTACGATGCTTTCAATGGCGATCGGTGCATTCCAACCGAGATCTCCATTTTCATAGATAATCTCTATGGCACGATTGAGCTATGCGCTGCACGCATAGCTGCCTCCCTGAAATAGATCTGGCGCTGCAGTGCAGCAAAGTCTATTTTGTCATCAGTCGGGACGAAAAGATTACCTCCTCCCAATCTGATTGAACCGACTGTTTCCTCCCAAGGGTTCTTTTCGAACCCAACTTATTTAGGCCGGGTTTTCGAACCCGGCTTTTTTTCTGCCGTTTGCGACCGGCATCGCCGTGAAACAGTCCGTAACCAGCGAGCGAGGCTTTACAGTCTTCAGGCTCTCCAGTCACGTGAAATTTTTATGTTGCCCGGTTCTCCACAGACCTCAGCGGAATGAAAATTTCCCCTACTGATCGCCGCTCCGGTCGACAATCCCTAGGGGGCAGCCACGTGGTGCCGTCGGGGCGTTGAGGATCAGGTCGCCAAGATCGCTATCCGGGGTAATCCGGCCTTTCAGATTGATCATGAGCTCGTTGATGACGGCGCGGCCGTCATCGTCGTTGCAATCGACGAGAACCCGCTCGCCTGCACCCCGCCCGAACGCTGTGTCGAACGCCGTGCGGATGTCCCGATTGGTGAGTTCGCGGCCGCGATTGGCGCGGAAAAGCTTGCCGACGGGCGAAGCGTTGAGCTTTTCGACGAGAGCGAGGGAATCGACGAAATACTCCTCCGCATCGGCACCGTAACAGGTGCCGTGCTTGATCCATTCATGCCGGTGAAGATCAGCCGCGACGCCGGGCATGGCCTCCGCGAGCCGCCGCTCCGTCGCCGTGGTGATGTCTGGCTCTGGAAGTTCGCGCCATCGTCCGCCCTGATCGGCGGCGACATCGCGGCGCGAGACATCGCAATATTCGGTGCCGCGCGGCTGCGGCCAGAGGCCGTGCAGCTTGAACCCATCCTCCATGCCGCCCGATCGGCAATCCCGGCTGCGCGGGCGTATCTCGCAGAAGGCGGCATGCCAGTTGGCCGCAAGCACATAACTGCCGGCGGGCGAGCGCTGATCGGATGATGCGGCAGGTCCCGAAGCCGATCCGCCCAGCGCATCGGCGAGCGCGCTTGCCCCGCGCGGATCGGAGCCGGCCTGTGCTTTTTGCGATGGTTTCGAGGATATCGCAGCCGCAGCTTCACGTCCGGTCCCGCCACAATCCATCGCGACCCAGCGCTCCCGCGGCTTCGCTTGTGGCACGCGGATACGATAGTGGGTGGGATCACTCCCGTTGACGCCGATCATTTCGTAAGCTGTACCGGGCACGATCGAGACATCGCCGGGATTGGTGCCTTTGCGGAACGATTGATAGGCCGGGCAGCTCTCGGAGGCGACGAACATGGCGCTCGTCTCCCCTTGCGCCGACGCACTTGCCCCGAACAATGCGAGGCCGACGGCAAGGATCGAGGACAGGGCGCGCTGATAAATCGTCGGCACGGGAGAACTCCGGTGGGCACGGGCAGGGTCGCCGGCATTATTTCGCGCCGCGCTCCGAGAGTCACCCCGTCTCGCCGGGTCAATATCTTGCGCTGCCGCGTGAAATCCTGCCGGTGCCTTCGCGGGATTTTTCATTCTCGTCATTCAGCGCGAAGTCCCCCGCCGTCGCACGAAGGTCGAGGCCATGGATCGGGTCGGCAGGATCGTTCAGGCCCTCGTCCGCGAACTGCTCACGAAGGAAGGTCATGCCCTCATAGCCGTCGCCACACATCGTCAGCCCGTGTCATCGCGATAGACGGCCAACGCCCAACGCAAAACGCTCTCCACTTCCGCAAAGCCTGCCCCATTGGCAAGGACGCTGCGGAAGGAGAGAGCGCATTTCGTCTCGTCTCCGGTCATTTTGTGTCGCCAGCGCCCGGGACGCCGTGCGGCACCTCAAAATGCAGGTGGCCCGATCCGGCCCGAGCTACATGCGGCCCTGCCGGGGGTCTCACCGTAGACGAGACCGGCCATCAGCATTCAACGCAGGTGCGGATATTTCCGCAGCATATCCGCCTGGAGACGGCGTGCCTCGCGCACGCTATCGACAATGCCCAAAAATGCAGAACGAATCCGATTCGTCCTGCTGCGTTCGTTCTTGTCGGTCATGGTAACTACCTCTCCTGCGATGATCCACGACATGCGGATATCGTCTGGTCCGTTTCGATCGGCGACCCCGATCATGACCAGAAGGTAGTTTTGGAGCGGACATCCAGCAATATGCTGCAGCGCAACACAGCTATGCGCGGGCTGATGCACTTGCGTTCCGGCTTTTCATCGTTCCGTTCATCGAATAGCAAGGTTTGTGCGGCTCCCGATTATCCTCCACGATCAGCGTGCGCATCGGGCCTCCCTTCCCTGGCGCTTCATGACGGGCAGACTTTTCCTCCCATGTCAGTTTGGTGTCAGCGAGCCGTCAGGCCGTTGTCAGCTGCGGGGGTTAGCCATGTCAATGGGAGTGAGGATTTTCCGTCAGGACGTTGGCAGGGCATCGATGCCCGCGGTGTCGCACCTTTTTTAAGGTGAAGCGTGGCTTTTTCGGCC
>NZ_JBDJAC010000026.1:0-11279 GCF_039652615.1 Fulvimarina fulva
AGGGGCTCGATGATCGCCCAGTCTTCGTCGGATATCCCAATGCGTTCGCCCAAAACTGCCTCCAAATGGCAGCCTTGAATCAACCAAACGGAAATACGTCAACCTTTGTCCACGTGGCCTAGTTCAGTTCGATCTTGCCGGCTTTGAGGGTGATCCGTTCCGAAGCGTTCATATCGATCGTCTTGGATTCGATCGTCACCTTGCCGGATGATTCCATGCGCAGTTTCGTGTCCCCGCAAACCAGTTCGAACGTCTTGCCTACAACCACGGTCTTGTTCTGACCGATCTCCTCGTAAGCGCCCATCAAAACGCTGTCGTGCCGAATGCCTTGAACCGAAAGCTGGTAACCACCTCCAACCGTGGTCGTCTTCGCGCCGCCGACGATCTCCGTCGAACTCACCATAACCGTCTCGGCCTTGTTCTTGCCGACACCGACAATGAGATTGCCTTCGCCCATGGTGAGATTGGAAAGAAAGCCGAGCTTGTCGGTGAAGGCCCCAAGCTTGTCGGTGAGAAGGTCTCCCATCGAGTTCTTGAGGATGCCCATGGCCGCCGTCACGCCTTTTTGAAGGATGTTGGGGCCGACCATGAGGGTCATGTTGCCGCCGATGACCTCGTGATGATTGTTGCCGACCTCGATCGTCTTGTTGTGACCGATGGACTCTGCCTGATTGTTGTCGACGCGTTTGGTCCGTGAATTCTCGATATGGATGCGGTTGTCCCGCTCGGCGTGCATGTAGATTTCTTCACGCCCCTTCTCGTCCTCGAAGGTGAATTCGTTGAAGCCGCTTCCTTTATGGGTGTCCGATCGGAACACGCTCTTGGTCTTGTTGGCGGGCAGCGTATAGGGCGCCATATTCGCACCGTTGTAGACGCAGCCCGTGACGATCGGCTTGTCGGGGTCGCCTTCGAGATGCTCGACGATCACCTCCATGCCGATGCGCGGGATCACCATGCCGCCCCAGCCCTTGGAGGCCCAGTTCTGGGAGACCCGGCAGCGCATGGAATATGCGCCCTTCAGGTCCCAGTGATAGCGCACGAGGATGCGGCCATATTCGTCGCAGTCGATCTCGCCATCGCCCACCACCACAGCCGTTTGGGGGCCTTTGATGAACGGGCGCGGCGTGCGCCGCTCGGGGCGGAAGGGCGCATCGGTGGGCAGAAGGACGAAGGCCCCGTCATAGCCGCGCTGTTCGTCGTCGGGGCTGCCGGAGCCATAGGCTTGTGAGCGGAAGCGGTGGGTCGCCTTCAGGCAGATGAAGCGCTCGCCGGTGACGCCCGGGATCGGATCGCCGGTGAGATCGACGAGCATGCCCGCGCCAAGCCCCGCGACCTCGCCCTTCGCCCGGTGGCGCGGGGCCTGCCCGCGCTCTTCTTCCAGCCGCTGCGCGACGACGCCCGTACCCTCTCCGCGATCCAGATAATCGCCCGGCCAGTCGAAGCTTTCCATGCGCGCCCGGTCCTCGATGGTCGGGCTCGGACGATCGACCTCCTGGGCGGCGTGCGGCGTCTTGAAGTTATACTCCGTCAGGCGAACCGCGCCGGTGGTGACCCGCGTGCCGCCATGCCATTCGCGAAAATGCTCCTCCTCGCCCGGATGCCAGCGATCGACCCCGCGATAGGGCCGGGCCCCGCCTTCGCCAGCGATGAGGTCGTGGGCCTCAGGCTACTCGAACGTGATCCATGGCACGCCTTGGACGAGCTTCCCGCCATGCTCGCAGGTGTCGCCGATCCGCGCGATCTTCTTGCCGTCGATATTGGCGATCGCAGAACCGGAGACGATCTTGGCGGTCGTCGGCACGCCGCTACAAAGCGTCTTGTCGGTCACGGTCGCGATCGGTATGCCGCTCACGGTCACATAGGTCTGACCGGTTTCTATAACCGGGCCGCCGACATGCGGCCGCGGCCCGGGGTCGACCATCTGACAGACATGGGCATGGCCTTTTAGGGTGACGGGCTTACCCATTGGTGATCTCTCTATTCTCTTTCGTTGCCCTTATTATGCAATTGGATGCTTCATTTATTGAATAATCAACGCGTGGTAGTAGAGTTTTTGTAAAGAAAATAACGATTACTTGTCTGGTGATGCAAAATCAATCGAAAATATTGTTGCTTGATTGTCTATTTACTATGAAACCTCAGCCAGCTTGGGGTTGAACTCAATTAACCGAACTTCCCCATTTTGTGACCGATCGTCGATACACAAGTCTAGCACAACGTCACTCATCGGCATTTCCGCGCTGGTCGCTCTGGCAAAACTCATAAGCGAAGCTCTGACACCAGGATAATCACGCGCAGCAGCCGGTCGTGACCAACGAGCGTGCGAGACACGGCCGCTCCTGACAGTGATGCGGGCCTCCGGCACCATGGTCATATCGCGCAATGGAAAGAAGTGCAGATATGTTGGGACTTCCGCCTCAACGAAAATCTGTAGCGAAGCCGCCATGCGATCGGTGATGCACGAGGCTAGAAGGGCGAGTCTGTCGAACGGCCTCAGCCCGGAAACGGCATAGGCCTCTGGCCGCTCTTTCCAACTAACTGGACCGATCTTCGGAAAGTAATGTCCTTCGGACGGCAGATCGATCAGTATCGCGGCCAGCCGATCGTCAACGCTCTGTGGGCGGCGTCCGAAGGAAGATGCATAATTTGCATTAGATGAAAGCAACCGATTGAGGTCGCTTGGTCCAAAGAGAACGCTGTGTATCGGCACCTCGAATGCCACCTGCGTCAATGCCTCGCTCCAATTCTCGAATGACGAAGCCATGATATCGTCGCATTGCAGTTTCGCCTGCCGAACCATACCGGTATATCGCTCGCTCGGCAGGTTCATTCAGCGGTGGCTTCCTCTCGGCGCCAGGTTCGAAGCTTGACCTGCATCTTTATTCCCCAGCGGATCGTGCGGTTATGGCTTTACGGGCACGTTATGTTTTGCAACGAGTTCCTTCTCTGTGCCTAGTCCACGAAGAAAATCGGTATAGCTGTTGGCAACCCAGCCGATATTGTCCCAGTCATAGTCAGGCGTGCCAAAGTTCTGGACCTTGATTTTATCGAGAAAAAGGACCTGCCCATGGGTCGCTGGGCGAACATCGAGCATGATCGTCGAGTGCCCCGTCCCGGCATTAAACGGCACGACACCCTCTGGCACTCTTCGCCGGACTTGTGGATGCGCTGGATGAGGGCGGCGAAGGGATCGCAGGGCTTGCAGGATGCTCGATCCCGGGGGTGTCAAAAGTGACGTCGCCTGAATTACAGAGCGATCGGAGAATTTGCAGAAGAAATAAGCCATTCCTAGCGAAGGTGAGGAATCAAAGCATGAATATTTCAATGAAAACTCTATAAAATCCTCTGGAAGCTTCGCTCCTATCTCGTTTTCAATGCTTTCTATCATATCAATGCCCGTAATTTCGTAGTAATCGTCGCCTAGATGACGATATTCATCCCACATTTTGTAAACGAACGGGTTGATTTCCTTCAGGTCCATATCTGCCTCAGAATAATTCTGTGTTTTGGATGGCGCGGAATCCGGTATGGGGAACAGCATCATGAACAGAACTGTCTACGAACGCCACGCGGCCATCCTCTAGATGATGCAGTGTTGTATTGCGAGGTTGCGGAACATGCTTTTCCTTAAATAACATCGTGGTATCATGTCCGACGTCACCAGTTGGATTAGATATTTCATAGGGACCGCCGCCTTTGAAATGATTTGAGAAGTCTGGATAGCCGTTCTTATAAGGGACTGACCGCGCGTTGCCGTTCACATCCGTGAAATGCCACGTTCCATCGCCTGTTTCTCGCGCATCAGGCGGGTCCCAGCGGCCACCATTTTTGGGCATGCGAGATTTGCGCAAGCTCTTGCATTCTTCGGTATTGCAATTCGCCCGTTTTCTCGCTTGAGCATTCCTTACAGCTTCGGCTGCGCGTTCTCTGGCACGCTGGACTCCCGCAGGTTCGATCTCACGCAGTGCGGCGACCATCCTCTCCGTCCCGCCTCGGAGCCAGCTGACCGCGCCATCGACAACCTTAACGGCAGGTTCGCCGTATTTGCGAATGATCTTGAAAGGCTTGGCGAGCGCATCACCGAGATAGGGAACCATTGAAACACCACCAAGCGCGGCATCGATCAATTCACCATTCCATAAAGAGAGGCCAGTGCTGGCAGCGTCGGAGATTGGAGTTGGGTCAAAGATACCTGCAACATCGAGCGCTAATTGCGGGTTTATTTCACCGGCCTGCCTCATAACCGAGGTTCGCAATTCATCCGCAAGCGATGAGTTGAATTTCTCAGCCATGGCGGGACACCACCGAATTCTGGAAAATAGAACCGCAAGACATTCTAGATATCTCTTTTGCCGAACCCGCCCGGATACCACTCATCCGTCGAATTGAATGTCGCCGCCTCATCCCAGGCCGAATTGAATGACTCGGTCACGATCAATTCCAGCTTTTCCATTGGTGCAAGATCGGACCGATCCAGAACCGCAGCAAGACTGCGCTGGCGATGCCAACCGGGAGCTACCCGAAACATCAGATCCACAAATGTCTGGATTGCCGTAACGTCCCAAAGGTTCTTCTTCATCGCGAGGTCGATCCCATAACTGATATGCATCGCGAGTTGCCGCTCGCCAATGACTGCCATCGCCGATGCGAAGTCTTCTTCCAAAACCCTGATCGTCGAGGCAATTAGCTTGGGACGGTTGAAAAGCACCGGAGCTTCCATCTGGGCTGTCGTAAACGTCATCCGTGGTCGTGCTGCGGCACCTTCCAGATTGAGTTTCATATTATTTGGCAGGCTCGTGGCGATGTCATGTATGATTGCGTCACGAACGGCTAGCGGCCGCTCTGCCATCGGGACGAGAAATTTTGTTGCAAGAGAGCCATCTTCTCTGAATTGCATGGCTCCAAATCCCACCTCGGGATCGTTGTGTACTTCCATTCCCATGAGTTTGATGCCGGAAAATATAGCAGCGCGCTGATCCACGGTCATGAATGGCAAAAATGTCCCCAAACCGTCAGGTCGGAAAAAGCGCCAGAAGCGCTCTCCTTTTTCGACTTCGACGATCTTCACCAATTTACGAAATTTCATATGGAATTCATCGAATGAAATATTAGAGAGGAACAGCACGAAGCAGTTCTCGCCAATATATTCATCGATGAGATATTCGGAGAAGGTCCGGTACGGGTCTTCTACAATCCAAGGGGCCATCAGACCGTACTCATCAGCAGCAACGCCATTGTATAGGCAGCGAGCGTCGTTGCTCAAGCCTTTGGCAACGGCTGGCAGCTGCGGATGGCGTCCCGGATCCAGGCCGACAATTAGATGCGGGCCATCACTTGTATGAGAGCCGTCGATCAGTGAGCGGGCAAAATCTTTGACTGGATCCATGATCACTTTTTTTGCTCCGGGCATTCTTCCGCAAAGTCTTTGCTCTCTGTGTGCCCCGGACCACCGCGCGTAAAATTAATTTTGTTGCCCTCTATATCGATGCGCAGTCCGTGTAGCTTAATTCCGCGCTTGTTAAGTTCGATATACCCACCTGGTGTCGTCAGAACTATCTTCTCTGTGGCTGCGATCGTCCATGTTTTTGAACGCCCGAGAAAGGTCTTCTTGGCGTAGAGGTCGAATAAGTCGCCGACCTCCATGCGAATGGTCTTTCCGACGGTGGTGCGCTGTTCCTTGCCCACGTTTGTTATTTCGGTCGCGCCGACATTGGTGACCTTGGAGAGACCCACCTGATCGACCTGGGCGATGCCAACGGAGGTCGACTGGAACTTCTCGACGACCGTGTTCATGATGCCGCTCATCGGGAAGAGACCGGAGGCAGCCTCGCCGACGCCGGTGCCGCTCGCGGCAAGATCGGTGCCCGCATCGGCCCGCGGGTTCGGGCCCGAGACGACGCCGCCCCGGCTGCCGAGCCCGCCGCCGGAGAAGAAGCCGAGCGCGGTGGAGGCGAGGGTGCCGACGAAGCCGGCCAGTGCCGCGCCGCCCCCGCCGGCGATCTGGCCGGCCTGGGAGAGAAGCCCCGCCGTGTTGCCCGTGAGCCCGGCGACCCCCGCGAGTGCGCCGATCGCCATCGGGCCTGTGCCGCCGACGACCGTCGTCGACGAGCCGCCGACCTCGGTCTTCTGGTTGCGCGATACCTCGACCGATCGGTTGCCGCCGACGGAATAGACGTCGTGCCGATCGACGCGGGCCGTGCGGTCGTTGAGGACGCGGCTCGTATGATCCTTCTCGGCGTGGAAGAACATGTTCTCCCGGCCCGTCTTGTCCTCGAAGGTCATCTCGTTGAAGCCGGTCTTCTGGTGGCTGTCGGACCGGAAGACCGAACGCGTCTTGTTCGCGGGGAGTTCGTAAGGCGCCATATTCGCACCGTTGTAGACGCAGCCGGTGACGATCGGCTTGTCGGGGTCGCCTTCGAGATGCTCGACGATCACCTCCATGCCGATGCGCGGGATCACCATGCCGCCCCAGCCCTTGGAGGCCCAGTTCTGGGAGACCCGGCAGCGCATGGAATAGGCGCCCTTCAGGTCCCAGTGATAGCGAACGAGGATGCGGCCATATTCGTCGCAATCGATCTCGCCATCGCCGACGACCACCGCCGTCTGGGGCCCCTGGATGATCGGGCGCTTGGTGCGCCGCTCGGGGCGGAAGGGCGCATCGGTGGGCAGAAGCACGAAGGCCCCGTCATAGCCGCGCTGTTCGTCGTCCGGGCTGCCCGAGCCATAGGCCTGGGAGCGGAAGCGGTGGGTCGCCTTCAGGCAGATGAAGCGCTCGCCGGTGACCCCCGGGATGGGATCGCCGGTGAGATCGACGAGCGTGCCCGCCCCAAGCCCCGCGACCTCGCCCTTGGCCCGGTGGCGCGGGGCCTGCCCGCGCTCTTCTTCCAGCCGCCGTGCGACGACGCCCGTACCCTCGCCGCGATCGAGATAATCGCCCGGCCAATCGAAGCTTTCCATGCGCGCCCGGTCCTCGATGGTCGGGCTCGGACGATCGACCTCCTGAGCGGCGTGGGGCGTCTTGAAGTTATACTCCGTCAGGCGAACCGCGCCGGTGGTGACGCGCGTGCCGCCATGCCACTCGCGAAAGTGCTCTTCCTCGCCCGGATGCCAGCGATCGACCCCGCGATAGGGCCGGGCCCCGCCTTCGCCAGCGATGAGGTCGTGGGCGTCCACATGATCGGTGAGGCGCAGGATGTGCGCGCCGTCCTCGTGCCGGTAGGACCAGGTGATGCCGAAACGCTCCATCAGCCTTCGGCAGAAATCGGCATCGCTCTCGCCGTATTGCACGGTGTATTCGAGGACCGGATAATCCTCCGTCAGCGCGACTTCGAGATGAGGCGAGCCCACATTGTCGGCATAGGGCTGGAGCACCTCCTCGACGATCTGGACGACCGTCTTGTCGTGGAAGATGCGCTGGTTGCGCCGAAGCGTTGCGAGATGCAGCCAAGGCCGCAGCACGAAGTCGTAGCGGTTGCCGTTTTCGGTGAGGCCCACATGGGCCGCCTCGCAGACGATGCCGTCGAACTGGCGGGTCTCGGCCTCCGTCTCGATGCCGATGGTGGCATGGGTGCCGATCAGGGCATTGAGGTCGATGCCGTCCTGATCGGACAGCGCCTCAACGCGCCACTCGAAATCGCCTGAGAGCTCTTCTTCGCCATCCATGCGCAAAAGCACGACGGTGTCCGGGCCGAGAACGGTCGTGAGCCGGCCCCGCCGTTCAGTTTGAGAGAGCGTGACGGACATGACCGATCCTTCACCAGCGCCATAAGAGGTGTTTTGTCTACCGCAGGATAGCAGTGTCCGCCAGTGCGATGCGCGCCGGCACTCGCGTAATCTTAACGCAGCGTGATCTGTGCAGGAAGGTGCCCGAGCGCGCTGTCCTCATCGATACCGTCCTGAGAAGAGATCACCGATCGCACGGCGCATGAGATAGGTGATCTTCCGGCGTGCGAGATGGTGGGGCCGATCGTGGATCATATGGCAACGCTGGCAAAGCGCGGCGAGGTTGGTGGCCTCGTTATTGGCAAGGTCGTGATCGAGATGGGCGCAGGCGAGATAAACCGTTGTAAAGGCGGGTGAAAAGTCCGTCGGCAGGTTGTCCGGTGCGGGCAGATTGGTGCGCAGCTTACGGCCGTTCCCGTCTCGCCAGGCCGCCAGTTCCGCATCATACCAGCGCCCATCGCCCAGATGGCAGACCGTTTCACCATGGGGCCGTCCGCACTGTTCGCAGCGCCCCTTGGCGCGGCGAAACCGGATCGAGCGCGAAAGCTCCGCCCAGTCGATCGGATAAAAGCCGCGAAGATCACGCTTGATCGGCATTGCCCGCCTCTCGTTGGGCTTCGCGCTTGCCGTCAGCCCCCGATGCCCCGACAGATCTTTCCGATGGCTCAGCCGGTTCGGTTACCTGAGGGCTGTTCGCCTCCTTGTGCTTGTTTCGTGCGCGGGTGATCGTGAGCCGGCTGACGCCGTAATCACGTGCGAGCCGCGAGATCGATGCGCCACCTTCGAGCTTCGCCACCACAGCCTGCCGCTGGGTCTCCGTCAGGCGAGGCGGTCGGCCGAGCGTCTTGCCTTGCGCCTTCGCCCGCTCGAGGCCCGCCTGGGTCCGCTCGATCAGGAGATCGCGCTCGAACTCGGCGACCGCGTTGATGACGCCCATGGTCATGCGGCCAGCCGCGCTCGTGAGGTCGACGCCGCCGAGCGCGAGACAATGGACCCGCACGCCGAGCTCTGCGAGCTCGTCAACTGTCTTCCTCACATCCATCGCGTTGCGGCCCAGCCGGTCCAGCTTGGTGACGACGAGAACGTCACCCTCTTCCAACCGGTCAACGAGCTTTGAAAAACCCGGCCGCTCGGAGGCGGCGACAGAGCCCGACACCGTTTCCTCGATCACCCGACGCGGTTGCACCTGAAACCCCGCCGTCCGGATCTCTCCCAGCTGGTTTTCCGTCGTCTGCTCGACGGTGGAGACACGGGCATAGGCAAAGACGCGGGACATGGGCCGATGGAAGAGGTGAGGGGACCGATAGAGACGAAAAGCGGGCTGAAAAAGGAAGCTCGTTTATCGCGCATGCTCGAAAGTGTAGCAAGCCGGATTATGGTGATACTCCGCCGAAACGCTGTCAGCTGAACAGGTATAGGTCGCTCAATAGCCGGCAGTTCGATCGACAAGATCGGGGAGCCGTCCTTCATGGAAATAGGCGCGGATATTTTTCGCTGCGATCGCACTTGCGCTCTTCCTGTTCGTCGGCGCTGCGACATGGGGCATGACGGTGACGGCTGGATGGGCCCAGAACCGGTGTCCTACTGGCAGGGGTTCCTGATCGAAGACATCGAGAATGGCGTGACTGATGTGTCTGCGATCGAGCGCCGCAAGAAGCGCGTTCGTCTCGATGATCGGGCCACGCCCGGCATTGACGAGTGAGGCACCGGGGCGAAAACCGGCGAGCGTCTTTTCGTCGAGGAGACCTGCCGTTGCATCGGTCAGCGGCAGGAGAACGACGACGATCTCGGCAGCCTGCACGACAAGCGTGAGCGAGCTTTCACCGCAATGCGTTTCGATTCCTTCGATCTCACGGGGCGATCGCGACCAGCCCAGCACCCGAAATCCGGAGGCCGACAGGCGCCGGGCGGCAAGCGTGCCGAGTTCCCCAAGCCCGAGAATGGCAACCGTCCGCTCTGAGGCAAGTGGCTGATCGAGCGGGCTCCAGATGCCGGCGCGCTGTTGCGCAAGGTATTCCGGCATGCGTCTGTGGAGAAAGAAGACATGGCTGAGAACGGCCTCGGCCATCGCTTCTGAAAGCACCGGATCGACCAGACGGACGATGCCGATTTCGGGTGGAAGCGCGGTCACCAGACGCTCCACGCCGGCCCAGAGGCTTTGTACCCATCGCAGGGCCGGGAACCGGGCGAGATCGGCCGGGTCCGGATTTGCGACGATCGCGACCTCCACGCTTTCCATGTCTGCAGGTGACAGCGAGCGAGGATCGACCACCCGGTGGCTGGGAAGGGCCGACTGCAGCTCAGCCCGCCACGCCTCGGCCTCGTCGCCTGCCATTGTCGTGACGAAGGGAACGAGGCTCATACGGCCCACACCGCTTCTTCGTTTGCAAAGCCTTTCAGCTCGATCGGATTGCCGGCGGGATCGCGAAAGAACATCGTCCACTGCTCGCCCGGCTCACCCTCGAACCTCACCGTCGGTTCGATGACGAAATCGAGCTCGGCCGCGGTCAGCCTGTCGGCGATCTCGCGCCACATCTCAAGCGGAAGCACCGCGCCGAGGTGAGGCATCGGGACCATGTGATCGCCCACCTTGCCTGTTTCAGCCGTCGCGAACGGCGTGCCGAGATGGAGCGAGATCTGATGCCCGAAAAAATCGAAATCGATCCATGTGTCAGTGCTGCGCCCTCGCTTGCACCCGAGGAGAACGCCGTAAAACCGGTCGGCGGCTTGGAGGTCATCCACGTGATAGGCGAGATGAAACAAGGGCTTGAACATGGCGGGGGCTTCTTCCTGACGTGTCGCGGGTGGCCGCGCCGGGTCTGATTGTCGACGAACCTTCGTCTGAAAAAATCGGTTCTGCCGGGCGCGACGATCAGAACCAGCACGAAACGGAGGGGGCAGGCAAGTCCGGTCCCGGCCGCACCGGGGTTTCTGAGGCTGCTATCGCCGAGAAAGAACGCGAAAGCCGGTTCAGCCGAGATCGCCGGAATAGGGGACGAATGAAAATACGTCCGCGCCCCACCGATGGAAGAGGCCAATTGCTCGATATCCTGACCGGCAGCCAATACCAACAAGCGAATTGGAGAACACCACCCCGCCCCGGACATATTCGGACGAACTTATTGGTTTTCGGGGGTTTGGCGTCTGTTTCGGGTCTCGTTGGACCGCTCAAAACAGGGATTTGGTGCCCAGGAGAGGACTCGAACCTCCACGCCTCGCGGCACACGGACCTGAACCGTGCGCGTCTACCAATTCCGCCACCTGGGCTTCGGCGCGGACCATTAGGCGTTGGCGAACCGGCTGTCAACGCGCGATTTCGGCTTGCGCCAAGATAGTTGCTTGACCGCGCTTTCCGGCGTCGGTTCGGTTCGGAAGATCGCTCCCGTGGCTCTGGCGAAGTTGTCTGCAAAAGAGGGTTTACCGATGCCATGATGGTTAGCGTCCGAGTACGTGGTGTAATTTCTCCGGCGCTGCCGGTGTGATCTTGGGTGGCCATCGAGGTGTATGATCGAGGTGGAGTTTGGCGACTTCAACCGAGAACCATACGGAGACCCCGA
>NZ_JBDJAC010000027.1:0-11133 GCF_039652615.1 Fulvimarina fulva
GCGGCCGAGGCCGGTGACGCCGGGGCCATGGCCAATCTCGGCTACTGCTACGACATGGGCGAGGGTGTCGAACAGGACCAGGCGGAAGCGATCGCCTGGTATCGCAAGGCGGCCGAGGCCGGTGACGCCGTGGCCATGGTCAATCTCGGCGTCAGCTACGCCAGGGGCGAGGGTGTCGAACAGGACCAGGCGGAAGCGATCGCCTGGTATCGCAAGGCGGCCGAGGCCGGTAACGCCGTGGCCATGGTCAATCTCGGCGTCAGCTACGCCAGGGGCGAGGGTGTCGAACAGGACCAGGCGGAAGCGATCGCCTGGTATCGCAAGGCGGCCGAGGCCGGTCACGCCAGGGCCATGGCCAATCTCGGCTACTGCTACGCCAGGGGCGAGGGTGTCGAACAGGACCAGGCGGAAGCGATCGCCTGGTATCGCAAGGCGGCCGAGGCCGGCGACGAAAAAGCGTCACGGATTTTATTGACCCTGCCTGATCGCGAACAGCTCGCATATCACCATCCGAATGTCCGTATCTTATGCAATGATTTGGATTCTGATCTCAATTGGCCCGTAAAGCCCTTGCTTCCGGGAAAATGGCGTTCGGAAACGGACGCCGAGGCAGCGCGCTTTATAAGCGAATTCTTGCGCTACGGATCGATGACCGGTCATGAGGGCGTGCGGTTTCGCTCGCTTCGGTCCACGTCCTTGTCGTTTTATCCTGGTTTTAGATTGGTCGAAGCCCTGATCGAAGCCGAGAGCTTTGAGACCCCGAAAATCGCTTTGCTTCTCGCTAGCAAAGAAACGTCTTGCCCAATCCTCGGAGACTCGCTTGTGATCCACAATCTGAATGCGACTGGGGCACTCGATCTGACGAGTGACGACAGAGTCCTTGCCTATCTGCGGTTCTTCTGTCTTGCGGTCTGCGGTGAGGGCGGTCCATTTCGGATCGTTGAGGATTACGATCCGTCGCTACTTTCCGACCGGTCTTATGATCCCGGTGCGATCCGCCAATCGATCAAGCCGTTTGAGATTACGGATCGTTCTCTTGATCAGTGGACCGTTCAGGCGACGGTCAAATATGCGGACGCTCTCTTTGCGACTTCTTTCGTCGTTCACGCCAACGGTATGGTTGAAATGCAGGACGACAAACCGCTCCTGTCTGATCTACCATTTAATATCGAGGGTTTTGAAGGTGCGTTTCGGATATGGAATCTCGGTCAGAACAGGGCAGAGGAAATTGACGAGGACATCCGCCGAGCTCGCGCAAAGGGACCGTTTTTTGCGGATTGATTTCTAGAGAACTGCAGCCGTTTCCAACCACAAGGTCATAAGCCTAGCACGAACCTTGATCCCGTTACGGCTCATTGCCGTTCCATAATGGCATTATCCCACTAGCCGACGCCACCATGATCGCGTCCGCATCTCAAAAAGCGCATTTCGAAGATCCTCGATCTTGGCATCACCGGCCTCGATCTTTTCACGGTGCGAGGCCATTGTGGCTTCGATCTTCTCGCGGAGATGCGCGACTTCGGCACTGGCAAGAGCTTCGGCCTGCTCAATCGCGGCCTTTGCCTTCTCCGTCTCGATCACCTGGTCGGCGAGCCGGCCGGCACGGTCGCGTTCTGACTGTCGTTCGGCTCGCTCTCGCTCGATCTCTACCGAATGCTTTTCGCGCTCTCGCTCTAGGACCGCTTGAAGGTCTGCGATGCGATCGTGAAGCGCCTCGATCGTGCCGAGTTGATCGATCGTTCGGTCGGGCGATGAACTTTCGATCATCGGGCGTTCGTCTGCCTGATCAATCGGGCGATCGATCGGTTCGACGTCAGCCGGGACCATGATCAAGGTTTTTCCGTCATTCGCTCGCATCCGACGCCATGCAAGGCGGCGAGCCCGATGACGGATCGCGTCAGCCGTCATGCCGAGACGATCGGCGGCGTCCTGATATGTTTCCCAGTCGGACATTCGCGATCTCCCGATGAACTTACGATTCGGTCGGGCGATGATCGCGTGATCGGTCGGGTGATGCACCGGCGATCGGTCGAGAGACCATCGGGCGATCGATCACCCGATTGCACGAATGCAAATTGACCTTACGCGAGCCTGAGGTATGACGCCTTGCGTCGTATCGATGACAAAGGCATCATGCCCGGCAATGCTCTGAATCGGGGGCAGAAACGCAAAAACCCGGCTGGAAGGCCGGGTTCGCAGCGTCCGAAGACGCGAGATCACTTCGTGGTTGTTGTGATCCTCGCAAAATCGGGACGCCTCGTCAACGCCTGGAAACGGGCGAACGAACCCGCTTGTGCAGAAAAATGCAAACGGGATGCGAATGACGCCTTCCTCGCCGGACGTGATTCGAGGAGCGAGGAAACGTGCATCCGATATTCGAGGCGAGGGCCGCTATCTGGCGAGACCAAACCGCGGGACTGATTTCGATCGAGGAAGCGCAAAGGCGGTCGGCCGCGCTCGATACGCCGGCCGTGCATGAGAAGGGACAGTTTCGCCTTGCCCTGCCAAGGCGATCTGCACCGCCAAGGCCTCGCCATGACAGAGAACCGCCTCGTCCTTCTCGTCAGTATTCGAACCCTATGGCGACGACGGCCGCACGGGACGATCGCCTGACACCGAACGCCAAGGCGCTCCTCCAGGTGATCCGTGCAAGATGCGGGAAGGGCCGGATCACGACGACGACGAAGACGACCTTGGCTTCGATCATGTCCCGGTCATGCCGGACGATCCGACGCTATCTCATCGATCTGACCCGGTGGGGATACGTGACGATCGAGACGCGGCGAGGTCGATCCGGTCTCGACACTGGCCTCGTCATCGAAATCACCGACGCGGCCCTGCCGTTTTTCGCCGAGCCGAAAGGTCTCGTTTGTTGGCTGAACGACGAGGCGCTGTTGAGACCATTCGAGCCTTTCAAGCCCGGAAACATAGGGGTGACACTTCTGTCACCCAAAAACCCATTCAAAAATTCTCTTTCTTGGTTTCGCTCTGGAATGACTCAGATAGGCCAAGGAGAAACGCTAGATGCTTTAGGCTACGACGGCCCTCGAGAAGGTGATAGCGCCTTTCCTGCGCCATCCTGATGGACTGGCGAGCCTATCTTCAACGGATCAAGTCTTCAGAGAGATCTGTCGTCCTTGACTGGAACCTCCCCTGCTCGACGATCGGACCATCATCTACGCCCTTTGCTCTTCCTCTTGCGGGGCTTCGGCGTAACGCCTCGATCGAGGTCGCGGGTCCAATAGCATCGGCGACGGCCTGCTATGCGACCGCCGTCCGTGTACCCATGCGACGACCGCGTGGCGTGCTGCTTGTCCATCTGCTTGATCGCGTATCCGACCGCGCTGAACCAAAGCTTCCCGTTCTTCGACGGCCATCCGCCTTCCGGCATGCGCTCGAAGAGGGAGACACGACCGCCGCCGTAGAGATACCCATGCGTCTGAAGATACCGGTCGAACTGGCAATCCCAGCCCTCCGGCAGGTGCATGGCGAGGTGCAGATGCTCGCCGGTGTCGTCGGGCCTGCACTCGCGACCGTAGACGCCGGTCAAGCGCTCTCCCTTGTCGCGCATCCACTCAGCAATGCGATTGATCCATCGCTTCCAGAGAGCGGGCCGCTCATGAGGTGGAACGTCGTCGATGTTATCGAGCTTGATCGTCAACAGGCCATTGATTGGTCGCCCGATACGGATCGCATGCTCTCGCGCCTGGAGCGCACGCACTACCGTGAGCCGGTCGATTGACCGACTGCATGGTAGCCCGCCCGCATCAAAATGAGGTTCCTCGACGACCTTGTGCGGACGTCCGCGTTTCCTCTTCGAAGGCGTGCCTGATTTGTCACTTATAGAACTAACATAGATAGGAGGGACCTCCCCCCTGGGTTCATAACCTCGAAATAGGTCAATGGAATCAATCGATTGGACGTCGAGATCGAGCGGAAATCGATCTGGACATAGCAACATCGAATTCGGTGTGATTTCGGCCTGTCGGAAGGGGCCAGGATTGATTTCAGAGGCGTTATGTTGTAACATTTTTATTGCGCTTAGGGATAGGTGTCTGTCTTTAGATCGGAGGACGACGGGCATCGTCTTTCGATCGGTATTCTTGTTTTGTTCTCTTCTGCAACTTGCGATTCAAAGAGTGAATTCCAGCGTCGCGTCGCGGTTTTCGGGGTGGATTTCGAGCCGAAAACGGGCTCGAAAGCTAATTAGTCAGATTTTATGATGAATTATTGAGAGGCTGCACGCCCTGTACAGCAGGGGTTCTTACCGTCTGAAGGGTATTTTCGAGGAGTTTTGCCTTTTTCAGCGGCGAAGAGCCTGATCGGATAAGCCCCGCACCCTTCGTGCATTTGATCATGGTCCGTCTTTTCGAACGAGCCCTACTTGTCCAATCAGACGAACTCCGCGTCTGCCGGCGCTTAGCATGATCAAGCTCTTGGACACTTTCCTTGCTGCCGATCTCGCGTCTAGGTGACAAGTCCCATCGACTGAGATCCCTGCTTAGCGCTTGCCAGGAAAAAGCGAAGCAGCACACGGCTAATACGGCGCCCCTCGTCGAGGATATTCGCTTGGAAGCGATGTCGTCCGCCTCATGTAACGCGAAAGCGCTGAACGAGCGCAGTTTGATCACGGCACGCGCTGGGAGATGGCAAGCAGTTCAGATGTAGCGAATGCAGGCTGCTAATTGAAACAGAATACAAAGAAAGTGTTTCAAAAACGAGCTTTGCGTGCTTCTTAGAGCGCTCGAACGACGCGACATGGGTTACCGACCGCAAGCACGTTTGGCGGCAGGTCTCTTGTGACTACGCTTCCAGCACCGACGACTGTATTTTCGCCGATTGTCACGCCAGGGCAGATCAGCGCACGACCGCCGTGCGAGCGGGCGATACTCTCGTCGTCACGAAGCTCGATCGGCTGGCTCGTTCCGCACCCGAAGCTAGAGAAACCCGGTCTCACTGTTTGCCAGAGTGCCGCGATGTTTGCTTTCCTGAGGCGAGCAATTTCACAGTTCTTCAAAAAATACGCCCCTGACTGCCGAAGCAGACAAGGGCGCTGTATAAATCTCTATACTGTGCGCCGATAGGCGCATAGCTTTAGCGCATGATGATGATGATCACCGTATCAGCATAAGCCGAAGAGAGCGGTGCAAAGGCAACGCCGACGGCGAGAAAGGTTGCGGTGGCGACGTGACGGATGCGGTTTTTCATTTGGTATTCCTTCCTTTTCCTAATGGACACGCAGATCTTTGCTGCGATGTCTTGAATTAGCAGGGGAGGAAGAGCGGTCGCCGCATCTTGAAGAGCTTTTGTGGATGTCAGGCTTGAGAGTTAACATCCTGGCTAAACGTCACGGGCGGACCTACGCTGATATTTTGCGTCATAAGCCATTTTCCAAAAGAGGAATTTGGCTGCGAGCATAGAATTAAACCCGACACAACGAATGTGACAACGAATTTGAGAGGGCTTGCTTTACGAAGCATGGGTGGGCTCCTTATCCGTGGTAGGGTTCTTGAACAGCTTGCGAATTTGGCGGCTGATCTGAGCCTTCTTTTGCGTCGTGATCGGGACGCCGGGTGCTGCAAGCTCGCGGCTGGCTAACAGGAGCGCCGTATCTGTTTTTTCCATCCCTTGCGCGATCACCGCGAGGAAATCTGACTTCGTGGTTGGTTCAACATCCGAAAAGGGTTTTTGATCGAAATGCGCAAGCGACGGATCGATCATAATCGCCTGACGGAGAGCGTCAGAAGCCGCTTCAGGTGATACGACGGCGAAGCTTTCCGCTAGCAGATACGCACGGCGGGCGTCAGGTGCGATTTTCTCCAAAGCCCATTCGATCTCTGATTTGATTCCTTTAGCCATGAGAGAATAGATCAAATCTCTATACGAGACCTTTGACCAATCACCGCTCTTGTAGAGGCTATAACTCATGTTAATTTCTGCCTCAGCCGCCAAAAGGCAATGGTATCGAAGAAAGGGGTTTCCGGGGTAATCGTCGCGAATAGATGAAAAAGCCTCGCTCGCTTTTTGAAAAGCCTTCAGGCCCATTGCAAGGTCGCCTCCACCTAACTGATAACCTCTTCCGTTTAGAAAAAGCTGGAAAGCTTTATCTGCAGGAAAAAGGTCTAACTTCGGTGCGGAGTGGATTTGGCGAATTTGGTGATGCAGTGCCATTTGATCGCCAAGCAGGAACGAGCGCTCCAAAGCGTCTGACGCTGCAAGTTGGATTGCTGAAATCACCTCTTCGGCCAACTCATCGGAATAGACGGTATAGATCTCCTTCAGCGGACGGGTTCGCGAAATTTCCCCTCGATGAATACGGCGGAGCTGCTCTGCTCCCACCTCCTCTTTCCCTTCAGAGTTTTCATCAAGCAGTCTCTCGGACAGCGTTTCGTAGTTGAAGAGCGGCTTTCCGTCGCGTAGCGAAATTGTGGATAGGAGAAGACCAATCATACGCTGATAGGGGCTAATCGGCTCAAGGTCGGCCGTCTCTTTTCTGCTCATTTGCAGGCTCCTTTTCGCTGATAGTCGGCGCATTCAACCGAAATTCTGATGGACTACCCACAAAAACCGCCAGTTATGTGTGGCCAGCACGAAGGATCGCCAATGGCTCATGAATACATCCGACGACTTTGCCGATTATGCTGCGCCCGATGACGCTGTGCGAGCATCGTGCCGAGATCGAAGCCTTCCTCGGCCTGCGCGATTTCGGCCGGTTTCGCTCCCCTCAAATGGGAACGCTCAGAAATAGGCGAAAATCGGTTTTGCGCCTGTTTGCTTTATGAGCGGACGGTTCTGAGTACCCTGAAACAGAATTGACAATTCTGTTTCGCCTTAGGCGGATAATCTTGCTTCCGCTGTTGCTCGTTCGATCGCCTCCGGTTCCTTGTCGATCACCGTGAGAAGAAGCCTAGATGGCGTATCGGGCGTCGAACGATTTTGCTCCCAATCCCGAAGGCGACCAATCGTGAACCCGTACCGAGCCGCAAACGCTTCCTGAGACAGACGACTGCGCTTACGGATGGCCTTTACGTCGACCGAGGCAGGGACATGCACGACATAGTTCGCAAGGTCAGCGTTACCCTCAGCAAAGTTGATCGCGTCTGTTAGGCCAGCGGCGATCTTCTCGAAAGCACTCATCGTTTCAGCTCCAGTTTTGCGACTCTGTTCCGGTAGGCATCTGCCAGGCGCTTTGTGAGGGCGGCGAGTGCGTTGGCTTCAGCGCGAGTGAGGTTGTCCTTCTCGCCCTTGCCGAATGCCGTCAGAAGGAACACCGGAACGTCGGGGCCGGCGTAGAAATGGACAACGCGAAAGCCACCGCTCTTGCCACGGCCGCGACCGGCAACGCGAAACTTGCGACATCCTCCTGTCCAGCGCATTTCGGCGCCGATCATTGGATCTTCGGCGACGAGTGAAACGATCTCGGAACGCTCGCTGTCCGATATGCTGGCATCCTTCGCAGCAGATAGGTAAGCTGGCGTTTCAACGACCGTGTGCATCCTATCCATATACGGACAGACCGTAGTTTTGAAAAGAGGGAAGCGCGGTCCCGGATGCTATCGCTCGGTGATTTTGCGCTCTTTCGTTGAAGTAGGAATGCCGGCTGGGTCGGCTGTGACGCCGTGAGGTATGATACGGAACTCGCAATTTTCAAAATTACGCTAGGTAATTTATGCTTACGAAGCTGAGATTGCTGAAGCCGCTAATGAAAATGGGGGCATATGCCTGATAAAAAAACGAAGATATAATGCAAGAAAACGACTGACGACTTGAAGGCGGCGTCAGCACGAGGTGGTGATGCGGATAGCAAGCCTATGAATGGACAACACGTCCTCAACCGTTACGTTTTGTACAACGGATGTAGTTGAAAACGGAACAAACGAAATGGCACAGCGATATGTCGCCTATTACCGGGTCAGCACGAAGGGCCAAGGCGAGAGCGGTCTTGGTCTCGAAGCGCAGCGAGCGAAGGTCCAGGCGCATCTGAATGGTGGCGACTGGTCGATCGTCGGTGAGTTCGAGGAGACCGAGACAGGGACCGCCAAGCGGTTTCGTCCGAAGCTCCAGGAAGCCCTAGCGCTATGCCGGATCATGAATGCGCAGCTCATCGTCGCGAAGGTCGATCGCCTTACACGTGACCCGGATTTTATGACTAGGCTAACCGAGGCTGGCGTCGATGTCGTCTTCTGCAATCTTCCCCGTGAGCGCGGATCGATCGGCACCTTCATGCTGCGCCAGATGCTGGCAGTCGGCGAGCTCGAGGCTGCGATGATCTCGGAGCGGACGAAGGAGGCGCTGACAGCTGCGAAGGCACGAGGCGTCAAACTCGGCGGCGATCGAGGATCCTTGACGCCGGCCGTGCGAGAGCGAGGAAGGACTGCTGGCATCGCCAAGCGACAAGCGAAGGCGGGAAGGCGTGCGAGCGACCTTGAGCCGATCCTTGCCGATATCCGCGCATCTGGCGCATCCAGTCTTCGAGAGATCGCGGCAGCCTTGAATGATCGAGGTATCCGCGCCGCACGTGGTGGTGAGTGGAGCGCGAACGCGGTCAAGCGCGTCGTCGACCAGTTTAATTGAAACAAAATACAAAGGTTCTGTTTCAGAATCTTTTTCGTTGACCCTCTCGCGAAAATATAGACGTGGCTCGTCGCGCTCGCTTACGAAGATATCAACCGGCCGGGAAACCCCACATTTCAAATCAGGATCCGCTTATCATATTACCAAGAGGAATTTTCGTTTGCTTCGGAGGCCGTCAGTGCCAGCTGACTGTGTTCGTCCTTAGAACATTCAGCGCAGATCGAGCTTTATAATGAATAGCGGAGAGCGGGCCCGACCGGCGCGCACCTCCTCTTGTCTTGCGACAGTCGCCGCACTCTATAAAACTCAGCTTACATAACCAAGTGCATAGAGGAGTGCCACCGCAGCAAGGCCGGCCTGAAGGGCGAATACCAACCACAAGATCATGGCAAATTCCTTTCATCCTCCATCGGACAGCCTGAAGCGCTATGCCGATTTATTCTTTGCCAGATGTAGTGTTGTTCTGAATTTAAGAAAAGTGTTTATCCTTAAAAATGAAGAAAATTTGTTTCAATAAATAGAAATACTTATTTTTTTGTTTATTGAAAGGAATATTATTATTTTAATATTTGTTGGAAGCGTGTTTGATCGATTTTTGAAGCTGTTTGATCGGGTTGAGAGACCACGCACTGCATCGGCGCACTATAATCCAAAACACTAGAGGGGAGACGATCACGTGTCCAAGTTTTTCCATGCCCTACCCGCCAAAATTCAGATGATGGCGGAAGTTGCTCAGCGGAAGGGAAAAATCCCCAAAGCGACGACGAGCGGACTGGAGTCGTACATTGGATGCAGCCCATCGACGCTTGCACAAGCAAAAAACAAAGGCCGCCTCTCCAACGAACTAGAGGACAAGATCGCAACTGCTCTCAATATAGAAAAAGACAGTCCCCGTTGGCTTGACCTAAAAAAATCAGACCGTCATAGAACTCATGCGCAAAATGTCTACGACGGCAGAGATAATGTCGATGATTTTTGGAGATATCTCTGCGAAAGAAACGGAATAAGCGATTACGAATACTATAAAATTGTAATAGAAGAGCCGAATCTTGCGAATGACGAGGTGGTTCTTTTCACCCTTGAAGAGACCTCTCAGCCAGTTGTGGTGAACCAACCGTTGGCTCTGTTTTTTCGTGTCGTTGTCAAGCCGATAATCCCGCAGTCAGGTGCTCGATTTGGTTTCAACCGGATTCGGATAAAGATCAGGCGTCCGGCGATGCTGAACGAAACGGAGAAATCCAAGATCCAATTTCAAAAGATTCTGGGCGCCGACGGCCGATCTGTCTCGGTTCGAAATGCCGTTCTTGAAGCCCAAGGCGGCAAGTGGACGCCCGAATGGGTGCTTGGCATCGATCAGGCGGCGCTGGAGGGCGAGTATAGGTCTATTGACGAGCCGATGTGTGAGATCATTGGCGCGATCGTCAATGAAGCGCTGGAGGCGGAGATCGCCGTTCATCAGCATGACGGGTCTCTGGTCAATTCCGAAACAGGCGAGCCTCTGGTCGAAGAGGACAGAAACGCGGTCCTGGAGGCGCTTTGCCTGAAAGAAGTGTCCGGCATCAGGGACAGCACGGGCTGGATCAGTCTTGGACGACAGAAGATCACGATCATCAGTGGCGATTTTTGACGACGATGAACAATCGCTTTGAGGATAAGTTCAAACGCGTTCTTCAGGCGAAGGGCGCATCTTTCGTGCAGTTGGTCGAGATCGCCGGGCTTGACAAAATGAAGGATTTTCGGTTCGCGCGGCTGCGGAATGTTGATTTTTCTAATCTTGACCTGTCAGGCTTCGATTTTTCGGAGGCTGTGATCGAAGACTGTAATTTCGAGAACGCGACAATATCGGGCACATTCTTCAACGAACAACATTTTGACAATGCTGCGCTTCGAAAAGCTGCCGATTGGGGCCGGATTGCGCAAAGTTGGACTAAAAGGCGCGGGAAAACTGCGTCCTGCCCCAGTGACGACGCCACCGCAAACCTAACGATCGAAGATTTACGTAGCTTGGCCGAGGGCGGCGACGTTGCCGCTATGGCTGAACTTGGGAAACGGTACATTGACGGCGACGGTATCGATCGGGATTTTAAGAAGGCTGTCTTTTGGATCAAAAAGGCTGCAGAGGCAGGACATCCTAAGGGAATGAACCGTCTCGGCTATTGCTATTCGACCGCGACCGGAGTCGAAAAAGATTTCGTGCAAGGCCTTCATTGGTATCGCAAGGCGGTCGAGGCCGGTGACGCCGGGGCCATGGCCAATCTCGGCTACTGCTACGCCAGGGGCGAGGGTGTCGAACAGGACCAGGCGGAAGCGATCGCCTGGTATCGCAAGGCGGCCGAGGCCGGTGACGCCGGGGCCATGGCCAATCTCGGCTACTGCTACGACATGGGCGAGGGTGTCGAACAGGACCAGGCGAAAGCGATCGCCTGGTATCGCAAGGCGGCCGAGGCCGGTGACGCCGGGGCCATGGCCAATCTCGGCTACTGCTACGACATGGGCGAGGGTGTCGAACAGGACCAGGCGGAAGCGATCGCCTGGTATCGCAAGGCGGCCGAGGCCGGT
>NZ_JBDJAC010000028.1:0-7133 GCF_039652615.1 Fulvimarina fulva
CATCCACCTGCCGCAGCTTCGCGACGATCTCTTCAGGCTTGTGCTTCTTGTTGGGCATGCTCTCGTCCTCCGATGGTGCCAAAACCATACTTCATGAAGGACCACTTTTTCGGGGGCAGGCCAGACGTCTGGCCTTGCCGATCGCGGCGTTCGCCGTCGCAATCGCATATCCGGGTACTTTCCAAAACGCGCCAGAGCCAGAACCGTCAATCGCTCAGCCGTTGTTCAGGGCGGCTTAGTCAAACCTCTTTTTGTACCCGCGGCTGCGCACCGATCTTGAAGCACGCTCCCATTCCGCGAGAGCGCGTTCATACATGGGCGCGACGCCGAATGGTGCAAAACACGAGGCGAGCGTTCAACTACACCAATTGCAGATCTATGACCTCGATCACTCAGGTCCCTTTCGTTATCGGAACCCGGCCCTGACAGGCCGGATCAGTCCGTTCAGCCATCGCGATGATTGCATGTCCACGGCTTCGATAGCGCCGCTCGATGGACTTTCCCGGGGCAAGTCCAATACTGCTGCGAAAGCTTAGCGAGCCTCTTCTCGCCTAGCAGGGCCGCAAGCGCCATCTATGCTTTGAACGCCGGGCTGTGGTTACGGTGGGATCTTCTCGTCATCGTCTCTCTTCGACGTCAGGCAGACAATCCACTTATCCCGCTGTTCAAAAATGCGAAGCCATCTCTAGATTTCGTGAAGCCAATTCGTTGAACTATGCAAACTCGAAATCAACCGTATAAGCAGCGCAACAGAATGCTGCATAGCGGTATGGAGTGATAAATGCGTCTCGTGATGATCGGTTCGGGCTATGTAGGCCTGGTTTCCGGCGCCTGTTTTGCAGATTTCGGCCACGAGGTCGTCTGCGTCGACGTCGACGAGAAAAAGATCGCTGCGCTGAAAAAGGGCGAAATCTCGATCTTTGAGCCCGGTCTCGATCAGATCGTCCAGTCAAATGCGGCAGCCGGACGCCTACGATTTTCGACCGATGTGGCATCGAGTGTCCGGGCGGCCGATGTGGTCTTCATCGCGGTTGGAACCCCGTCTCGGCGCGGCGATGGTCACGCCGACCTTTCCTATGTCTACGCTGCCGCACGGGAAATCGCCCAAGCGGTTGAAGGCTTCACGGTCGTCGTCACCAAGTCTACGGTTCCGGTCGGTACCGGTGATGAGGTCGACCGGATCATTCACGACGAGAATCCGCAGGCTGATGTCGCGGTCGTTTCAAACCCGGAATTTCTCCGTGAGGGCGCTGCGATTTCCGATTTCAAACGGCCGGATCGTATTGTCATCGGCACCGAGGAACCCCGCGCTATCGAGGTCATGCGGCAGGTTTACCGACCACTCTACATCAACGAGTCGCCTCTTCTCATCTGTGACCGTCGGACCTCTGAGCTCACCAAATACGCCGCAAATGCCTTTCTCGCGATGAAAATCACATTCATCAACGAGATCGCCGATCTGTGCGAAAAGCTTGGTGGCGATGTTCAGAAGGTCGCTAAGGGAATTGGTCTCGACAAGCGAATTGGGGACAAGTTCCTGCATGCCGGTCCCGGTTATGGTGGATCGTGCTTTCCCAAGGATACGCTCGCACTGGTCAAAACTGCTCAGGATGCAGATAGTCCGATGCGTCTCGTCGAAGCTACTGTCGCCATCAACGACAATCGAAAACGTGCTATGGCTCGCAAGGTTATCGCTGCCTGCGGCGGAGAAGTGCGCGGCAAAACAATCGCGATTTTGGGGCTCACCTTCAAGCCAAACACCGATGACATGCGCGATGCTCCCGCGCTTGCGATCATCCAGGCTCTTCTGGACAAGGGAGCCGTCGTTCGCGCATACGATCCGGAAGGCATCGAAACAGCGCGAATGCTTCTGCCAGAGATCGAGTATGGAGAAAACGCCTACGACATTGCCCGTGATGCCGAAGCAATCGTTCTCGTGACAGAGTGGGACGAGTTCCGCGCACTTGATCTTGGTCGGATCAAGTCGTCGATGAAAGAGCCAGTCCTCGTTGATCTTCGCAATGTGTATCCGCCGCAAGACGTCGTGGCCCAAGGCTTCAGTTATACGGGCATTGGACGCCAAACACATCGAGACGCCTGATGGTCCGGGTCTTCATCACTGGAACAGCAGGCTTTATCGGCTTTCATCTCGCTCGGCGTTTGCTCGAAGAGGGTCATGTGGTTGCCGGTTTCGATGGTATGACGCCGTACTATGACGTCCGTCTCAAGGAAGCGCGGCATGCAGCACTTGCCCAGTTTCCGCGCTTCAGTTCAAGAATCGCGATGCTGGAAAATACGACGGCTCTCGACGAAGCGATCGACGCCGCTGCGCCGGACGTGATTGTTCATCTCGCAGCTCAAGCGGGTGTTCGATACAGTCTGGAAAATCCCCGTTCTTATATCGACTCCAACGTCATCGGCTCTTTCAATATCTTGGAGGCGGCAAGACGCATAGGCGTCAAGCATCTTCTGATCGCTTCGACCTCTTCGGTCTATGGCGCGGCTCCCACAGTCCCCTTCCGGGAGACCGACAAGGCTGACGAGCCTTTGACGATCTACGCTGCCACAAAACGCGCGGTTGAAATGATGGCGCATTCGACGGCTCATCTCTATCAAGTGCCGACGACATGCTTTCGCTTCTTCACGGTCTATGGTCCCTGGGGACGACCTGAAATGGCGCTTTTCAAATTCGTCAGAGCGATCCTGTCCGGGCAGGAGATCGAGATCTACGGCGAAGGCAAGATGAGCCGGGACTTCACCTATGTCGATGATCTCGTCGAGGCGATTGTGCGGCTCATGCACTTGCCTCCAGGCGCAGAGAACCGTGTCGCCGACATCGATACCTTGTCGTCCACAGCGCCTTCCCGTGTCGTGAATATCGGCGGTGGACAGCCAGTGGGACTTCTCGATTTCGTCGAGACGATCGAGCGGGTTGTGGGTATCCCGGCCAAGCGCAAGATGCTGCCGATGCAGGATGGCGACGTCCCACGCACCTTCGCCAGCCCGGACCTTTTGCATTCGCTTGTTGGCTATAAGCCTGAAACTGATCTCGAAACTGGCATTCGGGCCTTCATCGAGTGGTATAGGTCTTTCTTTTCTGATCAATATTAGCGGGTAAACCCGGTGAACCTTTGAAATCATCGGTTTCATGGTCCGTCGACAGCCCGAGCGGCGCTTGAGCCGTGCGCCGGACGAGAATTGGCCCAACGGGTCAATTCTCGTCCGACGGTATAAACGTCACCGCCGCCTGAATACGCGCCTGCCTTGAGCTTCCTCTCAACGCCCTGGAATCTCTGGGAAAGTGGTCAGACGAACCTGCGCAAGTTGGCGATGCGTCCGGTCGTCCCGGACCGGATTTCATACAAACGCGGATCGGGCTTTCGAACGCCAAAGGCGTTGCCTTACAGGTTATTCTGGCTCTGAAATGGAGATGGCGCGCCCGAAAGGATTCGAACCTCTGACCCCCAGATTCGTAGTCTGGTGCTCTATCCAGCTGAGCTACGGGCGCGTGCCAAAGAAGCTGTTCGCTTCGATGGCGGGTAGGTAGACGGTTCGAAGCGCGAATGCAAGCGTGGATTTGGGCAGTTTTTGCAAAGGGCGATTCAATGCGAAATCGGCGGTCCCTTGTGGGGCTTCCGAGCGCCCGCTCACGTGACAGGGCGAGAGAAAGGACGAGATTCGTTCGGTCCCTTGCACTGCTCAGACATGTTACCTCTGTCGCATGTCACTTTGACGACTGCGGGCGGCCCCGGGAGATTCTCTGGCGTCTGCGCAGCCGATTCGATCACGATGCGCTGCCCCGTGCCTTTCGGCGGGCCCTTGGATGGGCGTCATCGTAGACCGAAAGCAGCCGGTTCGAATCGACCGCAGTGTAAGCCTGCGTCGTCGACAGGCTTGCATGGCCGAGCAGGTCCTGAATGGTCCGAAGATCGCCGCCCGCCGCCAGAAGATGGGTGGCGAAGGAATGGCGCAGGGCATGAGGCGTAGCCGATGGCGGCAAGCCAAATGCACCGCGCAGGCGGGCCATGTTGCGCTGGACGAGCTGAGGCCGCAGGGGCCCGCCGCGCGTTCCCCGAAACAGCGACTGACTGGCGTCGAGATCGAAGGGGCAGAGCCGGCGATAATTCGCAATCGCTTCGTGAACGGCGGGAATCAACGGCACGAGCCGCGTCTTGCCGCCCTTGCCCGTGATCGTCATCGAGCGAGCGGTTTGATCTGTCAGGACATCGCCAGTCAGTGCGAGTGCTTCGGAGATACGCAAACCGCACCCATAGAGAAGCGTGAGCACCGCGACATCCCGAGCGCCGACCCACGGCTCGGTCGAAAAGGCGTCGGCTTCTTCCGTGACTTCGAGGGCCCCGGCAACCGAGAGCGGGCGAGGGAGACCCTTCTTCTGCTTTGGCGCCCGCATGGCCTTTGCGCCGGCGGACGAGGCAAGCCCTTTTTTTTCCAGATGGCGCAGGAAGGACCGGATACCGGAAAGCCCGCGCCCAAGGCTGCGTGCCCCCGCGCCATCTCGCCGCCGTGCCGCAAGGAAAGAGCGCAGGTCCACCGGCTTCAGATCAGCGAAGTCATCGAGTTCCGACGGGCGCGCATGATAATCGGTGAGGAAGACCATGAACTGGCGCAGATCCCGCTCATAGGCTTCGATGGTCTCTTCGCTGGCCTGCCGCTCGGTTCTGAGGCCTTCCAGCCAGGCCGCGATTTCGCGCAGCACGGGCTGGGTTGCGAAAATCAGGACGTTCGACATGTCTGGCCTTTCGCACTCTCGAGGCCTTCGCGCTCTATAGGCCTGGCGGGCAGACGATTGCTATGCCCACCCTACCATAGCTGAAAAGAAGTGAAGAGAGCGTGAGGGCGATGGAACTTGTTCATGTCTGATCTATTTCCCCCATCAACGGAACGCCGGACCGCATAGGTTTGGCGAAACACTTCAGAGGAGACAGATCATGAAACGTCAGGCTATCGCACTTTGGAAGGGCGCCCTTGCTGATGGAACCGGCCAAATCACGACCCAGTCGGGGGCGCTGAAAAATCGCGGCTATTCCTTCAAGTCTCGCTTCGAGGACGAGAGCGGCCAGGCGGGCACCAACCCGGAAGAGCTTCTCGCCGCCGCCCATGCAGGCTGCTTCGCCATGCAGCTGTCTCACATGCTTGCCGAAAGCGGTTCACCAGCTGAAGAGCTGAACGCCAAGGCGGTCGTCGACGTACAGCAGGTCGAGGGCGGTTTCGCGATCAAGACCAGCGCGATCACGCTGGAAGCGAAGGTTCCGGGCATTGACGAGGCAAAGTTCAAGGAGCTTGCGACGAAGGCGAAGGAAGGCTGCCCAGTATCGAAAGCGCTCGCCGGCGTGGAGATCACGCTGGACGCAAAGCTCCTCTGATATCGTCAGGCACTGATACTTAGGGAGAAATCCCCTCCGTCGGACGGCTCGAACGCCGCCAGCTCGAGGCTTTTCGAGCCTCCCCGATGACCATGCTGAATATCAAATCCGAGAACCCGGTCTTTTCTGAGGCCGGGTTCTTTTTTGCATAACGGGTCTTTGCTTGCGGATTCTTGAAGGCGCTTTTTATGTCACGCGCGAGCGACCGTGGGAAAAGGATGATCTGATGGAAGAGGCACGCCCGAGTTACGGTCTCGATATGCCCGAACCTTCGATGCCTGAGTCCCATCGCTCGATCGCCGTATCGGACGGCTCGTTTTTCCGCCGGTTTCTTGCCTTCCTGGGGCCCGGCTTCCTTGTGGCCGTCGGCTATATGGACCCGGGCAATTGGGCGACGTCGATCGCCGGTGGGTCGGAGTTCGGATATGCGCTGATTTCGGCGGTGCTCCTGTCCTCCGTCATGGCGATCATCCTGCAGGCGCTCTGCGCGAGGCTTGCGATCGCGACCGGCGAGGATCTCGCCCAGGCCTGCCGCAGCCGCTATCCAAGACCCGTCTCCTTCGCGCTCTGGGTGCTCGCGGAACTCGCGATCATCGCGACCGATCTCGCCGAGGTTATCGGCACGGCGATCGGCTTGCAGCTGCTCTTTGGTGTGCCCTTGCTCTGGGGCGTCGTCGTCACCGCGCTCGACGTCTTTCTGATCCTCTTCCTGCAATCACGTGGCTTTCGCTGGATCGAGGCCTTTGTCGCGACGATGATCCTCATCATCGCGGTCTGCTTCCTCGGTGAACTTCTTCTCGTCCAGCCGTCGATCGCGGCGATCTTCGAAGGTCTCTTGCCGACACCGGAGATCGTGACGAACGAGCGCATGCTCTATCTCGCTCTGGGTATTCTCGGTGCGACCGTGATGCCCCACAATCTCTATCTTCATACCGGGATCGTTCAGACGCGTGCCTATGGCCAGGACCCTGAAGGCAAACGACAGGCGATCCGGTTCGCAACGCTCGATTCGACGCTGGCGCTATCCTTCGCCTTTCTGGTCAACGGTGCGATTCTGGTTCTCGCCGCCGGCGCCTTCCAACCGGCAGGCGTTGGAACGGTGGAGGATCTGACCGACGCCTATTCCCTGCTGCAGCCGCTCCTTGGCTCAGCGCTCGCGCCGATCCTCTTCGCGATCGCGCTTCTGGCATCGGGCCTCTCCTCCACCGTGACCGCGACTCTTGCCGGGCAAATCGTCATGCAGGGCTTTCTCCAGCTGCGCTTCTCGCCGGTCGTCCGCCGCCTCGTCACGCGGGGCATCGCGATCTTTCCGGCGGCGGTGATGATCTTTCTCTATGGAGAGAAAGGCGCGGCCGAGCTTCTGGTCCTCAGCCAGGTCGTCCTCTCCATGCAGCTGCCCTTCGCTGTCATTCCGCTCGTGATGTTTTCAGCCGACCGAAAGCGCATGGGCTCACTCCGCGCATCGTCCTGGCTGCTGGCGCTCGCGACGCTGATCGCAGTGCTGATCGTCGGCCTCAACTTCAAGCTGGTTCTGGACGTGATCACCGGCTCCGGTTTTACCGGTCATTGAGGGGAGGGGGCATTGATGGGGCGTTGGCCCTGTCTCCCGTCTTGCGTTTTCCGAACTGTCTCCGCGATTTTCCACGCGCTTGCGGTCCGGCGGATGGGCGCGCGTATGGTTGGCGGGCGCTTGCACCATCTTCGTGGTTTGGGGGCTGAGGCTTGTTCGTGTCTGGCGCTGCGTCTGGG
>NZ_JBDJAC010000029.1:2500-5000 GCF_039652615.1 Fulvimarina fulva
TACGATGCGAGGGCCGGGTCGACCGAATGACGCATTATCTAAGACGAAGATAGACACGCTTTGCAGCCTGGACCGGCTTTGCCGTCCTTGTCTGCCTGTTCTCAAACATCGTGAAGAAGAAGACGGATCTGGAAGGATCGTCACATGGCATAAGGGGCTTTTGCTCCGCGCTTCGCTCCGAAGCGTTCGCCTTTACCGCCTTTGGGCGGTGAGGGGGTGTCCGACGATCCTGCCGGCAGGGACTGCCAGCGTCGAAGTTCATCGCTTCGATCTGGACGCAACGGTTCCTGTCATTTGAAGCCGATGATCGCCTGACCGCGCATCGTCCGGATCCGTTTCGAGAAGCTGGTCTTTCGCCGGTTGGTCTAGACAACCAGCCGGCATGACGCACCGCTGCAGGAGGCTTTGCCTCGAACCCTCGGGTTCGGGTATGGCTTAAACAAGCGGTGCGATCTGAAGAAGAATGATCTTATCACCATGATCTCTCTCAACCGTTTCCTTGAAGTTCCATTCGGATGGCTCTTAGGTGAGCTGACGGATATGGCGTTGACGGTGGGCGTTCCTTTGCAAAAGGGGGAACGTTCATAAGAGCCCGACCGGGCGTCGGACCTTATGGTCCGCCCCCGCGGAGCCGATCGCGCAAGCGATCTGGCGTGAGCGACAAGAAAACAAATCAAGTCTTCGCTTTGCGAAGCCTTGATGATCATGGGCGATGGGAACGATCAAGTGTCTAAAGGGCATTTGGTGGATGCCTTGGCATGCACAGGCGATGAAGGACGTGATACGCTGCGATAAGCGTCGGGGAGCTGCGAATAAGCTTTGATCCGGCGATTTCCGAATGGGGAAACCCACCTTCGACTACCGTTAAGTTTGAACTGTTGGACCGCGAGATGGCTTTGAATGGCGATCTTTGCGGATGTTCGTCGTGTTCGGTCTTTGATGTTGGCGCACTTGCCGGAGAGGTGAGGGTGCCCGCAGCAAAGCGCGAATGCGCGACGGCCGGTCAGGCCGTGCCCGCGCAGCCGATCGCGAAGCGATCCGGCGTGAGCGACAACAGCTCAGATTAACGGTAGTCATATGAAGGTATCTTTGATCTGAATAAAATAGGGTTAAAGAAGCGAACCCGGGGAACTGAAACATCTCAGTACCTGGAGGAAAGGACATCAACCGAGACTCTGCTAGTAGCGGCGAGCGAACGCGGACCAGGCCAGTGGCCTTATTCAAACAAGCTGAACACGTTGGAAAGCGTGGCGAGATCGGGTGACAGCCCCGTAGGCGTAATTTTGAATGAGGTCCTTGAGTAGGGCGGGACACGTGAAATCCTGTTCGAACATGGGGGGACCACCCTCCAAGCCTAAGTACTCGTGCATGACCGATAGCGAACCAGTACCGTGAGGGAAAGGTGAAAAGCACCCCGACGAGGGGAGTGAAAGAGAACCTGAAACCGAATGCCTACAAACAGTGGAAGCCCGCAAGGGTGACCGCGTACCTTTTGTATAATGGGTCAGCGACTTAGTCTGACGAGCAAGCTTAAGCCGGTAGGTGTAGGCGTAGCGAAAGCGAGTCTGAACAGGGCGTTCAGTTCGTCGGATTAGACCCGAAACCGAGTGATCTAGCCATGAGCAGGCTGAAGGTGCGGTAACACGCACTGAAGGGCCGAACCCATATCTGTTGCAATAGATCGGGATGACTTGTGGCTAGGGGTGAAAGGCCAATCAAACTCGGAAATAGCTGGTTCTCCGCGAAATCTATTTAGGTAGAGCGTCGGATGAATACCCTCGGGGGTAGAGCACTGGATGGGCTATGGGGACTCACCGTCTTACTGATCCTAACCAAACTCCGAATACCGAGGAGTACTATCCGGCAGACAGACGGCGGGTGCTAACGTCCGTCGTCAAGAGGGAAACAACCCTGACCTCCAGCTAAGGTCCCCAAGTCATGGCTAAGTGGGAAAGGATGTGAAGATCCCAAAACAACCAGGATGTTGGCTTAGAAGCAGCCATCATTTAAAGAAAGCGTAACAGCTCACTGGTCTAAACAAGGGTCTTTGCGCCGAAAATGTACCGGGGCTCAAGCCATGCACCGAAGCTGAGGACTTCTCTTTGAGGAGTGGTAGCGGAGCGTTCCATAGGCCTGTGAAGGGATACCCGTGAGGGGTCCTGGAGGTATTGGAAGTGCGAATGCTGACATGAGTAACGATAAAGGGAGTGAGAGACTCCCTCGCCGAAAATCCAAGGGTTCCTGCTTAAAGTTAATCTGAGCAGGGTTAGCCGGCCCCTAAGCCGAGGCCGAAAGGCGTAGGCGATGGGAACCACGTTTAATATTCGTGGGCCTGATGGAAAGTGACGGATCGCGTGTATCGTAATCTCTGATTGGATTGAGGTTGCGGTGAAGCGGTTCCAGGAAAGAGCTCCATCGTATAGACCGTACCCGAAACCGACACAGGTGGATTGGTAGAGAATACCCAGGCGCTTGAGAGAACTGTGCTGAAGGAACTCGG
>NZ_JBDJAC010000030.1:0-2347 GCF_039652615.1 Fulvimarina fulva
AAGCGGATATCGAGGCGGTCATTCCTGCCAAGCGGAACCGGATCGATCCGCCGGCGCATAACGCTGAGAAGTACAAATGGCGCAATCTCGTCGAGCGCCTGTTCAACAAACTCAAGAACTGGCAACGGGTCGCAACCCGATACGACAAAACCAGAGAGTCCTATCTCGGCTTCGTCTCCATTGCAGCAATCAAACTTTGGCTACCCTTTGTCCACGAGGCCTAGCATCCTCAATGAATACACTTACAAGCTGGACGAACTAGGAAGGACGACAAGCGCTAAAGGTAAGTTAAAATTGAAAAAGGCCCCACGTGATCCGAAAATTCAGCGGGAAGCAGGAGGAGCTGAACGGCTGGCCGACGATCACGGAGGACACCTGATCGGTTCGCGTTTTGAGGGTCCAGCTGATGCGATGAATACGGTTGCGCAAACCAAAATCTAAATCAAGGTGCTTGGAAAGCAATGGAGAATTCGTGGGAGCGTGCTATTAATGAAGGGAAAGAGGTGGTTGTGGATATCCTTCCAATTTACAGTGGCGAGGCAATTCGACCGCAGGGATTTAAAGTGATTGAACAGATTGATGGGGTTTTAACTCAACACTCCTTTAGAAACGCGGCTGGGGAAAAATTTCAATGACATCATGGAAAGATGAAGCAATTGAAAATTACGCGCTTTCGGTCTCTGATATGGTGATAGGAGACATCGGTGAGCGTTTTACCAGAATAGTCGCCCTGGGACGCGCCAATAAAGACGCGTCGTCAATCTCGATCATTTATTACGATTTAGAAGGCTATAGACGATCTCCAGAAGGATTTTTCGATTACGCAGATGATCTAAATAAAATTGTTAATAAATTTCATTCGAAATTTCAGAAAAATAATGAAGACTGGCGCGCGTCACTCCTAACATTAGACGCTGACGGAACTTTTGATCTCAAATTTGAATACGATGACCCGTATCGTTGGGAGTTGCACAAGTTTGATAAGACTTTGCAATAAAGATTAATTTATGCGTCATTAATGTAGTAAATATTTACCCCGGCGGACGATGATCAGAACTACGCCGGCACTGTTCGCTCAAACGGCCAGATCATCAAGAAGTGGGACAGCAAATTCACGACGACCTATGGCGACGAGCCAGGTGTCGGCAAGGGTGTCAAGTCAGGTACGGTCGGCGACGTGGTCGAGCCGACGAGCCATTCGGACAACATTCGGGTTGAGGGGCAGCCGGTAATCCGTCACTCCGACACCTGCACGCTCAACAACGGCAACTGTCCCGGCGAATACATTCACGTCAAATCGACCGAGGTCAATGCTGCTCCAGACGGCAACGACGAGGAAGACAGGGCTTGGTACGAGAAAGCGGCCGGGGACTACTGGGCCGGCTTTTCCTCGACATCGGATGCGGCAGCCGCGGGCGAAGGGATCTTCAACAAGCTGAGCGAATACGCCAGCGACACCTCACAGATTGGCCGGGATGCGCAAGCCGCGTACGACAGTATCCCGACGGGCCCCGAAATCTGGCAAGGCGCTTAGAACATCGGGCGCGGCGCGGCCTATGTCGCCGGTCAGGTCTACAAAGATCCCGCTGGCAGCGCTGAGGCTGTGGGTAACTATGCCAAGGATACGGCTGTCGGCGCCTACGAAAGCGTTAAGGCGGGTTACGCCGAGCACGGTGTGCTCGGTGCAATCGGCGCTGCCGGCGGCGTTGTCTTCGAGGTCGTCAATCCGCTCAAGAAGCTAAAGATGGCCGAAAGAGCGGCCGAGGCGCTCGAAAAGGCGGGTGACTTTGCCGGCGCCGCCCGCAAGCGCAAGGAAGCCGGAGAACTTTGCGAAAAGATAGATAGGGAGAAGAAAGGAGAAACCGACACCGATAGAGCGGATGCTGAGAGTTCAGGCGGGGCGAGGAGTACCGGGCTCTTACGTGTAAGATGCTTTGAAATTCCTAAAGGTGTCGATCGGAAAGAGTTTATACGTCAACTTAAAGAGCAGGAGACCACGATTAATAGCATGACCGCCGACGAGCTTGCTTATGCCCACACCGTCCTGGATTGGGCACGAGAAAAATGGTCGACGATGGATAAAAAAGGATCGTTCACTAACCTCCTGCGCGATCAAAAAGCGCAGGATGCCGCGCGAACCGCGTACGCTGCCGATTTGAGATTACAAGGATATTCACGCTCTGAGATCAAAAAAGCGATGTCTTCTGTCAACGCTACGCACTACCTAGGTGTTCAGTCCCGGCATGTGATGGGTTGGATCGTTTATGAATCGTACGGGCTCTTCCGTCCAGCATCGGACCAAATGCTCGAACGGGGTGAGGCCTCTCAGGGTCTTCAACCGTTTGGC
>NZ_JBDJAC010000031.1:0-1766 GCF_039652615.1 Fulvimarina fulva
GGAAGGGCTCAAAGTCCCACAGAAGCAACCGAAGAGAGGCCGGCTCTGGCTGAATGACGGATCGTGCATCCGTCTGCGACCGGAGTATCCCAACCATGTCTGGTCCTATGACTTCGTGGAAAGTCGGACCCATGACGGAAGGAAGTTCCGCATGCTGAATGTCATCGATGAGTTCTCCCGCGAGAGTTTGGCGATCCGGATCGACCGGAAGCTGAACTCGATCAACGTCATCGATGTCCTGACGGACCTCTTCATCCTGCGCGGCCCGCCTGGACACGTACGGTCGGACAACGGTCCTGAGTTCATCGCGAAGGCGGTCAGGGAATGGATCGTCGCGGTCGGTGCGAAGACGGCGTTTATCGAACCCGGCAGCCCGTGGGAGAACGGCTACTGCGAGAGCTTCAATTCCAAGCTCCGCGACGAGCTTCTGAACGGTGAGATCTTCTACTCGCTCGCAGAAGCCAAGGTCGTGATCGAGAAGTGGCGAGGCCATTACAACACGGCGCGTCCACATTCATCGCTCGGGTACCGGCCGCCGGCTCCAGAAGCCGTTCAATGGCCGGCGCCGCTCAACGGACCGACGTCGCCGACCACGCCAGCCGTGGCGCAGAGGCCGACAATGCACTAAGATTCACCCCGGACCACCCGGTAGGGGCAGGCCATGTTCAGGACTGATTTTGAGATCGTCATAAGATTCTAAAATATCTATTTGATCGCTCACTATATTTATGTCCGTACTGTGGTCCTTTTCAGCAGTTTCAGTGAACACGAATTTATTTTCGGTTACGCCGGGTTTTTTTCGTTCGACATACAGAATTGCGCCCATGCCTCCATGAGGGCCCGACGCTTTTCAAGCGCATCACCGCGACGGTATGCGCGTTCCGTCTGATCGCCAACGATGTGTGCGAGGGCCGCCTCAGCCAACTCCCTGGCAAATTCCGTTTCCTCGCCAACCCAATCGCGGAAAGAAGATCTGAACCCATGAACAGTGAGGTGGCCAAGGTTCATGCGACGCATAGCCATTTCCATTGACATGTTAGAGAGGGGGCGGCCTGCTTTCTGCCCAGGGAATATGTGATCGTTGCTCTGGACGGTCCTCATCGCCAAGATAATTTTCATAGCTTGATCTGAGAGCGGAACACGGTGAACGCGGCCCGCTTTCATGCGATCAGCAGGAACGGTCCATACGCGGGTCTCAAAGTCAATTTCATCCCAGGTTGCGCCTAGAACCTCTCCTGATCGGGCGGCGGTCAGGATTGTAAGTTCAAGCGCTGAGGCTGCTAGCGCGGGCCGATTTTGCAATTCCGAGAAAAACTTTGGCACTGCGTTGTACGGCATTGCTGCGTGATGTCCACGCTGCAACTTTTGCCTCTTGGGCAGAAGCAATTCCAAATGTCCACGCCAGCGAGCCGGGTTCTCGCCTGAGCGCAATCCCCTCGCTTTCGCGGCGTCCAATACGCGTTCTATGCGGCCTCGCAGCCGTGAAGCAGTTTCATTCTTCGTCCGCCAGATCGGTGAGAGCACAGCGAGCACGTCATCTGTTGAAATCTCTTCAAGTGGCATGTCGCGAAGCGAAGCAGCATAGTGCGTCAATGTCATATACCATTGCGCAATGTGTTTCTCGTTACGAAACGACTGGGAAAGGTTAGCGTCCGAGTACGTGGTGTAATTTCTCCGGCGCTGCCGGTGTGATCTTGGGTGGCCATCGAGGTGTATGATCGAGGTGGAGTTTGGCGACTTCAACCGAGAACCATACGGAGACCCCG
>NZ_JBDJAC010000032.1:0-1732 GCF_039652615.1 Fulvimarina fulva
TGTAGGGCAGGTCGAAGCGATCCTTGTCCGGCCTGATGAAGACATAGGCAAGGCACAGGAGGGCGACGACGCCGAGGATCTGCGGCCAGCTTTCCGGTCCGAGGGGATCGTATTGAAAGGGCGCCTGCAAGATGAAGAAGGCGATGTAGGTGTAGGCGAGTGCGACGAGAAACAACGCGCCCGCGAAGATGCGGTCGGCCATGAGACGGTCCCTGCGAAAGGTTGAAGGGGATGCGCACGCTGTCAGAACGGAGCGCCCCTGGACATGATACCGTTTCCGGCTGATCAGGCCGGGGACGGAATCCAAGCCCGCGCGGCGTATGAGCGTTCTTTAAATCCGTCATCGCGAAGCGATCAAACGGATTTCGTATGAGATCCGAAATCGAAACCGGGCTTCATTCTCCAGGTCTTGCGGTCCCGCATGATGCGATCGGCGAGCCCCGGGCGGGGGATCGGCATCGGCTTTGACGGGATACGGCGCGGCCCCTTCCGCGTGCCCCTCGTCCGTTCAGGAAAGCGGATCGACGAGAGGTCCGGGATCGGGCCGCGCCGCCAGGCGAGCCGGGAGGACGGCTATTGCTGGATCAGACCGGCGTCCTGCGCGATCTGGCGCATGACGTCGATGCGCTTCATGATGTCGTCATGCAGTTCTTCGCCGGCCTTGTCGTAGACCTGCAGGCCCTGGGCGGTGACGACCTGTTTCCATTCCTCGGTCTTGTAGGCGTTCTCGAACGCGGAGACCCAGGTGTTGTAGGCTTCGTCGGAGACGTTCTTGCCCATGTAGTAGCCGCGCAGGATGGCCCAGTCGGCATCGGGGTAGCCGAGCTCGTTGGTGGTCGGGATGTCCGCCAGGGGGGCGGGCAGGCGATCCTTGGTCATGACCGCGAGGACGCGCACGGTGCCGGCTTCGAGCTGGCTGGTGATCTCGCCCACATCGCCGGTATAGACCGCGATGGAGCCGCCGAGGAGACCGCTCATCGCGTCGCCGCCGCCATCGAATGCGACATAGCGCATCTCGCGCGGATTGAGGCCTTCGGCGCGCACCAGAAGCGCGGCCTTCATCCAGTCCTGGGAGCCGACCGAGCCGCCTGCGCCGATGACGACGCTGCTGACGTCGTCCTTGAGGGCCTTCATCAGACCGGCGAGATCCTTGTACTGGGAATCGGCGCGCACGATGATCGCGCCGTAGTCCGTGCCGGCGGTCGCGGTGAACTTGACGTCGTTCGCGCCCCATTCGCCGTATTTGCCCGTCACCATGTTGAGGAGCGAGCCGGAGGAGAAGGCGACGATGGCGTTGGGATCGTCGGTGCGGGTGGTGTTGAAGAGGTTGATGGCGACAGCGCCGATGCCGCCCGGCATGAAGGTGACCTGGACGGGGTTGGACAGGACGCCTTCGAGACCGCGCTGGGCGATGCGGCAGGTGAGATCGAAGCCGCCGCCGGGCTGGGCGGGCGCGACGCATTCGGGCCGTTCGATGGTGGTGATCTTGTCCTGCGCGAGGGTGGGACCTGCGAAGGCGACGGCGAGCAGCGCGGTCGCGAAATGACGAAGTTTCAAGGCAATAACCTCCCATGCCGTTGATATGGGAGAAGGGGTCTGCCGGACGACGGGCCGAAAAAGCCACGCTTCACCTTAAAAAAGGTGCGACACCGCGGGCATCGATGCCCTGCCAACGTCCTGACGGAAAATCCTCACTCCCATTGACATGGCTAACCCCCGCAGCTGACAACGG
>NZ_JBDJAC010000033.1:0-1381 GCF_039652615.1 Fulvimarina fulva
GTTAGCGTCCGAGTACGTGGTGTAATTTCTCCGGCGCTGCCGGTGTGATCTTGGGTGGCCATCGAGGTGTATGATCGAGGTGGAGTTTGGCGACTTCAACCGAGAACCATACGGAGACCCCGATGACCAAGACCAGCATGGACCTTTCCGAGCTTCTGGCCAAGCACGACCAGGGCGACTTGCTTCGCAACATCGCCGAGGCGGTCTTGCAGCTCCTCATGGAGGCCGACGTCGAAGGCCTCATCGGCGCCGGACGCCACGAACGCAGCGGCGAGCGGACGACCTGGCGCAATGGCTATCGCGACCGCTCTCTCGACACCCGTCTCGGCACCTTGAATCTGAAGGTGCCAAAGCTTCGGCAGGGCAGCTACTTTCCCGGCTTTCTGGAGGCTCGCAAGACCTCCGAGCAGGCGCTTGTTGCCGTCATTCAGGAAGCCTGGATCGGCGGGGTCTCGACACGGCGTGTCGACGATCTCGTGCAGGCGATGGGCCTATCGGGGATCTCGAAGAGCACCGTCTCCAAGCTCTGCAAGGACATCGACGAACGGGTCGGCGAGTTCCTGAACCGGCCGCTCGTCGGCGACTGGCCCTATGTCTGGCTCGATGCCACCTATCTGAAGCAGAGGCAGGGCGGCCGCATCGTCTCCGTCGCGGCCATAATCGCTGTGGCCGCCAATACCGAAGGCCGACGCGAGATCATCGGCATGGGCGTCGGACCGTCCGAGGCCGAGACGTTCTGGATGGAGTTCCTGCGCTCGCTGAAGTCCCGCGGTCTCGATGGCGTGAAGCTGGTCATCAGCGACGCCCACAGCGGCTTGAAGGCGTCGATTGCCCGCGTCTTCGACGCCACTTGGCAAAGATGTCGGGTTCACTGGATGCGCAATGCTCTGGCCCACGTCTCCAAAGGCCAGCATACCGTCGTCGCAGCCGCCATTCGGCAGGCCTTCGAACAACCCGACCGAAAGCATGCCGGCGAGACTTGGCGCCACGTCGCAGAGCAGTTGCGGACAAGGTGGCCAAAGCTGGCCGATCTGATGGACGAGAGCGAACACGATGTCCTCGCTTACATGGCCTTCCCCCGTCAGCACCGCACGAAACTGCACAGCACAAACCCGATCGAGCGTTTGAACAAGGAGGTCAAGCGAAGAGCCGATGTCGTCGGCATCTTCCCGAACGAAGCATCGATCGTTCGCCTGATAGGCGCCGTGCTCTTCGAGCAGAACGACGAGTGGCAGACATCAAGCCGCTACATGATGGTCGAGGCCTTCGCAGAGATCGACAAGGAGGAGATCGATCCGATCCTCACCATCACAACCATGAAAGCCGCCTGATCATGACCTCAGGCCACCCAGAAAATTACACCAGCTTGACGGACGTGACC
>NZ_JBDJAC010000034.1:0-1175 GCF_039652615.1 Fulvimarina fulva
GCTGCCGTTCGAACTGAACGGGTGACAGCATCCCGTTCCTGACGTGCTTGCGCTTCGGGTTGTAGAACATCTCGATGTAATCGAACACGTCCTGCCTTGCCTCCTCGCGTGTTCGATAGGTCCGTCGCCGTATCCGCTCGCGCTTGAGGAGATTGAAGAAGCTTTCGGCCACGGCGTTATCGTGACAGTTGCCATGACGGCTCATCGAGTGCTCGAGATTGTGGTGCTTCAGGAACGTTGCCCAGTCCATGCTGGTGAACTGGGAGCCTTGGTCGGAATGGATCAGGACCGTGTTTTTCAGCTTTCGACGCCAGACCGCCATGAGCAATGCCTGCAGCACGACGTCGGTCGTCTGCCGGCTCTGCATCGACCAGCCGATAACGCGGCGGGAAAACAGGTCGATCACCACGGCCAGATAGGCAAAGCCCTCCTGGGTCCGGATGTAGGTGATGTCTGTCACCCACGCCCTGTCCGGCGCATCGACATCGAACTGCCGGGCAAGGGTGTTGTCGACCACGACCGACGGCTTGCCGCCATAGGAGCCGGGCCGACGCTTGTAGCCGATCTGCGCCTTGATCCCGGCTATCCTGGCGAGACGAGCAATGCGGTTGGCGCAACTGGTCTCGCCCTGATCAAGGAGATCGTCATGCAGTTTGCGATAGCCGTAGACCCTGCCGCTTTCCTTCCAAGCCTTGCTCAGAAGCTCGGTCTGACGGGCATCTTCCCGAGCCCGTTTGCTCAGTGGATTCTTCAACCAGGCGTAAAACCCACTGGGTCGGATGCACAGGCAGCGGCACATCGCTCGCACCGTGAACTGGTGGCGATGCTCGGCAACAAACGCGTATCTCACTTTGCATCCTTGGCGAAATACGCGGTGGCTTTTTTTAGGATGTCGCGCTCCTCGGTGACACGCGCCAGTTCCTTCTTCAGACGACGTATCTCTGCCGCCTGATCCCCATCGCCTCCTGATGGCTTCGAAAACTTCTTCTTCCACGCGTAGAGCGAATGTGGGCTCACGCCCAGCCGCTGCGACACCTCAGCAACCGGATAACCACGCTCGGTGATCTGTGCGACTGCATCGCGCTTGAACTCATCAGTGAAATTGACAGACCGCATCCGGACCTCCTTGCCTCAAAATCAGGGAAGAAGGCGTCCACAAATCTCGGGGCTATTCA
>NZ_JBDJAC010000035.1:0-1094 GCF_039652615.1 Fulvimarina fulva
GATTACGCTCGCCATTTTTCGCAAGCGATCGAGGCCCTTCACGCCGAAAAGCGCTACCGGGTGTTTGCCGATCTGGAACGGATCGCGGGCCGCTTTCCGCAGGCGATCTGGCGTAACGAGGGTGAAGCCCGCGAAATCACCGTCTGGTGCTCCAACGACTATCTCGGCATGGGCCAGAACGAAACCGTGGTCGAGGCCATGAAGAACACCGTCTCGGCCATGGGATCGGGCGCCGGCGGCACGCGCAACATCTCCGGCACCAATCACCCGCTGGTCGAGCTGGAGCAGGAGCTCGCCGATCTCCACGGCAAGGAAGCCGCCCTCGTCTTCACCTCGGGCTTCGTCTCCAACGAAGCCTCGATCTCGACGATTGCCAAGCTCCTGCCGGGCTGCCTGATCCTGTCGGACGAGTTGAACCATGCCTCGATGATCGAGGGCGTGAAGAAGTCCGGCGCGAAGAAGCAGATCTTCCGGCACAACGATCTCGCCCATCTCGAAGAGCTTCTGAAAGCCGCGCCGGTCGACCAGCCCAAGCTGATCGTCTTCGAGAGCGTCTATTCCATGGACGGCGATATCGCCCCGATCGGCGCGATCTGCGATCTTGCCGAGACCTACAACGCCATGACCTATATCGACGAGGTCCATGCCGTCGGCATGTATGGCAACCGCGGCGGCGGCATCTCGGAGCGCGACGGCGAGGCCCGCCGCATCGACGTGATCGAGGGCACCCTCGCCAAGGCCTTCGGCACGCTCGGCGGCTACATCACCGGCACCAAGGACGTGATCGACGCGGTCCGCTCCTATGCACCGGGCTTCATCTTCACGACGGCGCTTCCCCCTGCCCTCGCGGCGGCGGCCACCGCCTCGATCCGGCACCTGAAGGAGAGCCAGGCGGAGCGCGATGGCCAGCAGCGCCAGGCGGCCCGCACGAAGCAGGTTCTCGGCAGCGCCGATCTGCCGGTCATGCCGTCGGACACGCATATCGTGCCGATCCTCGTCGGCGATCCGGACCTGTGCAAGCGGGCCTCGGACCATCTCCTTGCAAAGCACGGCATCTACATCCAGCCGATCAACTATCCGACCGTGCCGCGCGG
>NZ_JBDJAC010000036.1:0-1067 GCF_039652615.1 Fulvimarina fulva
CTAGGTGTTCAGTCCCGGCATGTGATGGGTTGGATCGTTTATGAATCGTACGGGCTCTTCCGTCCAGCATCGGACCAAATGCTCGAACGGGGTGAGGCCTCTCAGGGTCTTCAACCGTTTGGCAAAGTTGTAGGCATCGACGAAGGTTTGGAGGTGTTCTCGAAACTGGTCATGGGTGCCGTAGTGGTAGCGCCTGACGGTCGCCTCCTTGATCGTGCGGTTCATCCGCTCGACCTGACCGTTCTCGAGGGAAAACGATTCACTGGATCGTTTTCTTGCCCCTCGAACTCCAGGGATGGTTCGGCTTAGTGAGCCGATGCTCGATGCCGTTGGCAGCGCAGATCCGGTCGAAGAGGTGGCCCATAAACGTGGCTGTTGGTCCGTCTCGATAGCGCGGTGGGTGGCAGAACTGGACGCCATTATCTGTCAAAACGGTATGGATCTTATAGGGAATGGCCTCGATCAGATCGCGTAAGAACTGGCATGCGGTAGCCCTGGTCGCCTTCTCCTCGAGCCGCACGAAGACGAACTTCGAGGTCCGATCGATGGCGACAAACATGTGCAGCTTGCCCTCATCGGTGCGCACTTCCGCGATATCGATGTGGATGTAACCAATCGGATAGGCTTTGAACGCCTTCTTCGGCTCGATTTCTGACTTCATGTCAGGGAGCCGAGAGATGCCGTGACGCTGATAGAGCCGGTGAAGGCTCGAGCGCGTCAGCTCCGGAATGCTGTCCTGCAGCGCGTACAGGCAGTCATCGAGCGGAAGCAGTGTATGACGACGGAAGGCGACGCAGGCCGCCTCCTGCTCGGGTGAAAGCACCGTCGAACGCGGGTTCTTCGGACCCATCGCGGTGTCCTCGACCGTCTTTCGGCTCCGCCACTTGCGGACGGTCTTCTCGTTCAACCCGTAGCGTTCGGCGATTTGCGGGACCGAAGCTTTCGATCGCTGTATTGCTGCTCGGACAGCGTGCGTGGTCGTGGCGCATCCGTGAAGAACTTGTCCCATAGCGCATCCCTCTGCTGGCGCGATAAGCTACCACCACAGTGCGGGACTGAACACCTAG